>NZ_CP040695.2:2846345-3162605 GCF_005954645.2 Nocardioides sp. S-1144
CGTCCCAGACCACCGCGGTGCGAGGCGCGACGGTGGGGGTACGACGTTCGCTCGCGGACATGCCCCGAACCCTAGCGGGCTGGCGGGGTCGGACTGGGCTGGCACGACGACCTCGGTTCCTCGAACACCTGTTCGAACCAACCTATCACGCAGCCCAGATGTCCTGCGCCCACTCGGGGTGGTCGATGAAGGGGTTCCGGTTGCCCTGGAAGTCGGCCTGGATCAGGTCGTTGCGGCGCAGCTCGGACGCGCTGGGCGGGTCCTCGGCGTTCCACTCGAGCAGGACCGACAGCCGGCCGTGGTTCGGGGCCGAGCCGTTGCCGACCTCGTCGTTGACCTCGAGGTCGGGGTGGCCGTCGCCACCCTCGTAGCGCACCGACATGTAGAGGATCATCCGCGCCACGTCGCCCTTGTCCTCGTCGCGCGGCTCCCAGGAGTCGGAGTCGGAGAAGTTGCCGGGCGCCTCGTCGTTCTCGGTGCCGCCCTCGTCGAAGTCGAGGTTGCCGCGGTCGGAGTTGACCGTGACGTCGGTGGGCCGCAGGTGGTGGATGTCGGTGCCGGGACCAGTGGCGGTGCCGAAGTCGCCGTGCGACTTGGCCCAGACGTGCTCGCGGTTCCACTGGTCGACGCCACCGCCGTTGTCGGAGGCCGGGACGGAGGTGCCCTGGTAGAGCAGGACGACGCGGGCGGGGTCGGCCGGGTCCTGGTCGGTGACCTTGAGGGCGTCCCACACCTGGCTGTAGCTCAGCCGGGTGACGTCGGTCGAGATGATCTCGTGCAGGGCCGCCTCGAGCGCGGGGCCGGTCCTGCCGAGCGCGGGCTCCCAGTAGGTGTCGTCGTAGGCGTCGGTGCCGCCGCTCGCGGCGACGGCCGGTGCGGCCTGGGCCGGGGGTCCGCCCGGGTCGGCGGGGACGGCCTGCGCCGGGACGACGACGACGAGCGGGAGGGCCAGGGGCAGGGCGAGCAGGGCGGTGGCCGCGGTGCGGCGGAGGGAGCCGAGGGTCATGCCACGACCCTGACGAGTCGGCGCGGCCCGGTCGACCAGGGAAACCCTTGCAGCAGGTTCAGGAGACGTGGCGGACGAGCTGCTCGTGCAGCGGCGCGTGCGGGACCAGCCCGAGGGCCTGCTCGACGACGGCGAGGAACCGGTCGGCGTCGCGGACGAGGTCGTCGGCCTCGCGCTCGCTGACCGCCCGGGTGGAGCCGGCCTCGGCGGCCGCACGCTTGGAGGCGCCGGCGGCGAAGAACGAGGCCCACTCCCCCAGCTCGGGGGCGACGTCGGCGAGCAGGACCCACGCGTTCTTCTGCGGACGCCGCCGGGTCGTCGCCACCGGCCGGGCCCGGGCGGCGAGCAGCGCCGCGGCGGCCCGCAGTGCCGCGACGTGCGCGCAGGCGTAGCGCGTGGGGACCTCGGTGGTCGCGATGGCCTCGCTGAGCGACTCGGCGGCGCGGATGAGGTACGAGTGCGTGGTGGCCGGGAGCATCATCGGGCGCTCTCCTGGGTCGAGGGGTGCCCCGGCGGGACCGGGGGTCGAGGTCGGCCCCGCCGGAGGATCGAACACGTGTTCGAACAGGAGGAACGCTACACCCGCCCACCGACAAGCGATCAGGATCGGAGCGGCGACCCGTCCTCCGCGCTCCCGCGCCGGCCCGCCGGCACGACGTTCGCCGCCGTCCCCGGGCGGTAGAGGTTGACCACGACCAGGGCCTCGAGCACCAGGCCCAGCACGCCGCCGACGACCGCGGCGAGCGGCGGGGAGGACGAGGTCAGCGCCGAGACCGTGCCCAGCCCGACCAGGCCGACGGTGACCGCGAGCGAGTGCCGCGCCCAGGGGTGCCCGCCCACCACGAGGGCCAGCTGGACCAGCAGCAGGCAGGACACGGTGCCGGCCAGCACCACCGCGACCGGTGCGAACGACGGCGGCACGCGGGTGTCGTCGGCGGAGGTGCCCGCGGCGCCGAGGGCCCGCACCAGGTCGTCCTCGAAGACGACGGTCAACGCGGCCAGCACCGTCGCGAGCGCGACGAGGGCCCAGACCAGCTGCACCACCCGGGTGACCGAGGTCGGTCGCTGCGTCATGCTCCCTCGTCTCCTGTCGGACTCGTGCCGGTCTCGGTCTCGGTGCCGGTCTCGGTGCCGGACGTGGTCTCGTCGTGGTGTCGGTCGGTGCGTTTACAGTCGGGCCCGTGTCCAGCGACCCGACCTCCGAGCCGTCCCGGGCCGGCGAGCACCCCTCCGTGAGCCGCTTCCGCGCCGAGCACGCGCGGCTCGGGGGCACCGGTGAGATCGTCATTCTGCCCGACTCCGTGCACACCGCCGTACTGGCGGCCCAGGCGCTCGGCTGCGAGCCCGGGGCGATCGCCAACAGCCTCCTCTTCGACGCCGGCGGCGCGCCGGTCCTGATCCTGACCTCGGGGGCCCACCGGGTCGACCAGGCGCTGGTGGCCGAGCGGATCGGCGTGGAGCGGCTGCGGCGCGCCACACCGGAGTTCGTCCGCGCGCACACCGGCCAGGTCATCGGCGGCGTCTCGCCGCTGGCCCACCCGGCCCCGGTGCCCACCTACCTCGACCCCTGGCTCGCGCGGCACTCCGTCGTGTGGGCGGCGGCCGGGCACCCCGCGGCGGTCTTCTCCACGACCCACGACGAGCTGCTGGCCCTGACCGGGGCCACCCTCGTCGAGGTCGAGTGAGCGGGGACCGGTCGTCGTGGACTCCCTGGCACTGACCTTCTCGAGCGGGTGGGCGAGCGGGGTGAACGCCTACCTCGTCGTCCTGGTGCTCGGCATCGGCCACCGGGTCGGCGGCGTCGACGACGGGCCCGACGCGCTCGCCCGGTGGGACGTCCTGGCGGTCGCGGGCTTCCTCTACGCCTTCGAGTTCGTCGCCGACAAGATCCCCTACATCGACTCCACGTGGGACGCGATCTCCACCGTCATCCGCCCCACGGCCGGCGCCGTGATCGGCCTGCTCCTCGCCGGAGACGCCGACTCGGTGACCCAGGCGGTCAACGCCACGGTCGGCGGCGGCGCCGCCCTGGCCTCGCACGTCGTCAAGGCCGGCAGCCGGCTCGCCATCAACTCCTCGCCGGAGCCGGTCACCAACGTGACCGCCAGCGTCACCGAGGACGTCGTCGTGCTCGTCCTGGTCGCCCTCGCGATCCAGCACCCGGTGGCGGCCGCCTCGATCGCCGCCGTCCTGCTGGTGCTCGGGCTGGGCGTGCTGGTCCTGGCGATCAAGGTCGTGCGCCGCGGGTGGCGACGCATGCGCGCGCGGCGCGCCCGCACGTCCGCCTCCCCCGGGGCGCCGCCGGGCCCGCCGTCCCCGTGGACCTGAGCGACGCCGCCGTCCGGGCGGCGGTGACCGCGCGCCTGCAGCGCCACCACGCCGGCCGGCCCGTCGTCCTCGGCCCCGGCGTCCTCGCCGCCCACACGCCGGCGGTCGCCCGTCACGCCGCCCTCGGCTCGCCGGTCCTGGTGCTCTCGACCGGCCGGGGCGCCGGCCCGGTGCCCGACGACGGCACCTGCCGCGTCGTCGACGTCCGGCTCCCACCGACCTGCTCGGTGACCGAGGAGGTCCGGCTCCTCGACCGGGTCAGCCACCACCTGCCGGCCGACGTCGTCGCGGAGGTCGAGGCGTTCGACCCGGAGCGGCGCGCGGTCTGGTTCACCTCACCGTTCGTGACCAGCGACGAGCCGCTGCTGGGACGCACCACGCTCGGCGGCCGGCCGGCGTCGTTCCTCGCCCTCGAGGACAAGCTGCGCGCCGACGCCGTCTGGGACGCCGCCGGCGTCGCCCGGGCGCCGCACCGGGTGGTGGCGCTCGACGCGGGGCCGGCCGCGCTCGACGCGGCAGCCGGTGCCCTGGCCGGGCCGCTCGGCACGGTGTGGAGCGGCGATGCCCGCGACGGACCCAACGGCGCCGGCAACTTCGTCCGCTGGGTCGTCGACGAGCGCGACCGCGCTGCGACGTTCGCGTTCTTCGCGCCGCGCTGCGACCGGGTGCGGGTGGCGCCCTTCCTCGACGGCGTGCCGTGCTCGATCCACGCGATGGTGCTGCCCGACGGCACGGCCGCCTTCCGCCCGGTCGAGCTGGCGACCCTGCGCGACCCGGTGCGACGCCGCTTCGTCCACGGCGGCCTGTCGAGCTGGTGGGACCCACCGGAGGCCGACCGCGAGGAGATGCGCGACGCCGTGCGCCGGGTCGGGGCGCACCTGGCCGAGGCCCACGGCTACCGCGGCGCCTTCGGCGTCGACGGCGTGCTGACCGCCGACGGGTTCCGCCCCACCGAGCTCAACCCGAGGATGTCGGCCGGGCTCACCACGCTCGCCCGGGTCGACCGCGACCTCCTCGCCGCCCTCCAGGAGCACCTCCTCGCCGGCCTCGACACCGGACTCACCGTCGCCGACGTCGAGACGCTGGTGCCCCTGATGGACGCCGGCCGCACCGGCCGCGCGGGCGCCGTCGGCGAGGGCGTCCGGGTCGGCGGCACGCTCTCCACCCCCGTCACGGTGCGCGGGGGCCGGTTGGTGGCCGACCCGGCCGGCACCGCGACCCTCGAGGCGGCCGACACCCCCGCCGGCCTCCTCGCCCGGCTCGACGCGGGAGACCTCCTCGCGGTCGGGCAGCGCCTGGCGCCGCTCGCCGCCGCGCTGCTGGCCCACCTCGACGAGACCTACGGCACGGCGTTCGGTCCGCTCGTCCCCGCACCCGACCTCCGCACCGGCGCGTCGTAGGCGGCGCGCTCGGCGGCGTCCGGCGGCTGCCACCACCGCTCGTAGTCGACGAGCTGCTCGCGGCTGATCACGACGGCGCCCGGCTCGGCGTTGCGCGCCGCCACCCGGCGCCAGCGCTCGGCGAGCGGGACGTCGAGCACGCGCAGCTCGACGTCCGCACCGATCGCCCGCGCCTGCTCGCGGAGCCGGCGACGCTCGACGCGGCTCCACAGCCCGAAGTCGACGACGACGGTGAGACCCAGCTCGGCCAGGCGCAGCCCGTGGCGCCACTGCAGCCGCTCGAACCGGTCACGGCGCCGCGCGTCGTGCGGGTCGATGCCGAGCGGGACGAGCCACTCGTCCGGGCAGAGGTGGACGGCGTCGAGCTCGGCGACGAGGGCGCGCGCCAGCGTCGTCTTGCCGGCGCCGGGCATGCCGCAGACCAGCACGATGCGTCCCATCGCCCCACCGTAGGGTTCGGCGCATGCGGGTGGTGGTGGTCGGGGGCGGGTACGGCGGCCTGGCCGTCTCGGTCCGCCTCGCCAAGCTCGGTCACGACGTGACCCTGGTCGAGGCCGCCGACCGGCTCGGCGGCGCGCTGACCACGGTCGAGTCCGACGGCTTCACGTGGGACGCCGGCCCGTGGGCGTTGCAGGTGCCCGCCGTGGTGCGCGACCTGTTCCGCAAGAGCGGCCGGGCGCTGGAGCGCGAGCTCGGCTCGGACCTGACGCCGCTCGAGGTGGTGCGCGAGCACCGGTTCGCCGACCACAGCGTGCTGCGGCTGCCCAGCGGCGCCCGGCGCCAGGCCGACGCGTTCGAGGCCCTCGGTCCGGGGCTCGGCGCCGACTGGGACGCCTACGTGTCCCCGTACGCGGAGGTGTGGGACGTGCTGCGCCGCCACTACTTCGAGGAGCCGTGGACGCCGGCGGCCCTGCCCCGGGAGGTCGCCGCCCTCCTCGACAGCCGCACCCACCTGCACAAGCGGCTGCGCAAGGCCTTCCGCGACGACCGGCCCGCGATGGTGGCCGGGCACCCGTTCGTCGCCGACGGCCACGACCTGCGCAACGTGCCGGCCTGGGCCGGCGTCGTCACCCACCTGGAGCAGCTCTTCGGCACCTGGACGGTGCCGGCGCGCGACGGTGGCCTGGCGCGGCTGCGCGACCTGCTCGTCGCGCGGCTGGCGACCCGCGGGGTGACGGTGCTGCTCGACACCCCGGTGACGGACCTGGTCGTGCGCGGGGGACGGGTCGCGGGCGTGGCCACCGCCACCCCCAGCGCCACCGGCGAGCTCGCCGCCGACGCCGTGGTGTGCGCGGTCGACCCGCGGCGGCTGCCCGCCCTGGCGCCGCACGTCGCCCGCACGATGCCGGCGATGCCACCGGTCATCGCCCACGTCGGGGTCGAGGGCGACCTCGACGACCTCCCCCACGAGACCGTGCTGCACGGCGACCCGATGGTCGTCGTCCGGCCCGGCGGCCGCGCCCCGGAGGGCCACGCCGCGCTGACCGTGCACGGCCGCGGCCGCCTCGCCGAGGACCTCCTCACCGTGCTGGCGCGCCACGGCACCGACCTGCGGCAGCGGGTCGTCGCCCGCGTCGACCGGACGCCGTACGAGACCGTGCAGGCGTGGGGCGGCTCGCCGCACGGCGTGCTCTGGCAGGGCCGCGGCACCGTCCGGCGGCGCCTCGGCCCGACGACCCCGGTGCCCGGCGTCTACGCCGTCGGCGCCCACGCGACACCCGGCTCGGGACTGGCCTACGTCGGGCTGGGCGCGGCGCTGGTCGCGACCGTCATCGGTCCCGCCTGAGCGCGGGGACGGGTCTCAGCCCAGCTCCCAGACGACCGTGACGGCGGCGGTGAGGTCCTCCTCGCCGCCCTCGAGGCCCACGGGGGTCTTCGCGCTCGCCAGCCGGGCGTCGGCGGCACCGCCCCGGGCGCCACCGCGCGCGGCACCTTCGGCGACGGAGACCACGCTGCCGAGGCCGGCCCCGGCCAGCTCGGCGAGGTGCTCGGCGGTGGCCCGGGCGTCGGCGAAGGCGCGCTCACGGGCGGTGCGGTGGTCCTCCTCGCTCGGCACGGCGGCCGGCGAGACGCCGTCGAGGCTGATCCGGTCGCCGACCTCGTCGGCCAGCGCCTGGACGAGCGCGGCGGCCGCGTCGAGGCTGGCGGCGCGGATGCTGAGCGCGTGCCGCGCCTCGTGGCCGACGCGGCGCCCCTGGTCGTCGGTGGTCTGCCAGATGTCGAGGCTCTGGGTCGCGACGGCGCCGGCGTCGGCGGGGTCGACGTGGCGGCGGGCCACCTCGACGACGGCGGCGCGCGCCGACTCGGCACCGGCCAGGGCCCCCACCAGCGTCGCGGCGCGGTGCGTGGCGGTCACCCGGACGACGGCGACCGAGCGCGGGAGGGCGACCCGACCGGAGCCGGTGGTGGTGGTGGTGCGGGCGGCGAGCATGCCCCCGACCGTACCGTCAGACGGTGATCTGGAGCCGCTCGAAGATCTCCAGCGTGGCCCGCGAGAAGTTCAGCGTGTAGAAGTGCAGTCCCGGCGCCCCGCCGGCGAGGAGCTCGTCGCAGAGCTCGGCGGCGATGGCGATGCCCTCGGCGCGGACGGCGGCCGGGTCGTCGTGGGCGGCGATGCGGGCGACGAGGTCGGCCGGCACCTCGGCACCGATCAGCTCGCCCTGGCGGCGGATCGCGGCGACGTTGAGGATCGGCATGATGCCCGGCAGGATCGGGATGTCGACGCCACGGGCGCGGACCCGGTCGACCAGGTCGAAGTAGTCCTGGGCGCGGAAGAACATCTGGGTCACCGCGAACTCCGCACCGGCCTCGGCCTTGGCCACCAGCACGTCGGCGTCGGCGTCGCGGGACGCGGCGTTCGGGTGGCCCTCGGGGAAGGCCGCCACGCCGACCCGGAAGTCGCCGCGCGAGCGCGCCAGCTCGACCAGGTCGCGGGCGTAGTCGAGACCGCCCTCGGTCGGGGTCCAGTCCGCGCGGGGGCCGTCGGGCGGGTCGCCGCGCAGCGCCATCAGGTGGTGCACGCCCGCCTCGGCGTAGGTGTCGAGGATCGACTCGAGCTCGTCGCGGGTGTGGCCGACGCAGGTGAGGTGCGCGACCGGCGTCAACGACGTCTCGCGGGCGATCCGGCCGGTGATCTCCACCGTCGTGTCGCGGGTGGCACCGCCGGCGCCGTAGGTGACCGAGACGAAGGTCGGCCGGTAGGGCTCCAGTGCCTGGATCGCGCGCCACAGGCGCTCGGTCCCGGCCTCGTCGCGCGGCGGGAAGAACTCGAAGGAGATCGACCGCTCGCCGTCGCGCAGGAGCTCGCCGATGCTGCGTCCGCGACCCGTTGCCATGCCGGGAATCGTAGAGCTCTAGTGTCGTGGCGTGGTCATCGGCGACGGTTCCTGGGACGACGCACGGTTCCGTTCCGGGCTCGACGCGAGCCTCTCGGCGTTCCTCGACGCGCAGGCCGAGCGGCTGGTGCCGCTGGGTGCCGACGCCGAGCGCCTGGTCGCGGAGGCCCGCACCGCGGTGGCCGGCGGGAAGAAGTTCCGGGCGGCGTTCTGCCACTGGGGGTTCCGGGCCGTGGAGCCCGACGTGTCCGACGAGGCCGCGCTGCTGCGCGCCTGCGGCTCGCTCGAGCTGCTGCACGCGAGCGCCCTGGCCCACGACGACCTGATGGACGCCTCCGACACCCGCCGCGGCCGGCCCGCCACCCACCGTGCGTTCGAGGGGCAGCACCGCGGGGCCGGGTGGCGTGGCGACGCCGAGCAGTACGGCGCCGCCGCGGCGATCCTGCTCGGCGACCTGCTCCTGGGCTGGTCCGACGAGCTGCTGCGCCGCTGCGGCTTCGGCTGGGACCGCGTCGGGCCCGCGCTCGAGGTGTTCGACCTGTGCCGCACCGAGGTCATCGCCGGGCAGTTCCTCGACGTGTCGGTGCAGGCCCGCGGCCGCGCCGACGTCCAGGCCGCCATGACCGTGCTGCGCTACAAGTCGGCCAAGTACTCGATCGAGCGGCCGCTGCACGTCGGGGCCGCGCTCGCCGGCGCCGGTCCCGAGACCCTGACCGCGCTGTCGGCGTTCGGCCTCCCGCTCGGCGAGGCGTTCCAGCTGCGCGACGACCTGCTCGGCGTCTTCGGCGACCCGGCGACCACCGGCAAGCCGGCCGGCGACGACCTCGTCGAGGGCAAGCGCACCGTGCTGGTCGCACTCGCCCTCGACGCCGCTCCCCCGGCCGACGCCGCGCTGCTCGACCGGTCGCTGGGCTCGCCCCTGACACCGGCCGAGGTCCAGCGCCTGCGCGAGATCATCGCCGCCAGCGGCGCGCACGCCCAGGTCGAGGACGTGATCACCGAGCTCGCCACGATCGCCGTCACCGGCCTCGACGCCGCGGCCCTCGATCCCGGCGCCACCGAGGTCCTGCGCGGCCTGGCCGAGGCCGTCACCCAACGGGTGCTCTGAGCCGCCGGCGCAGCACGCGGCACCGACCGGTGCCGTCCGGGGCCGGTCAGTCGAGGGTCGGGAGCCCGGTCTCGGGGCCGGGACCGCGCAGCAGCACGGTCAGCGACGAGCCGAGCAGGTCGACGGCGATCGAGAAGACCCGAGGCTCGGCGCGGGCCAGGACCGACCAGGTGTCCCACAGGAGCACCTGGTGGGCGGGCAGGTCGGTGAGGCAGTCGGCGAGGGCGTCGAGGTTGCGGCCGTAGTGGTCGGGCAGGTCGAGGGCCTCGGCCAGGGCGTCGTGCAGCTCGGGCACCGACTCGATCCGGGCGCCCTCGAGGTGCGCGAAGCGCCACCCGGCCTCCTCGACCGGCTCGCGGACCCGGCCCGGCGGCCAGTTCGAGACCCAGTGGTAGGCCCCGGACGGCGTCCGGCCGGCCAGGATCGCGGCGAGTCCGCTCACCGGCTGATCCGCTCGAACGAGGCGTAGTGGTCGGCGGTCCAGTACAGCTCGCCGTCGGCGCCGGCGACGATCCGGCGCGCCCCCCGGTCGTCCTCGCCGGGCGTGGGCACCGTGAACTCCTCGTAGTAGCCGCGCTCGCGGTCGGGCAGCAGGCCCTCGAAGTTGCCGAAGGTGCCGCCGTCCTGGTCGTAGGGGTAGGGCCCGCCGGCGTCGATCAGCCCGACCACCTCGGCCGCCTCGGGCGGCAGGTCGGCCAGCGCCACGGTGCCGTCGTCTCGCGCCGGGGCGGCCGGGGCGGCCGGGTCGGTCGCGATCGGGGTGGCACCGGAGTTGCCGGTCGGCGTGCCGGGGTCGCCGCCGTTGATCGCCCAGATCCCGACGGCCACCACGAGGACGACCACGAGGGACAGCAGGCTCGACCGGGCGGGCCCGCCGGATCGTGACGTGGCCACTACGTCGTCACGTCTAGAAGGCCAGTGCCTGGGCGCGACGCTTGACCTCGGTGCCCCGGTTCTCGCGCAGCGCGTCGATCGCGCGGCCCGGGAAGTCCTGGTCGAGGAAGAGCCACGCGATGCACTCGCGGTCGTCGTAGCGGTTGTCGTGCATGACCGTCAGCAGGCCGGAGAGCCCCTTGACGGGCAGCCCGTCCTGGATCAGGTCGGCCGGCAGCTTGACGCCGCCGCCGGCCACCGGGACCGCCGCGGCCAGCTGGTGCTCGCGGACCATGGTCCGCACCTTGGCGGGCGTCACGTCGAGGCGACGGGCCGCCTCGGCCCAGTCGATCCAGTCGTCGACGAGCGCGGCCAGGTCGGCCTCGGCCAGGGAGGGGGTGCTCATCGCACCATGTTCCCACGTCGCCCCCACCCGGACGGTGCCGACCGCGCCACGCCGGTCCTCGGGTGACGGGCCACCCGGACCCGTCAACCGTAGGATGGCGGCCTCCGGCACCTTCCCCTGCCGGACAGGAGGGTCGACGTGGCGACTGACGCGAACGGCGCCGGCACGCCGTCGGCGAGCCCGCGCGGGCGCCTGCTCGACGGCCGCTACCTCATCGGCCCGCGGATCGCCCGGGGCGGGATGGCCAGCGTCCACGAGGCGCACGACGTCCGCCTCGACCGCACCGTGGCGGTCAAGATCATGCACGCGGGGCTCTCGGACTCCGACAGCGACCACGACTTCGCCGACCGCTTCGTGCGCGAGGCCCGCGCCGCCGCCCGGCTCTCGCACCCGAACGTCGTCGCGGTCTACGACCAGGGCGACGACGACGGCACGGTGTTCCTCGCGATGGAGCTGGTCAGCGGCCACACCCTGCGCGACACGATCGCCAAGGAGAGCCCGATGCCGCCGGCGCGGGCGCTGGCGCTCATCGAGCCGGTGCTCTCCGCGCTCGCCGCCGCCCACCGCGCCGGGCTGATCCACCGCGACGTGAAGCCCGAGAACGTCCTGATCTCCGACGAGCAGTCCGGCGGCCAGGTCAAGGTCGCCGACTTCGGTCTCGCGAAGGCGATCAGCGCCGACACCCAGCACACCGCCACGCAGGGCGTGCTCATCGGCACCGTGTCCTACCTGGCGCCCGAGCTGGTCGTCGAGGGCCGCGCCGACGCGCGCGCCGACGTCTACGCCGCCGGCGTGATGCTCTACGAGCTGCTCACCGGCGAGAAGCCGCACGAGGGCGAGACCCCGATCGCGGTGGCCTACAAGCACGTGCACCACGACGTGCCGCCGCCGTCGGCCCTGGTGCCCGGGATCCCGCCGTACGTCGACGCGCTGGTCGCCCGGGCCACCGCCCGCGACCGGGCGCTGCGGCCCGCGGACGCCGGCGTCCTGCTGCACCAGGTGCACCGGGTCTCCCACGCCCTGGACCGCGGCGTCCGCGACGACCCCGAGCTCACCCTCGACCTGGCCCCGCACCTGCTGACCCGCGAGCGCGACGACCTCGACAGCGACGCCGCGCTGTTCGCCGACCAGCGGCTGCCCCGCGACCACCCCGAGCCGACGACCACGCTGCCGGTCCTCGGCGCGCCGACGACGCGGCCCGTGCCGCTCCCCCCGCGGATCGACCAGCGCGTCGACCAGCGCGTCGACCAGCGGCCGCCGCAGGCGCAGCCGTCCGGCCCGCCCCCGCGGCACCAGCCCCCGCGGGTCGGTCCCACGGGGTCCGGCCCGGCCGGCCGGTCCCGCCGCTCGCGCCGGGGCCCGGTGCTGCTCGTCGTGGCCCTCGTGCTGGCGCTCGCGGTCGGTGGCGGCGCGTTCTGGTACGGCTGGGCGCGCTACACCGCCGCCCCCACCGTCGTCGGGGAGTCCCGGGCGGTCGCGATCGCGGCCGTCGAGGACGCCGACCTCCAGATCGCCTTCGCCGAGCCCGTCTACGACTCCGACGTCCCGGAGGGCGCCGTCGTCTCCGCCGACCCGGCGGGCGGCGCCCAGGTGCTGCCCGGCGACGTCGTCACCGTCACCCTCTCGCTCGGCAAGCTGATCGTCCCTGAGGTCCGCGACCTCACCGAGGACGCCGCCCAGGACGAGCTGATGGCCGTGCAGCTCGAGGTGGGCGAGAGCATCGGCCGGTACTCCGAGACGGTCGCGGCCGACTCCGTGCTCGGCACCGTCCCGAAGGCCGGGGCCGAGCTCTCCAGCGGCGACACCGTGCAGATCGTGGTGAGCCTCGGCCGGCGTCCGATCAAGGTCGGCAGCTGGGTCGGCAAGACGCTCGAGGAGGCCACCGCGGCCCTCGAACGCCGCAACCTCGTCCTCCAGACCACCGAGGCGTTCGACGCCGAGGTCCCCCAGGGCACGATCATCTCCCAGGACCCGGCGCCGGGCAGCACGCGGTTCCGCGACGAGGTCGTCTCCCTCGTGGTCTCGAAGGGCCCGGAGATGGTCGAGGTCCCGCGGGTGAACCTGTTCGGCGTCGAGGCGGCCGAGCAGGCGCTGCGCGACGCCGGCCTGGTGCCGCAGCGCTCCGAGGAGGACGACTACTACGGCCTCGGGTTCGTCGTGCGCACCGACCCGGAGGCCGGCACCTCGGTCCCCAAGGGCAGCACGGTCACGATCTACGTCGTCTGAGTCTTCGCCGTCCGGGCGCCGTCCCGGACGGCGGCGCCGAGGTCACGGCCGGGTAACGCTCCGCCCCCACGGGTTGCCGCGGCACCCGTGCCGGTTGTCAGATGTGCCGATGCCCACCAGCGACCTCGACGAGTCGTGGTCGCCGGACCACACCGGCCGCGGCACCGCGGCCGACCCGGGCCGGGCGGCGGCCGCCGGCGTCGAGGTCCGGTGCGAGGGCGTCGTCCACCTCTACCGCACCTTCGCCGGTCACGACGTCGTCGCCCTGCGCGGGATCGACCTGAGGATCGGGGCCGGGGAGCGGGTCGCGTTCCTCGGGCCGTCCGGCTGCGGCAAGTCGACGCTGCTGACCCTGCTCGGCGGCATCCAGCGCCCGAGCGCCGGACGGATCTTCCTCGACGACGAGGAGATCTCCCGGCTCGGTGAGCGGCGCCTGACCCGGGTCCGTTCGCGGCTCGTCAGCACCGTGCTCCAGGGAGCCACGCGCAACCTGCTGCCCTACGCGACCGCGCGGCAGAACCTCGCCTTCGCCCGGCTGGGCACCGGCGCCCGCGACGACCGGCGCGACCTCCCCCGCCCCGAGGAGCTGCTCGACGTCGTCGGGCTGGCCGACCAGCGCGACCAGACGGTGCGGACCATGTCGGGCGGACAGCGGCAGCGTCTCGCCCTGGCCTGCGCGGTCGCGACCGGGCCGCGTCTGTTGCTCGCCGACGAGCCGACCAGCGCGCTCGGGCACGACGACCGCGACGCGGTCGTCGCGCTGCTGCACCGGATCGGCGCCGACCTGGGCACCACCGTGGTCGTGGTCACCCACGAGGCCGAGGTCGCGGCGACCTTCCCGCGCACCGTCACCATGAAGGGCGGGCGGATCGGGGCCGAGGGTCACGCCGGGTCGGAGTACGTCGTGATCGGCGACGAGGGGCTGGTGCACCTCCCGGCCGAGCTGGTCGACCTGTGGCCGGCCGGCACCCTGGTGCGGATCGAGCAGCACGCCGACGAGCGCTCCCTGGTCATCACCCGCGAGGACCGGACCGGCGAGGTCACCCCGTGATCGACCTCTCGGGCGTCGGCTACGAGGCCGGCGGCGCCGTCGTCCTCGCCGACGTCGACCTCCGGTTCGAGGCCGGGCGGATGACCGCCCTGTCCGGGTCGAGCGGCTCGGGCAAGACCACGCTGCTCTCCGTCGCCGGCGGCCTGCTCGAGCCCACGGTCGGTACCGCGACCCTCGACGGCGAGCCGACCTGGCGCGGCACCGGTGACCCGCGGCCCGACGTCGCCCTCGTCCTGCAGGTCTACGGGCTGGTGCCGGTGCTGTCGGCCCGGGAGAACGTCTCGGTGGCGCTGCGGGCCCGGGGAACCACCCCCGCGGAGGCCGACGAGCGGGCCGACGCGGCACTGGCCGCGCTGCACGTCGCCGACCTCGGCAACCGTCAGGTCGAGGAGCTGTCGGGCGGCCAGCTCCAGCGGGTGGCGATCGCGCGCGCCCTGGTCGTGCACGCGCGCGTGCTCCTGGCCGACGAGCCCACCAGCGAGCTCGACGCGACGACCCGGGGCCGGGTGATGGCGCTGCTGCGCGCCGAGGCGGACGCCGGGGCGGTCGTGGTCGTCGCGAGCCACGACCCCGACGTCGTCGAGCTCTGCGACGCGCACCACCGGATGGCCGAGGGCAGGCTCGTCCGCCCTCGGCACCGGGCCGGCTGAGGCCGGTGGTCCGTGCCCTGCGCGCCGTCCGGGCCCACGGCGGCGCCCTGACCCTGCTCGCCGTCACGTCCGCGGCGCTCGTGGCCGCGGTGGTCCTCGCCGTCCTGGCCACCGGGCCCGACGGGCGACCCGCCACCGTTCTCCCGCTGCTGCTGCTCGGCCTGGTCGTCGTGCCCGTGCCGACCGTCGAGCTGGCTCGGAGCCGCCGGGCCGAGGTGACGCTCGTGCGGGTGCGCGGCGCAGCACCCGGCCGCGTCCTCGGTGCGGTGGCCGGGCCGGCCGCCGCCGCCGTCGTCGTCGGCGCGGTCACCGGAACCGTCGGCGCCCTCGCCGGTGCCGCCGTGGTCCGGGAGCGGTGGGACCTCCCTGCCTCCCCGGGCGCGACGCCGTGGGCCTGGGGCGGCGTGGCCGCCGGCGTGGCCCTGCTCACCGCCGTGGCCTGCAGTGCGGCCGTGGCTCGGGAACCGCTGGCCACGGCCCTGGTCCGGCCGGGCTGGCGGCGTGCCGCGGGGGTCGTCGACGTCGTCGCCGGGGTCGCGCTGCTCGTGGCGGTCGGCGTCGTCGTCCAGCAGTCCCTGGCCGGGGCACCCGGGGCCGGCGACGCGCCCCCCGGCGGCGCCGTGGTGCTCGCGGGCTCCGCCGTGCTGGGTGTCGCGGCCGGGCACGCGCTCGTGGTCGGTCTGAGCACGCTCGTGCCGGCCCTCGCGGCCGGCGGCCGGTCGAGCGCCGTCCTGCTCGCCCTGCGCCGGGTCGTGTCGGGCGACCAGCGGGCGCGGACCCGGGCGGTCGTGGCCGCCGGCGTGGTCGCGGTGGCGGCCCTCACCGCGACCACCGCCGCCGGCGGCTGGGCCGACCGGACGGCGCGGCTCGACCTCGGTGGCCCGGTCCGGGTCGCCCTCGACGACACCGACGCGCTCTCGGCGCTGCTGCTCACCCGCGACCTCGACCCGGAGGGCCGCTGGCTGATGGCCGCCGCCTTCGACGACTCGCGCACCGAGGCCGAGCTCCGGATCGCCTGGCTCGACCTGGCCCGCTACGAGCGGGTCTCCGGCGACTTCCTCGCCGGTGCCGGGGCCGACGTCGGCCCGGGGACCGGGGCGCTGCGGGCCGCACCCGCGGTCGTGCCCGTCACCGGGGACGCCGTGACCGTCGCGCGCGTCGACCCCGCGCGCGCGGTCACCGTCTCGCTGACGCTCCTCACCGCCGACGCCGGTCTCGACACCGCCACCGTCGCCCTCGGGGCCGGGGAGGCCGTCGGCACCGTCGCGGTGTCCTCGTGCGCGCGGGCCTGCGTCGTCGTCGGCCTCGCCGCGACCGCCCCGGTGGAGGTGAGCGGCCTGGGTCTCGGCACGACCGACCTCCTCGCCGCTGCCTGGACCAGGGCCGAGCCGAGCGGCGGGCCGACCGACGGGACCGTCGACGGGCCGGCCGGGAGCAGCCTCACCCTCGACCCCAGCGCTCCCCTGGCCCCCTCCGCTGCCACCGCGCCGATCCCGGTCCTGACCGCCGGACGCCCCGCCTGGCCCGACGCCGGACCCGCCGTGCCCGGGATCGGCGGCGGTTCCCGGCCGGCCACCGCCACCGGCGACCGCACCGCACTGCCGCTGGTGGGCGCGGCCGGTCTGCTCGCCGACCTCCCGACCGCGCTCGCCGGGGCCGTCGACTCGGTCTCCGGCGTCCAGGTGCTCGTGCTCGCGCGGGCCGACACCCCCGCCGACGTCCTGGCCGGCCTGCGCGACGCCGGCGGCGTGCCGGTGGGCTTCGGCGGCGGCGACGCCGCGCTGGAGGGGCCGTGGGCCGCCGAGCGGCACGCCCGGTCGGTCGTGGCGGTCGGCGCCGGGGCCCTCGGCCTGCTGGTGCTCCTGGCCGGTCGGCGCCGCCGGAGCCTCGCCACCCGCCGCGACGAGGCCGTCCTCCGGCTGGTCGGCGTCCCCCGGCACGAGCGCCGCCGCGCCGACGTCCTCGAGACCGGCGTCCTCGCGGGGACGACGCTCCTCGCCACCGCCGCAGCGGGCTGCCTCGCGGCGGTGACCGTCGTCGCCGCGACCGAGCTGGTCCCGACGGGCGTGACCCGGCCGCCGCTCGGCCCCACCGTCGAGCCGTGGGTCCTCCTCCTCGGTGCCCTCGGCACGGCGGCCGCCGCCGCGCTCGGCGGCGTGCTCGTCCGGGTCGGCACGGCCCGGCACAGCGATCCCGCCCGCCTGCTCGAGGAGGGGTCGTGACGATCCTCGCGACCGTGCTGCGCGGGCTGCGCTCGCGGGCCCTGCTGTCGGTGACGAGCCTGGCGATGATGGTGCTCGGCGTGGCCGGAGCGGTGCTCGGCCCCGCCTTCCAGCAGGCCTCGACGACGTCGTACACGCTCACCCGGCTCGCCGACGCGGCGCCGCCGCTGACCGGGCTGACCTTCGAGGTGGGCGCCGGACGGACCGGCGACCTCGACGAGCTGGTCGCCGCCGGCGTGGCCGCGGTCGAGCGCGAGCTGCCCGACCTCTACGAGTCGCCGGTCGTGATCGTGATGTCCCGGCCGATCGCCGGGCCCGCCGACGTCACCTACCTGGCGCGGGACGACGTCTGCTCCGTCCTCGACGTCCAGGGTCGGTGCCCGCAGCAGCCCGACGAGGTGCTGGTCAACGAGGACGACCTCGGCTCGCTGGCCGTCGGCGACCGCATCGAGGCGCCGCTCCTCGGCCGCCCCCGCGTCGTCGGGACCTACACGACCCCCGACGACTCGGAGCACTGGCTGCTCCCGACCCTGTTGTCCTCGCGTCCCGAGTCCAGCAGCGGCGCGCCGGCGCCGGGGCCGTTCATCGTCACCGACGACGTGCTCGCCGGGCTCCCCCGCCGGCTGTGGGCGCCCCGGCTCGAGAGCCGGCTCCGGGTGCCCGACTCCCTCACCGACGACGAGCTCGACTCGCTGGTCGCGACCACCGAGCGGCTCCGGGCCGTCGAGGTGGACCTGGACGGCGGCGGCACCGTGGTCGGCACGTCGACGGTCAACGACCTGCGGTCGGTCCTCGTCGACGTCCGCTCCCAGCGTGCCGCGGCCCGGTCCGCGGTCGCCCCCGCCGCGGTCTCGCTGGTGCTGGTCGCGCTGGCGATCATCCTGCGCCTGCAGACCGCTGCCGCCGAGCGACGCGGCCACGAGCTCGCCCTGGCAGCGTTGCGCGGGGTCGGCCGACGACGGTCCTGGCTGCTCGGCCTGGCCGAACCGTGGCTCCTGGTCCTGCTCAGCGCTCCGTTCGGCGTCCTCGTCGGCCACGCCGCCACGGTGGCGCTGGCCCGGTCGTCGTTGCGCGACGGCCTGGTCGTGAGCCTGCCGACCGCGTCGGTCGTGAACGCGGTCGCCGTCACCCTCGTCGTCGCGACCGTCACCGCGGCCGCCGTGGGGCAGGGGATGCAGGAGACGCTCGGCGCCCGCCTGGCGGGGGTACGACGCCCGGGTGGCGGGCGTGGGTGGGCCGGGCTCGTGGTGGAGGCGGTCGTCGTCGCGCTGGCCGCCGCGCTGGTCCTCGCCCGCCTCGGCGCCGGCAGCGACGGCCTCGGCGCCACCGACCTGCTGCTGCCGGTGGTCCTCGCGGTCGCCGCGGGGCTGCTGGCCACCCGCGGCACCGTCGCGGTCGCCCGCTGGTGGACCGAGCGGTTCGGCGACCGGCCGCTGTCGGCCTTCGTCGCGGGCCGGGCGATCGCCCGCCGCTCCCAGGGCACCCTGGTGATCCTCCCGGTGACGGCCGCCATCGCGATCTCGGTCTTCGCGATCGGGGTCGACTCGGCCGCCGGGCGCTGGCGCGACAGCGTGGCCAGCACCCGCTCGCCCGCCGGCGAGGTCTGGGCCTCGCCCCTCGACGCCGTCGCGACCCTGCGGCTGACCCGCGCGATCGACGCCGACGGCCGGTGGACCATGACCGCCGCCGCCGTGAGCATCCCCGAGACCGGCCCGATCGTCCTGGTCGACTCCGAGCGGCTGGGCCGGGTCGGCCGCTGGTCGCCGCAGTGGCTCGCCGACGGCGGCGACGCGGCCGAGGCCGCCGACCTGGTGCGCCCGCCGGCCCCGCTACCCGTCCTCACCGGACGGCGCGTGGAGCTCACGGTCGAGACCGCCGCACCGGTGACGCTCAAGCTCGACGTCCGCACCGCGACCGGCACGGAGTTCCTGCGGGTGGGCCCCTTCGAGCCCGGCACGTCGTCCGTCGCGGCGGCCGCGGCAGGGTGTGCGGCGGGCTGCGAGCTGCGCGCGGTCTCCCTGGAGGGCGGCACCGGCCCGGCCCGGGTCTCCGCCCTGGCCACGGACGTCGGCGACCCCCGGTTCCTCGATGCCGGCTGGACCCGCGTCGAGGGCGGCGGCTCCGCGATCGAGGACGGCGTCCTGGTGCTGGAGCCGGGCGCCCCGGTGGTGCCCGCCGCGGTCGGGTCCCCGATGCGCGCGGTCCTGGGCCGCGACGCCGACGCCACCGTCGTCGACGGCTCCGGGGACGGGCCCTCGATCGCGGTCGCCTCCGGCACCATCCCGGTCGAGGTCACCGCGCGGGCCGAGAGCCTTCCCCTGACCGGTCCGGCCGGCATCATGCTCGACCTCACGACGTTCCTCGCCCACGAGGAGCCGGCCACGGCCCTGGTGGAGCCGGTCGTGCTCGCCCGGGCCGACGCGCCCGCGTCGGTGACCGACGCCCTCGGGGCGGCCGGGCTGACCCGCGCGGGCGGCGTGGGCGACACGCGGCGCGCGCTCGACGAGACGGCGTACGCCCAGGCCCTCCGCCTCTACGTCGTGGTCGGGGCGTCGGTGCTGCTGATGGCCCTCGGCGGCCTCCTCGTCTCCACGCTGGTCCAGCTGCCCGACCGGCGCCGCGACGCCGCGGCGCTGCGCGTGGTCGGGGTGCGCCGCCGCACCGTCGTGCTCGCCGCGTGGTGGGAGTCGTCCGTCGTCCTGGGAGCGGCGACGCTCGCGGGGCTCGCCGCGGGACTGCTGGCGCAGGTGGTCCTGCTGCGCTCGATCACCCTCGGGCTCGTCGAGGACCGCGCGACGCCGCGGGTCCTGGCCGACACCGACGGGCACCGTCTCGTGCTGCTCGCCGGCGGCGTCGTCGTGGTGCTGACGCTGGTGGCCGTGCTCGCCTCGGTCGCCGTCGTGCGCCGCGCCCGGGCCGCGACCCTGCGCGAGGACGCCCGGTAGCGTCCGGCCCGAAAACCGCGCGACCGGTGTCGGCGCCGGGTGGGAGGATCTTCGGCGATGACCACGCTCCTCGCCCGTTTCGCGGCGCCGACGCCCCTCGCCGGACGGTTGGCCCGGCAGTCCCTGCTGTTCGCCCTCGGCGAGGGCACCTTCATGACCGGCTCCGCGGTGTTCTTCACCCAGGTCGTGGGGCTCAGCGCCGCCCAGGTCGGGCTCGGCCTGACCCTGGCCGGGGTCGCCGCCTTCGTGGCCGCCTGGCCGATGGGCCGGCTCGTCGACCGCTACGGCCCGAAGCGGTGCTGGGCGGTGAGCGCCGCCCTCCAGGCCAGCCTCTTCGGGGTCTGGCCGTTCATCGACGGGTTCGGCGGCTACCTCGCGATGGCGGTCGCGATGGAGGTCGTCGGCGCGCTCGGCGGAGCCGCGCACGGGTCGTACACGATCGACGTCCTGCCGGCCGGCGAGCGGGTGCGCTCGCGCGCCTACATGTACTCCGCGCTCAACCTCGGGTTCACCATCGGCTCGATGCTCGGCGGCATCGCGCTGGCCTTCGAGTCCAACCAGGTGCTCCAGGTGCTGCCCTGGTTCACCGCCGCGGTCTTCCTCGGCAACGCCGCCGCCATCACCCGGCTCCCGAACGCCTCGCACGACGACCGCACCCCCGAGGAGCGCAAGGTCCGCGTGCCCGGGCCGGGCCCGCTGCGCAACGTGGGCTGGCTGGCGACGACCTTCTTCACCGGCGTCCTGTGGACCAACCAGGTCGTGCTCAACCTGGTCATCCCGCTGTGGCTGGTGGAGAAGACCGACGCGCCCCAGGTGCTGCTGGCGTTCCTGTTCGGCACCAACACGGTGATGTGCATCTTCCTGCCGATGGCCGCGGCCCGCACCGTCAAGGACGTCTCGACCGCTCTGCGCGCGATCCGCATCTCGACGGTCTTCTTCGTCCTGTCCTGCCTGATCACCCTCGTCACCCACGAGACCATCGGCTGGACGACGATCGCCCTGGTCTGGCTGGGCCACGTCACGGTCACCGGCGCCGAGCTCTACCTCTCCGCGGCCAGCTG
The DNA here is from genome assembly GCF_005954645.2 of Nocardioides sp. S-1144. Classification (NCBI taxonomy): domain Bacteria; kingdom Bacillati; phylum Actinomycetota; class Actinomycetes; order Propionibacteriales; family Nocardioidaceae; genus Nocardioides; species Nocardioides dongxiaopingii. Next base: position 2,866,957 of record NZ_CP040695.2, read on the forward strand.
GTCCTTCGAGGCCGAGCTGATGGACCCGCGGCGGCGCGGTGAGTACCAGGGCGCGGCCGAGCTCAGCGGCACCGCGGGCCGGGTGTGGGCGCCGGCGCTGTTCACCTTCCTCGCCATCGGGTGGGGCGAGGCGGGGTGGCTGGTCATCGCGGCGATCATCGTGGTCGCCGCGGTCGGGCTGCACCCGGCGACCCGGAGCGCCCAGCGCTTCCTCGACCAGCACGGGCCGCCCGCCGAGGAGCAGCCACCCGCCCCCTCCTCGGCCGCTCGGGGTGCGGTCGAATAGGGCCATGCGCAACCCGGTCGGCACCCACGTCCTCGTCGGGGCCGGCCTGGTGAGGGGCGCGCTCGCCTCGGCGCTCGAGCTGGGCTGCGAGGCGATGCAGGTCTTCGTCGGCAACCCGCGCGGCTGGGCGCTCAGTCCCGGTCGCCCTGCCGAGGACGCGGCGTTCCGGGAGGCGTGCGCCGAGTCGGGCATGCGGGTCCTCATCCACGCGCCGTACCTGGTGAACCCCGGGTCCCCGACGCCGGCCACCCACGAGCGCTCGGTCGCCCTGGTCGCGCACAACCTGCGCCGGGCCGTCGAGATCGGAGCCGAGGGCGTCGTGGTCCACACCGGCTCGTACGTCGACGCGACCGGCGGCGTCGCCGAGCACGAGGCGGCCCTCCGCCGGGTGCGTGAGGGTCTCCTGCCGGTGCTGGAGGCGCTCGAGGACGACGGCGACCGCACCGCGCCGTGGCTGCTGCTGGAGCCGACCGCCGGTCAGGGCCGGTCGCTGTGCGCCGGCGTCGAGGACCTCGCGCCGTACCTCGCCGCGCTCGACGACCACCCGCGGGCCGGGATCTGTCTCGACACCTGCCACGTCTTCGCGGCCGGCGCCCCGCTCGACGAGCCCGGCGGCGCGACCGCCACCCTCGACCGGGTGGTCGAGATCGGCGGTCCGGGCCGGCTCCGGCTGGTCCACGCCAACGACTCGATGGACGTCCGCGGCGCCTTCAGGGACCGCCACCAGCGCCTCGGCGAGGGCCACATCGGCGTGGGCGCCTTCGAGGAGCTGCTCGCCCACCCCGCGACCGCCGGCGTCCCGTTCATCCTGGAGACGCCCGGGTCCCGCGACGCCGGGGACCCCGGCATCGCGCTGCTGAAGGACCTTCGCAGCACGGCCTGAGACCGGCTGGCAGACTTCCGTGGTGCAGCGCCGCAACACCACCCTCCTGGCCATGCTCGCGCTGTTGGCGACGGCCGCGGTGTGGGGCTCGACGTTCGTGCTCATCAAGGACCTCCTCGACCGGGTCCCGGTCCTGGACTTCCTGGCCGTGCGCTTCCTCGTCGCCGGCGTCGTCATGGCCCTGGTGGCCCCGAGGGCGCTGGGCCGGCTCTCGCCGACCTCACGGAGCCGGGCGGTGCTGCTCGGCGGGGTCTACGGCGTCGCCCAGATCCTCCAGACCGCCGGTCTGGCCCACACCGCGGCCAGCGTCTCCGGCTTCGTGACCGGGCTGTACGTCGTCGCGACCCCGCTCCTGGCCGCCGTGCTGCTGCGCACGCGGCTGACGGGCTACACCTGGGCGGCGGTGGCCCTGGCGGCCGCCGGGCTCGGCGTCCTCACCCTCGACGGGCTCGCGATCGGCTACGGCGAGGCGATCACCCTGGTGTCGGCGGTGCTCTACGGCCTCCACATCGTCGGCCTGGGCGCCTGGGCCAACGCCGAGGAGGCGCTCGGGCTGTCGATCCTGCAGCTCCTGGTGATCGCGGTCATCTGCCTGGTCGCCACCGCCCCCGACGGCCTGGTGCTTCCCGACCGCACCGCCGACTGGATCTCGGTCGGCTACATGGCCCTCGCCGCCGGCGCCGTCGCCCTGGTCGCCCAGACGTGGGCCCAGTCCCACCTCGCGCCCACCCGCGCGGCGATCGTGATGAGCATGGAGCCGGTCTTCGCCGCCTCCTTCGCCGTCGGCCTCGGCGGCGAGTCCCCCACCTGGCGGTTGCTCCTGGGCGGTGCGATGGTCCTCACCGCGATGCTCGTCGTCGAGGCCGGCCCCCGCCGTCCGATCGAGGGCGAGGTCCAGCACCTCGCCGTCTGAGGTGGGGCCGGGGTCCGGGGTTTCCCCGGTCGACCGGGGAAACCTGAACTTGTGCACCGGGATCCCGGTGCACAAGTTCAGGGATGGGCCGCCCAGTACGGCCTCGGCCCGGCCCTGGGCTACAGTCGGGGGCGTGGCGCACACCTATTTCTTTGGACACCTGCCGGGAGCACCCGTGCAGGCTCGTCCCTAGACGCGCCTCCACCACCAACGCCCCGGCCGACGGCTCGGGGCGTTTGTCATGCCAGGGGCCGGGACGCCAGAGCACCGACCCACAGAAACCGAGGAATCACCATGGTCGTCGTCATGTCGCCGGACGCCACCGACGAGGACGTCGCGCACGTCGTCGAGAAGGTCCAGGAAGTCGGCGGTGAGGCCTTCGTCAGCAAGGGCGTCGTCCGCACCATCATCGGGCTGGTCGGGGACCTCGAGTCCTTCCACCACCTGAACCTGCGCACCCTGCGCGGCGTCGCGGACGTGCACCGCATCTCCGACCCGTACAAGCTCGTCAGCCGCCAGCACCACGCCGAGCGGTCGACGGTCTGGGTCGGCCCGACCGGGCGCCGGGTGCCGATCGGCCCCGACACCTTCACCTTCATGGCCGGTCCGTGCGCCGTCGAGTCCGCCGACCAGACGCTGGAGGCGGCGCGGATGGCGCAGTCGGCCGGCGCCACGATCCTGCGCGGCGGGGCCTACAAGCCCCGCACGTCGCCGTACGCCTTCCAGGGCCTGGGCGTGAAGGGCCTCGAGATCCTGGCCGACGTCCGCGAGGCGACCGGCATGCCGGTGGTCACCGAGGTCGTCGACGCCCGCGACGTCCCGGTCGTGGCCGAGCACGCCGACATGCTGCAGATCGGTACCCGCAACATGGCGAACTTCGGTCTCCTCCAGGCCGCCGGTGAGTCCGGCAAGCCGGTTCTGCTCAAGCGCGGCATGACCGCGACCATCGAGGAGTGGCTGATGGCGGCCGAGTACATCGCCCAGCGCGGCAACCTCGACGTCGTCCTGTGCGAGCGGGGCATCCGAACCTTCGAGCCGTCGACGCGCAACACCCTCGACATCTCGGCGGTGCCGGTCGTGCAGGCCACCAGCCACCTGCCGATCATCGTCGATCCCTCGCACGCCGCCGGCCGCAAGGACCTCGTCGTGCCGCTGTCGCGCGCCGGCATCGCGGTCGGCGCCGACGGGATCATCGTCGACGTCCACCCCACCCCGGAGACCGCGCTGTGCGACGGCCCGCAGGCCCTGCTCGGCAACGACCTGCGCGACCTCGCCCAGGCCGTGCGCAAGCTCCCGCCCGCCGTCGGGCGGGTCGACTCCTCGGAGCGCGCCGAGCGACCGTGACGACGGCGGCGGGCCGGGCCGGTGGTGCCGGGGCGATCGCGGCGCGGGTCGCCCCGGAACCGGTCGTCTAGGGTTGACGCCGGACCGAACCCCGACACCGCAGGACCGACCGCAGGAGGGCCAGCCGATGGACCAGTGCCCGCACTGCGCCCACCCCGCGGGCACGGGTCGGTTCTGCACCTCCTGCGGACGCCCGCGCGCGGAGGCCGGTGCGCCGCCCGAGGAGTGGCGCACCGACACCGCCGAGCGGCCCGCCGTCCGAACCGACGAGCCGGCCGGGCCGCCCCCGGCGTCCCCGCCGACGACACCGCAAGCGTCCCCACCGGTGGCCCCACCCGTGGCGCCGTTGCCGGCCTGGGAGCGGCCGCCCGAGCCGCGGTACCCGCTGTTCGCCGACGAGGCCCCGCGCCCGGTGCCGGCCGCCGCCCCCGTCGACCGAGACGCCGCTGACGCCGCTGACGACGAGCCGGCCGACTCGGTCCTGCCGTTCACGGACGACGAGCCGGTCGCGTGGTCGGTCGCGGCGGAGGATCCGCCCGGGCGCGCCCGCCGCGGACTGCTGCCGTGGCTGGTCGGCGCCGCCGCGCTGCTGCTCGTCGCCGGCCTCGGGGGCTACCTCCTGCTCACCGGCGACGCCGACGACACCGCCGCCGACCCGGCGCCGACGGCGCCCGCGGCGGGCAGCGACCCGTCGTCCCCGGGCGGGTCCGACTCCCCCGACGCCGACCCCTCGCCGCCGGCCGAGCCCTCCACCCCACCGACCACGAAGTCGGGTCCGAACGCCGGCGGCAAGCCCCGCGACGTCGCCGCGGCGGCCTCGGCGACCGCGCCGCAGACGGCCCGGCCCTCGCGCGACGTCGGCGGCGACGTCGTCCGCTACGGCGCCGGCAACCTGCTCGACGGCCGCGCCGACACCGCCTGGCGGATGCCCGGCGACGGCACCGGGACGACGCTGTCGATCTCGTTGGCCGAGGCGACCCGGCTGACGGAGGTCGGCCTGGTCAACGGCTACGCCAAGAAGGTCGCCGGCTACGACGGCTACACCGCGAACCGGCGGGTGACCTCGGTCGAGTGGGTCTTCGCCGACGGCACCGTCGTGCCGCAGACCCTCGTCGAGGGCCGGGGGCTGCAGGGGATCCCGGTCGACGTCGTCTCCGACACCGTCGAGCTGCGGCTCCTCGGCGTCACCCGGCCCGGCCGCGGGCCGAGCGGGCGCGACTACACCGCGATCAGCGAGATCGGCCTGGTCGGCGTCCCGATCTGATCCGCGCTCAGGAGAGCTCGGACAGCACCGCCGCGGCCCGCTCGGCGTCCGCGCGGGTGACGTCGAGGTGGGTCACCATCCGCACCGTCGTGGGTCCGACGGTCGCCACCCGAACGCCCGCGGCGGTCGCCCGCTCGACGAAGGCGGCGGCGTCGGGTCGCTGGACGACGACGATGTTGGTCTCCACCGTCGCGGGGTCGACGCCGCAGGCCTCGGCGAGCAGCCGGGCGTGGGCGTGGTCGTCGGCGAGCCGCTCGACGTGGTGGTCGAGGGCGTGCAGGCCGGCGGCGGCCAGGATGCCGACCTGGCGCATCCCGCCGCCCATCCGCTTGCGCCAGATCCGGGCCTCGGCGACGGTGTCGGCCGACCCGACGAGCAGCGAGCCGACCGGCGCCCCGAGCCCCTTCGACAGGCAGACCGAGAGGACGTCGGCCGTGGCGCCGTACTCGGCGAGCGGGGTGCCCGTCGCGACGTGGGCGTTCCAGAGCCGGGCGCCGTCGAGGTGGACCGCCGCCCCGAGCCCGGTGGCGAGCTCCTTGAGGTCGCGCAGCAGCTGCAGCGGCAGCACGGTGCCCCCGGCGAAGTTGTGGGTGTTCTCGACCGAGATCGCCGCGGTGCGCACGAAGAACGGCCCCATGTCGGGCGCGAACAGGCCGCGGACGGCGTCCAGGTCGACGTGGCCGCGGGGGTGGGTCCAGGTGCGCATCGTGACGCCGCTGTAGGCGCCGTGGGCGCCGAGCTCGGCCCGCGCGATGTGGGCCGAGGAGTCGCACAGCACCTCCTGGCCGGGCTGCACGACCGACCGGACGGCGAGCACGTTCGACATCGACCCGGTCGGCATGAACAGCGCCGCCTCGTGGCCGAGCAGCTCGGCCACCCGCTCCTCGAGGCGCGCGACGGTCGGGTCCTCGCCGTAGACGTCGTCACCGACGTCGGCACCGGCCATGGCGGCCCGCATCGACTCGGTGGGTCGGGTGAGGGTGTCGGAGCGCAGGTCGATCACGCCCCCATCTTGCCGACCCGTCGCTGATCACTGACGGGTCACCCCCGGTTCCACGCCGACCCGTCGCTGATCACTGACGGGTCACCCCCAGTTCCACGCCGACCCGTCGCTGATCACTGACGGGTCAGCGGGGGTTGTCAGGCGCGGCGGAGCATCTCCGCGACGAGGAAGGCCAGCTCGAGGGACTGCACCCGGTTGAGGCGCGGGTCGCAGACGGACTCGTAGCGGTCGCCGAGGTCGGCCTCGAGGAGCTCCTCGCCGCCGCCGACGCACTCGGTGACGTCGTCGCCGGTCAGCTCGACGTGGACGCCGCCGGGCCAGGTGCCGAGCTCGTGGTGGACGTCGAAGAAGCCCTGGACCTCCTCGATCACGTCCTCGAAGCGCCGGGTCTTGTAGCCCGAGCTGGCCTCGAAGGTGTTGCCGTGCATCGGGTCGCACACCCACGCGACCTCGAGCCCGGCGGCGGTGACCTTCTCCACGACCTGCGGCAGCCCGTCGCGGATCCTGCCGGCGCCGAAGCGGGTGATGAAGGTGAGCCGGCCCTGGGTGTTGTCGGGGTTGAGGCGCGAGGCGAGCGCGATGGCGTCGTCGGCGCTCGTGGTGGGGCCGAGCTTGACGCCGATCGGGTTGCGCACGTGGCTGAGCAGCTCGACGTGCGCGCCGTCGAGCTGGCGGGTGCGCTCGCCGATCCAGACGAAGTGGCCCGAGAGGTCGTACGGCGCCCGGGTGCGCGAGTCGATCCGGGTCATCGCGTGCTCGTACTCGAGCACGAGCGCCTCGTGGGAGATGTGGAAGTCGACGCGGTGAAACTCGTCGGGGTCGGCGCCGATGGCCTCCATGAACGCCATCGCCCGGTCGATCTCGTGAGCCATCGCCTCGTAGCGCTGGCCGGCGACGGAGTCGGCGACGAAGTCGGTGTTCCAGGTGTGCACCTTGCGCAGGTCGGCGTAGCCGCCGTCGACGAAGGCCCGGATCATGCTCAGCGTGGCCGCGGAGGTGCGGTGCACCTCGAGCAGCCGGCGCGGGTCGGGGATGCGCGACTCGGGCGTGAAGTCGTAGCCGTTGACGGCGTCGCCGCGGTACGCCGGCAGGGTGACCGGCCGGCCGTCGACCTGGCGGGTCTCGTCGTCGGAGCTGCGCGGCTTGGCGTACTGCCCGGCGAGCCGGCCGAGCTTCACGACCGGCACGGACGCGGCGTAGGTGAGGACGACGGCCATCTGGAGCAGCACGCGCAGCTTGTTGCGGGTGTTGTCGGCGGTGACGCCGGCGAAGGTCTCGGCGCAGTCACCGCCCTGCAGCAGGAACGCCTCGCCGCGGGTCACGGCGGCGAGCTTGTCGGTGAGCTCGTCGCACTCCGCGGCGAACACGAGCGGGCGGGCCGCGCGCAGCCGCTCGACGGTGGCGTCGACCGCGCCGCGGTCGGGGTACGACGGCTGCTGGGCGGGCCGGAGGGCGTGCAGGCGTGCGAGGTCGGGAAGGGTGCTGCTCACCGGCCAAGACTACGGCGTCGCGCCCGTCCCGCCCGACTCGGCGGGACGGGCGAGACGGCCGGGCTCAGTCCTCGAGCGACTCGACGTCGCGGAAGCCGGTCTTCTGGCCCCGGGCGCCGCGGTTGACCATCCAGGTGATCGCCCACAGCACGACGCCGATGGCCAGGAGCGCGCCGCCGATGCGGTACTGGATCCAGTCCTCGCGGTCGCGGGCCCACGGGCCGACGAGGAACGCGCACACGACCGCCCCGACCCACGGCGTCCAGACCGGCGCCCGGAAGGAGCCCTCGCCGCCCCTGCGGCGCAGCACCAGGCACGAGACGTGGACGACGCTGAACACGCCGAGGAGCAGCAGGCCGGTGGTGCCGGCCAGCGAGCCGACGACGTCGCTCTCCGGGTCGCTGCGCACGTAGGTGATGAGGCCGAAGGCCATCGCGGTGGTGAAGAGGATCGCGATCCACGGGGAGCGGCGTCCGGGCAGGACCCGCGCCAGCGGCCGCGGCAGCACGTCCTGCTTCGCCATGCCGTAGAGGAGCCGGCTGGCCATCAGCATGTTGATGAGCGCGGTGTTGGCGACGGCGAAGACCGTCAGGAACGGGAAGATGTCGTCGATCGGCAGCCCGGGGGCGCCGATGCGCACGACGTCGAGCAGGATGCCGGCGTCCTTGTTGACCGGCTCGAGGACGTCGTCGGGCGGGATCACCACGACCACCGCCACGGCCACGAGCACGTAGAGCAGGGCGCAGATGCCGAGGCCGGTGAGCATGACCCGCGGGAAGATCTTGTCGGGCTCGCGCACCTCCTCGACCATGTTGATGGAGTCCTCGAAGCCCACCATGGCGAAGAACGCGATCGTGGTGCCGACGGTGACGGCGGCGAACAGCGAGCGGTCGGTGTTCGACTCGAAGACCACCACCCGGCCCGCGTCACCGTTGCCGTTGACCATCGCCCACGCGCCGATCCCGATGATGACGACGAGCGCGGCGATGACGACGAGCGTCAGCACGACGTTGAACTTCACGCTCTCGCCGACGCCGCGCAGGTTGATCAGGGCCAGCACGGCGATGAAGACCAGCGCCGTGACCAGCGTCGCGCCACGACCGGTCGGCATGCCGTCGAAGATCTTCTCCAGCCCGATGAGCAGGTTCTCGGCCACCAGCCCCGACGACGTCGAGGCGCTGGTGATGCCGGAGCAGACCACCGCGAAGGCCACGATGAAGGTCACGAAGTGGACCCCGAAGGCCTTGTGCACGAAGAGCGCGGCACCGGCGGCCTGGGCGTGCTTGCTGACGAGCTCGAGGTAGGACATCGCGGTGAGGGCGGCCACGGCGAACGCGACCAGGAACGGCAGCCAGGCGACCCCGCCGACCTGCGCGGCGACGTCGCCGGTGATGGCGAAGATCCCCGCGCCGATGATGTCGCCGACGATGAACAGCAGGAGCAGCTTGGGCCCCATCACCCGCTTCAGCTCGGTGGGCTCTCCCCCGTCGGTGCCCGCATCGGTGCCCCCGCCGGTGCCGTCGGCGCCGGGTCGTGGGCCGTCGTCGGCCTTGCTCTGGTCGGTGGACATACCCGGGATACCTCCGGCTCGCGTGGCGTGTGCTCAGCCAACACCGGTCGACCCCGCCTTGTCTGCCCCTGGTCTCGGGTGTCGTCCACCAGTTTGAGGCAATGACGTCTCACGTGAGACAGTTGTGTCTCACACCCCGCCCCCGACCGACGAGGAACGAGCACCCCATGACCACCCGCGACGACGTCCTGGCCGCCGCCCAGCGCCACCTCAACGTCGATGCCCGGGCCTCGATGGCCGACCTGGCCGGTGCCGCCGGCATCAGCCGGGCCACGCTGCACCGCCACTTCGCCTCCCGCGAGGAGCTCCTGCACGAGCTCGGCACCCGCTCGATCGACCGCTGGGAGGCCAGCCTCGACGCCGCCGACGCACGCGGCGCGGCCGCCTCCGAGGACGCCGTCCGGATCCGGGCCTGCCTCGACGACCTCGTCGCCCGCTACCTCGCCGACTCCGACGACTTCGGCTTCGCCCTCACCGACACCTACCTCCTCTCCGCCGCCGACCTCGTCGAGCGCAGCGACGCCCTCGTCGAGCGCGAGGTCGCGCTGTGCGCCGCGGCCCAGGCGGCCGGCGTCCTGCGTGCGGACCTGCCGGCGCGGTGGATCTCCCACGCCCTCTACGGGCTCCTCGTCGCCGCGCGCGACGCCCTCCGCGTCGGCGATCTGCCCCGACGCGACCTCGACGCCCTCGTCCTCTCCACCTTCCTGACCGGAGCCCAGCGATGAGCACCCCCGTGAGCACCAACCTCGGCACCACGACCGGGGCCGACCCGCGCCGCTGGGCCGGGCTCGCGGTCCTGGCCGCCAGCCTCCTGGTCGTCGTGATGGACATGACGATCCTCAACGTCGCCCTGCCCGAGCTGACCGCCGACCTGCGCCCCGACGCCGTCGCCCAGCTGTGGATCGTCGACGTCTACGCGCTCGTCCTGGCCGGACTGCTGGTACCGGTCTCCGCGCTCGGCGACCGGTGGGGACGCCGCCGGATGCTGCTGGCCGGCTTCACGGTCTTCGGCGCCGCCTCGCTGCTCGTGCTGGTCGCCGACTCCGCCGGCGAGGTCATCGCCGTCCGGGCGCTGCTCGGCGTCGGCGGCGCGATGATCATGCCGACCACGCTGTCGCTCATCCGCACGCTCTTCCCCGACGCCCGCGAGCGGGCCACCGCGCTGGGCATCTGGGGTGCGATGGCCGCCGTCGGCGGCGCGATCGGGCCGATCGTCGGCGGTGCGCTCCTGGAGGCGTTCAGCTGGCACGCGGCGTTCCTGTTCAACGTGCCCGTCATGGTCGTGGCCGTCGTGGCCGGCGTGCTCCTGCTGCCCGAGAGCCGGTCGGAGCGGCCGGGCCGTCTCGACGCCGCGGGCGTCGTGGCGTCCTTCGGCGGCATGGCGTCGTTCGTCTACGGCGTCAAGCACCTCGGCAAGGAGGGGCTCGACCCGACGACCCTGGCCACCCTGGGCCTCGGCGCGGCGCTGCTGACCGGGTTCGTGCTGCGGTGCCTGCGCCAGGACGACCCGATGCTCGAGGTCCGGCTGTTCCGGCACCGGCCGTTCACCGCCGGCGTCCTCGCTGCGCTGACCAGCAGCATCGCGATGGTCGCGCTGCTGCTCCTGGGCTCGCAGTGGCTGCAGCTGGTGCACGGCTGGTCACCGCTGCAGACCGGGGCCGCCCTGCTGCCGATGGCCGTCGGCGGCATCGTCGGCTCGCCGCTGGCGCCGTCGCTGGCCGAGCGGGTCGGCGTGCGGACCGTCGTCGCCGGCGGGCTGGCCGTTGCCGGCGTCGGCCTGCTGCTGCTGTTCGTGCTCCCGCAGCCGCTGGGCTACCCCTCGGTCGCGGCCGCCCTCACCCTGGTCGGCATCGGCACGGCGTCCCTCGCGGTCGGCTCCGCGATGATCATGGGCTCCGCCCCGGCCGACCAGGCCGGCAGCGCCGCGGCGATCGAGGAGTCCTCCTTCGAGATCGGCGGCGTGCTCGGGGTCGCCGTCCTCGGCAGCCTCGCCGCCTGGACCTACCGCGACGGGCTCCCCGCCGACGCCACCGACCTGGCCCGCGAGTCCCTCGCCGGCGCCCTGGGCACCCCCGCCGCCAGCGCCGCGGTCGAGTCGTTCGAGCACTCCTTCGCCGTCTTCGGCCTGGCCGCCGGCGCCCTCCTGATCGCGGTCTCGGCGCTCATCTGGTGGCTCACCCCCGCCGACCTCGACCTGGCCGACGTCGAGCACTGACCGACGCGACCCGGACGCAGCGCCGAGTCGGCGCTGAGGTGAACTCAAATGACGCCGAGTCGGCGTCGAGTTGAACCGAAATGACGTCGAGTCGGCGTTCGCGTTCGACGCGAACGCCGACTCGGCGTGGTGGTGGGTCGGCTCAGCCGAAGAAGACCTGCGCCTCGGCGTACTCCTCGGGGCTGACGAGCTTGAGGTGGGCGGTGCCGTCGCTCAGCGGGACCCGCACGATGCGGGTGCCGCGCAGCGCCATCATGGTGCCGAAGTCGCCGTCGGCGACCGCGTCGATGGCCTGGAGGCCGAAGCGGGTGGCCAACCAGCGGTCGAACGCCGTGGGCGTGCCGCCGCGCTGCACGTGCCCGAGGACGACGGCGCGCGCCTCCTTGCCGGTGCGGTGCTCGATCTCGGAGGCGATCCGGTCGCCGATGCCGCCGAGGCGCACGTGACCGAAGGCGTCCTTCTCGCCGGAGACGAGCGTCATGTCGCCGCCCTCGGCGGGGACGGCGCCCTCGGAGACGACGATGATCGGGGCGTACTCGCTCTGGAAGCGGGTCTCGACGTGGGCGCAGATGGCCGCGATGTCGAAGGGCTGCTCGGGGATCAGGACGGCGCTCGCGCCGCCGGCGATGCCGGCGTGCAGGGCGATCCAGCCGGCGTGGCGGCCCATCACCTCCACGACGAGCACCCGGTGGTGCGACTCCGCGGTCGTGTGCAGGCGGTCGATCGCCTCGGTGGCGATGTTGACCGCGGTGTCGAAGCCGAAGGTGAAGTCGGTGCCGGAGAGGTCGTTGTCGATCGTCTTCGGGACGCCGACGACCTTGACGTCGAGCTCGGCGAGCTTGGTGGCCACGCCGAGCGTGTCCTCGCCGCCGATCGCCACGAGCGCGTCGACGCCCGCGGCCGCCATGTTCTCCTTGATCCGCTCGACGCCGCCGTCGATCTTGAACGGGTTCGTGCGGCTCGAGCCCAGGATGGTGCCGCCGCGCGGCAGGATGCCGCGGCACTGGTCGACGCCGAGCGGCATCGTGAGGCCCTCGAGCGGGCCCTGCCACCCGTTGCGGTAGCCCACGAACTCGAACCCGTGCTGCTTCACGCCCTTGCGGACGACGGCACGGATGACCGCGTTCAGACCTGGGCAGTCGCCCCCACCGGTGAGTACTCCGACCCGCATCGCACGTCCTCCTTGGATCGTTCAAAGACTTGGCCGTCCCACCTAACCACGTCGGTCGCTCGCGTGGCGACCGTCACCACACCGTGAGCACGAGCGCGGCCAGCCCGAACCCGGCGGCGACGCCGGCCGCGGCCGCCGCGACCAGGGCGAGGTAGCCGCCGACGACCGTGCGGTCGGTGGGCAGCCGCTGCGTCGTCCACCGGGGGTCGGCGTCGACGGCGACCAGCGCGTCGGGCGTGACCCGGTCGTCGAGGACGGCGACGTCGCGCCGCACGGGGTGGACGAGGAGCAGCGCCGGACCACCGTGTCCCAGGTCGAGGTCGGGCGGCACCAGCGCCGCCACCCGTCGGGCCCGGACGCCGTCCGCACCGTCGGCCAGGGCGACCAGCACCGTCAGGCTGGACGGCGCCGGACCCGCCCCGCGCACCGGCAGGAACCAGCCGTGGCGGCGGTCGGCGCGGGCCCGGACGACCCGGCCGGCCGCCGGCACCGGGACCACCTCGCCGCGCGCGATCTCGCCGGTGCCGGCGTCCACGGCGACGCGGAAGCGCCTCTCGGCCCGGCCGAGCAGCGCCGGGAAGGCTCCGATCACCACGACCTCCACGAGCAGGCCGCCGAACAGGAGCACCCACGACGCCCCGGACCCCTCACCCATGCCGGGGCCGCCGATCATCAGGCCGAGCGCGAGCCCGAACCCGGCGACCAGCAGCCGGGTGGGCCGGGACAGGTCGTTGAGCACGGGCACGATCCTGCCCCGTGACCGGCCGCGTACCCTCGCCGCCATGACGTTCTCGATCGTGGCCCGCTCCGACGACGGCGACTCGTGGGGCGTCGCGGTGGCCTCCAAGTTCCTGGCGGTCGGGTCGGTCGTGCCGGCCGCCGTCGCCCAGGTCGGCGCCCTCGCGACCCAGGCCCACGCCAACGTCGCCTACAAGGGGCTGGCCCTGTCCCACCTCGACGAGGGCGCCACCGCGCCGATCGCGCTCGACCGCCTCCTCGAGGAGGACGACGGGCGCGACCACCGCCAGGTCGGGATCGTCGACGTCGACGGCGGTGCCGCCTCCCACACCGGGTCGGCCTGCATCGACTGGGCCGGCGGCGTGACCGGCGCCGGCTTCGCGATCCAGGGCAACTGCCTGGCCGGCGAGGAGGTCGTCGAGGCGATGCGGGCCACCTGGGAGGCCGGCGCCGGGACGCCGTTCGACCGCCGGCTGCTCGAGGCGCTGGCCGCGGGCGACGCCGCCGGCGGCGACAAGCGCGGGCGGCAGTCGGCCGCGCTCCTCGTCGTGCGCGACGAGGCCGGCTACGACGGCGGCGACGACATCGCGGTCGACCTGCGCGTCGACGACCACGCCACCCCGGTCGACGAGCTCGCCCGGCTGCTCGACCTCAACGAGATCTACCTCGTCGCCTCCACCGAGGAGGAGAAGGTGCCGGTCGACGAGGCGCTGCGCGGGGAGCTGGAGGCGTTCGCCCGCGACCAGGGCCACCCCGACTTCACGACCTGGGTCGGCACCGAGAACTACGAGATGCGCGTCGACGCCGGGCTCGCCTGGGTCGACCAGCGGGTGCTCGCCATCGTCCGCGCGGTGGGGTCGCTGTCCTGAGCGAGCCCGGCGTGCCCGCCGCGTCCCCCGGGTCCGTGTTCCCCGGGTCCGGCGACCCCGGGGTCCTGGTCGTCCGCGTCGGGGCCGGCGCGGTCGCCGCGAGCCTCGGTGCCGCGACGGCCCGCCGCACGGTCCCGGACGCCGACCGGCCCGAGCCCGGCGCGCTGTGGCGCGCGACCCTCGCAGCGGCCCTGGAGGTGCTCGACGCCGCCGGCCCGCCCGGGCCGACGACGGTCGAGGTCGTCGGCGACGGGGGCACCGTCGTGTGGTGGGACGTCGACACGCTCGGCTCACCCCTGCCGGTCGCACGCACCGAGGACGCCGCCGCGCACCTGGCCGGCCTGGCCGCCACCGAGCCGCACACCTGGGCGCTGGCCGTCGCGGGCCGCTACGCCGCGGGCGACGTCGCGTCGTACCTGGTGGCGCGGATGACGCGCGGGCTGGAGCACCTGCTGCTCCCCGGTCCGGCCTGGGACCTCGGCCGCTGCCGGGACGCCGGCGTCCCCGCCGACATCCTGCCCGAGCCCGCGCCGCGCGGCGTCCCGGTCGCGACCACCGACCCCGCGACCTTCCTCGGCCTGGCCGTCCCGCTCACGCTCCGGGCGCCCCCGGCGGGGTAGTGCGGGGCTACGACAGCCCGGCCAGCACCGCCGCCGCGGCGTCGCGCTCGGCGGTGGCGTGCTCGAGGGTGTCGTGGGCCTCCTCGCGCACGGCCTCGGCGTCACCCAGCTCGTCGTCGACCTCGTCGTAGGTCTCCTCGAGCTCGGCGATCCTGCGCTTGAGCTCGTCGATCTCGGCCTCGATCTGCAGCTGGCGGGCGCGGAGCTGCTCGACGTCGGCGGCCGCCTCGTCGTGCGCCGCGCGGGCCTGCTCGACGGCCTCCTCGGCCTCGTCGACGGCGTCCTGGGCGGCCTCGCGGGCCTTCTCGCCGGCGTCGGGGTCCGGGACGACGCGCAGGTCGGGCCGGGCCGGCGCCGCGGCCTCGCGGGGGACGGCGACGTGGCCGAGCGCCGCGGGCACGGCGACCGCCGCGAGCGCCGTGGCCCGGTCGGCGTCCTCGTCAACGCCGGTGGTGCTCAGGGCGACGACGAGGAGCCCGCTGCTGACGGCCTCGCCGCACGCTGCCGAGACCATCGCCGCCGTCAGCGTTGCCTCGACCTGGTCGGCGACGGCCGGCGTGACCTTGACGCCCTCCTCGCGGGCCAGCGACCGCGCCTGGGTGGTGATCGCGGCCGTGAGCTGGCGGCGCTGCTTGGTCAGCTCACGCAGCTCGGGGCCCGACATCCCGGCCTGGGCCTCGCGCAGGGCGGCCCCGACCGCGAGCACCTGCTCGACCTGCTCGCCAGCCCGGCGGGCGAAGAGGTTGAGCACCCACGCCGCCAGCGACGGCTTCCTGAGCGCCTTCACCGGTCCGGCCAGCCCGGCGTGGTCGCCGCCCTTGAGTGCCTTGGCCCGCGCGTCGCGGGCCGGGGTGAACTCCCCCAGCGGCAGCGCGTAGAGCTCGTCGGCGATCTCGAGCAGGACGTCGTCGTCCTCGGCCACCGTCACCCCGCTCAGTCCTCGTCGAGCCCGCGCTCGATGGCGTAGCGGGTCAGCTCGACCCGGTTGTGCATCTGCAGCTTGCGCAGGGTGTTCTGCACGTGGTTCTGGACGGTGCGGTGCGACAGCACCAGGCGCTCGGCGATCTGCTTGTACGACATCCCCTTGGCGACCATCTTGAGCACCTCGGTCTCGCGCTCGGTCAGCTCCGGGTTGCCGGTGATCGACGGGTCGCCGGCGGGCTCGGAGAGGCGTCGGAACTCGCCCAGCACCAGCCCGGCCAGGCCGGGGGTGAAGACCGAGTCGCCGCGCGCCACGCGCCGCACGGCGTCGAGGAGCTCCTCGCGGGAGGCCGACTTCACCAGGTAGCCGGTGGCGCCGGCCTTGACCGCCTCCAGGACGTCGTCCTGCTCGCCGGAGGCCGAGAGGATCAGCACCCGTGCGCTCGGGTCCTGCTGGAGCACCTGCTGGGTGACCTCGACGCCGTTCGGCGCCGGGATCTGGAGGTCGAGGACGACGACCTGCGGCCGCGCCGCGGCGAAGCGCGCCAGCGCCTGCGTGCCGTCGGCGGCCACCGCCACCACCTGCAGGCCCGCGGCCTGGAGGTCCCGCTCGACGGCGTCGCGCCACATCGGGTGGTCGTCGACGACCATCACCCGGATCGCCTGCTCGCCCGGCTGACCGGACGGGCTCGCCTCGTCCGGACGTCTGGTCTCCCCTGCGCTCACCCGGCCGACCCTAGGCCACGCGGTCAGCCGGAGGGTTCGGTGCGGTAGCGCCCCCGCCGGTGCAGGAGCGGGGCGTCGTCGTCACCGACCACGAGGTCGTCGACGGTGCAGGTGAGCTGCAGCGACCACCCGACGGTGGCCGCGGACTCCACGCTCACCGCCGCCCACGTCGCGGCGTCGGCCAGCCGCGGGCCGGCGTCGGTCTCGTCGAAGGTCGCCATCCGGAACGGGCCGCCCGGCGCGGGCGCGACGCCGGCGAAGGCGTCGGCGAGGTCGCGGTGGTGCCACGACAGCAGGTGGACGACGGCCCGGCCGGTGCGCTCGACGACGTCGGCCAGGTCGGAGTCGGGATCGACCAGGGCCAGCAGGCGGGCCGGCTCGCCGTGGGCGACCAGCAGCGAGCTGACGGTCAGCCCCGCCCTGGCGCCCGGCGCGGATCCGGCGCCGGCGGTCCAGAGCGAGACCGCTCCCCCGACCCGGCCGCGCAGGCGCCGGACCGGGTCGTCGCCGGTCGCGAAGGGGTGTCCGGAGTGGATGGTCATCGCGGCACCACCAGCTCCCACTCGGTGCCGTAGGAGCCGGTGCTCAGCTGGGCGGTGCCGCCCAGGTCGGCGACCCGGCCCCGGATCGACTCGCTCACGCCCAGCCGCCCGGCGGCCGCGGCCTCCTCGAGGCGGCCCGCGGGGATGCCGGGACCCTCGTCGCGCACCGACACCTCGACCCGGTCGGGGAACGCCTCGAGCAGCACCCAGGCCGGCGCGCCCTCGCCGACGTGCGCGGTGACGTTGTCGAGGCAGGCGGCCACGACGGCGACCACCTCGGCGGCCGCCGCCGACGGCAGCTCCACCGGACCGCCGGGCACGGCGACGTCGACGCCGGGACGGAGGCTGAGCCGCCCCAGCCGGGAGGCCAGGTCGACGGTGCCGGCGGTGCCGGCGTCGCTGACGGCGTCCTGGGAGCGGATCAGGGTGCGCAGCGCCGACTCCTGCTCGCCCGCGAGCCGGCCCAGGTCGGCGGCCGGCCCCCCGATCTCGGCGCCCCTGCGCTGCACGAGCGCCAGCACCTGCAGGACGCCGTCGTGGACGACGCGTGCGAGCCGGGCCCGTTCGGTGGCCGCCGCCGCGGTCCGCTGGGCCTCGTCGCGCTCGGCGGCCATCTGCTGCAGCGAGCCGCACATGAATCCCACGATCGGGCCGCCGATCATCAGCAGGAAGAAGTTGCTGTAGTTGGTCTGGGTGAGCTCGTCACGCAGGAGGAGGTCGGCGCCGCCGATCAGGACGCCGGCGACGAACCCGCCCGGCGTGCGGAACCGGA
The DNA here is from genome assembly GCF_005954645.2 of Nocardioides sp. S-1144. Taxonomy (NCBI): domain Bacteria; kingdom Bacillati; phylum Actinomycetota; class Actinomycetes; order Propionibacteriales; family Nocardioidaceae; genus Nocardioides; species Nocardioides dongxiaopingii. The sequence goes on from NZ_CP040695.2 coordinate 2,884,284, forward strand.
TCGCCCACGCGAACAGCGCCGCCATCACCCAGAACCCCGGGATGGTCGCGTTGAACCACGGCCCCTTGACCAGCGGCGTGAGCGCGATCAGCGCCAGGGTCAGGCCCAGGTCGCAGTAGAGCAGCAGCTGGCCGCGGCGGGCGCGGTCGGCGTAGGCCCAGGTGGCGAACGTCGTCCACGCGACCATCACCGCCACCAGCACGTAGCCGGCGGTCGGGTGGTCGTAGTTGTCGACGCCGCGGTAGAGCGCGAGGCCGACCGCGTTGGCCAGCACCACCCAGCGCAGCACCGCGACGGCCCGGAACAGCCGGTCCTCCACCGCGACCGCCGCGTGGACCCCGTTGCCGCTGACGGGAGCCAGCCGGGTCAGGACGCCTTCTTCTGCTCGGCCGCGCTCTCGGCCCGCGCCTCGGCGTCGGCCTTCTTCGACTCCTCCTTGGCGACGCCGGCGTACTTGTCGACGTACTCCTGGCCGGAGAGCCGCATGATCTCGTACATGATCTCGTCGGTGATCGAGCGCAGGATGTAGCGGTCGTTCTCCATGCCCTCGTAGCGCGAGAAGTCGAGCGGCTTGCCGAAGCGCACGACCGGGCGGGTGAAGGTGCCGAACTTCTTGCCCGGCGGCGCCACCACGTCGGTGCCGACGACCGCGGTCGGGACCACCGGGACACCAGTCTCGAGCGCGAGCCGCGCGACCCCGGTCTTGCCGCGGTAGAGCCTGCCGTCGTGGGAGCGGGTGCCCTCGGGGTAGATGCCGAAGAGCCCGCCGGCGTCGAGGACCTTGCGCGCCGACATCATCGCGCCGGCCGCCGCGTCGGCGCCGGAGCGGTCGATCGGCACCTGGCCGGCGCCGGAGAAGAACTGCTTCTGCAGCCAGCCCTTGAGGCCGGGGGTGGTGAAGTACTCGGCCTTGGCGACGAAGGTGACGCGCCGCGGGAGGGTCAGCGGCATGAACAACCAGTCGGCGTAGGACAGGTGGTTGCTGGCGAGGATGGCCGGGCCCTCGGCGGGCACGTGGTCATCACCCTCGACCTGCGGACGGAAGACGACGCGGAGCAGCGGCCCCAGAGCGATCCACTTCAGGAACCAGTAGAACAACGCGACACCCCTCCAACGCGACCTGCCTGACCGACCTGCGCAGCGTAGACCCTCGCGTGGCCCACCTCACCAGTCCAGCGCCGCGTCTCACCGCCGCGGCGTGCGGCATGATCGCGCCATGTCCCTCGACCGGTCCCTCGACGCCCTGCACGAGCCGCTCACCGTCGCCGCCCGGCCCGAGCTGACCGACGGCCGCCGGATCGGGGTGCTGCTCAGCCACGGCTTCACCGGATCGCCGTACTCGATCCGGCCGTGGGGCCAGCACCTCGCCGACCGCGGGTACGGCGTCACCGTGCCGCGGCTGCCGGGGCACGGCACCACCTGGCAGAACCTCAACGCGCACCGCTGGGAGGACTGGTACGGCGAGCTCACCCGGGCCTTCGACGCGCTCTGCCTCGAGAACGACGCCGTCGTGGTGGGCGGGCTGTCGATGGGCGGCGCGCTGGCGATCCGGCTCGCCGAGGAGCACCCCGACCGGGTCTCCGGGCTGCTGCTGGTCAACCCGGCCGTCGCCTCCGCGCGCCAGGACCTCAAGCTGCTGCCGGTCCTCAAGCGGGTGGTGCGCTCCTTCCCCGGCATCGCCAGCGACATCAAGAAGCCCGGCCAGGTCGAGCACGGCTACGACCGGACGCCGCTGCGGGCGATCCACTCGTTCGTGCAGGTGTGGCCGACGATCATCGCCGACCTGCCGCGGGTGACCTGCCCCCTGGTCTACTTCCGCTCGGCGGTCGACCACGTCGTCGACGACGCCTCGCAGCCGATCATCCTCGGCGGCGTCTCCTCGACCGACGTCACCGAGGTGCCGCTGCCCGAGAGCTTCCACGTCGCGACCCTCGACAACGACGCCCCGACGATCTTCGCCGGCAGCGCGGAGTTCGTGGCGCGCGTGACCGCCGCGTAAAGTCGAGGCGTGCCCACGGACGACGACGAGGCCTGGAAGGCCATCGTCGACAACTACGGCGACCGGCCGACCGTCGAGGACGACGCTCCCCCGGCCGCCCACCGGCCCGACCCGGCGCCGGAGCCGACGCCCCCGCCGCGCGAGCGGGCGAGCGCGACCTGGGACGACGAGTACCCCGACTCCGACTGGAGCACCGACCGGTTCGTCCCGCCCGTGCCGCCGCCGGTCCCGACGCCCTCACCCGACCGGCACGCGGCGTGGATCGGCGTGTTCGGCTCCCCGGCGATCCTGCTGATCTGCCTGGTCCTGCAGATCCGGGTGCCCGAGCTGGTGGCCTACCTGCTGGTGGCCGGCTTCGTGGGCGGCTTCCTCTACCTGGTCTTCACGATGACCCGCGAGCCCCGCGATCCGGACGACGACGGCGCGGTTTTATGACGCCCGAGCGGTAGTCGCCGGCGCCGATCGTCTGGACGCCGCGCACGCTGCGGGCGGTGCGGGCCGACCGGGCCGAGCCGGCCCAGCGCGCCGAGCGGGAGAGCAGCGCGGCGCCGATCAGCCCGGCCTCCGGACCGAGCCGGGCGCCGACGACCTGCGGTGGGGTGCGGTGGCCGGCCCCGACGACGGTGCGGGCCAGCGCCGCGCGGGCCGGCTCGAGGAGCCGGTCCCCCGCCGCGGACACGCCGCCGCCGACGACGACGAGCTCGGGGTCGAAGGCCGAGGTGAGTCCGCCGAGACCGACGCCGAGCCACTCACCGATCGCCGCGAACGCCTGGCCGGCGACCGGGTCGCCCTGCTCGGCCGCCGCGGTCACCATCGGGCCGGTCAGCTGCTCCGGCCGGGCGTCGCAGAGGTCGGTGAGGATCGAGGGGCCGGGGTCGAGGTGGGCGCGCGCGAAGCGCACCAGCGCGTTGCCGGAGCAGTACTGCTCCCAGCAGCCCGACATCCCGCACTCGCAGTTGCGGCCGTCGGGGACGACCTGCATGTGGCCGAACTCGCCGGCCATGCCCTGGGCGCCGCGCACCAGCTGGCCGGCCATCACGATCGCCCCGCCGATGCCGGTGCCGAGGGTGATCATCAGGGCCGAGGAGGAGCCGCGGGCGGCACCGAACGCCGTCTCGGCGACGGCGGCGCAGTTGGCGTCGTTGTCGAGCGCCACCGGGGCGCCCCACCGCCGGCTGAGGCGCTCGCGCACCCGCTCGCCGGCCCACGGCAGGTGCGGGGCGAACATGACCCGCTCCCCCGCGGCGTCGACGAAGCCGGCCGCGGCGAGGCCCACGCCGGCGATCCGGCGTCCGGCGGCGACGTCGAGGACCGCCTCGGTGAGGGCGTCCTCGACGGAGGCGACGCTGACCCGGCGACCGGGTGTGCTGCGCCGCGCCGTCCGCACGACGGTCCCGGCGCGCGTCACCTCGCCGGCGAGGACCTTCGTCCCGCCGACGTCGACGCCGATGTAGAGCACCATGTCGCCGCCTCAGCCCACGGTCATCGTCGCGCCAGGTCGGCCGCGCCGATGACGCCGGCCCGGTTGCCCAGCGACGCCGCCCGGATCTCCAGCACCGGGCGGTGCCCGCGGCCGGTGAGCTCGCCCTCGAACGCCTCGCGCACCGGGTCGAGCAGCAGGTCGCCGGCCTCGCTGACCCCGCCGCCGACGACGACGGCGCCGGGGTCGAGCACGGCGGTGAGGGACGCGATCGCCTCGCCGAGCCAGCGCCCGACCTCCGCGACCCGCTCGATGGCGAACGGGTCGCCGTCGGCGGCGGCCGCGGTGATGAGCGGCCCGTTGATCGCGGCGGCGTCACCGCCGGCACGCTCGAGGAGCGCGGCGGCCTCGGGGGTGGAGGCGAGGCCGCGGGTGACCTTGACCAGGGCCGAGCCGCTGGCGTACTGCTCGATGCAGCCGCGGTTGCCGCAGCCGCAGAGCCGGCCGCCGGGCACCACGCGCAGGTGCCCGATCTCGGCCGCGGCACCGAACCCGCCGCGGTAGAGCTCGCCGTCGATCACGATGCCGCCGCCCACGCCGGTGCCGACGGTGACCATGAGCATGTCGTCGACGTCGAAGGCGGCACCGAAGGTGAACTCGCCCCACGCGGCGGCGTTGGCGTCGTTCTCCACGACGACGGGCAGGCCGACCCGCTTCTGGATCTCGGTGCCGAGGTCCTCGTCGCGCCAGGCGACGTTGGGGGCGAACATCACCACCTTGCGGCCGGAGTCGACGTAGCCGGCCGCGCCGATGCCGACGCCGGTCAGCTCGTGGCGGCTGCCCAGCTCGGCGACGAGCTCGGCGATCGCGTCCTCGACGGCCTCGGCGTCGGTGGCCGGCGACACGACCCGGTGCTCGTCGAGCACCCGTCCGTGCGAGTCGACCACCGCGCCGGCGATCTTGGTGCCGCCCACGTCGATGCCGCAGGTGAGCCCTCCCGCGGTGCCGTGCGGAGTGCCGTCAGGGGTCTCTGGGGTGGACCCTCGGGGGTCAGTCGTCGTCGCCATCGAGGTCGATCCTCTCGAACTGCTCGTCCGGCGGCGAGTCGGGTCCGGGGTGCGGGCGCCCGGCGACCAGCCCGTTGAGCGCGAGCAGCAGCGAGGACGCCGCGCTCGCGAGGTGTTCCCGGACCTCCGGGCTGGTGCTGCGGACCGCGTGCACGGCCCGGCAGAGGGGGCAGTAGGCGCACTCGGGGGAACCGCCGGCGACGTGGTCGCCGAACCCGGCCATCGCCTCCGCGGCGAACCCGCCGAGCCCGTTGCGCCCGTTGCGCCCGGCGTGCCCGGTGTCGTGGCCGGTGTCGTGGCCGGTGTCGTGGCCGGCACCGGTGGAGTCGCGGGCCCAGCCGCCCAGCGCCCCGAGCAGCTTGGCCGCCTCCTCGCCGACGCTGCCGACATCCCCGGCGACATCGCCGGCGACGTCGCCGGCGTCGCGTCCTGCGGAGGTGGGCTCGGGCCCGCCGTCACGACTCAAGGTCATCTCTCCTGTCCTGCGGTGGCGCCTGCCCGGCCACCGGTGCGGTCCCCGGACGGTTCGCGGAAGCGCACCCGCAGCTCCCCGTCCTCGACCCGGGCACCGGCCACGCGCAGCCGCGCGAGTCCTGCCGGGAGCGTGAGGAGCCGACGATACGACCCCACGGTCACCACGAGCTCGTCGTGGTGCCTGACGAGATCGACGTCGGCGCGCTGCACGTTGGGCAGGGCGAGGTGGAGCACGGCGCCCCCCGTGTCCCGGGTGACCCGGAACGGGCCGTCACCGGTGGGGACGGCGAGGGGGTCGGCGCCGTCGTAGAGGCCGGCGGCCACCTCGGTGAGCGCGGCGACGCCGACCGGCTCGGTGGGCAGGTACTCCGAGCGCCACAGGGGCAGGCCGGCGAAGGACTCCGCCACCTCGCCGAGGACGTCGTCCTGGGCGGCCACCCAGCGCGCGCGCCACTCGTCGGCGCCACCGGCGGGGAAGACCCGGTTGGCGACGACGCCGTCGACGCGGTAGCCGAACAGCGACAGGCTCGTGTGGCTGCGCCGGGCCTCGGCCAGGACGACGTGCTCGGGCGTGAGCACGATCCGGACGCTGGCCTCCGGCCCGGACAGCAGGGCGTGGACCTCGCCGAGCTCGGCGTGCAGCCGCTCGACCGCCTCGAAGACCGAGCCGCCCGGCATCGGGACGCCGGCCGCACGGCTCAGCACCGGGCGCAGCGCCCGTACCACGCGCTGCTGGGTGGGGAAGATCCGCTGCATGTACCAGCCGAGGGCCTCGGGCAGCGCGAGCAGCCGCAGCGTCTCGGCGGTCGGGGCGCAGTCGACGACGATGACGTCCCACTCCCCCGAGAGCGCGTGCAGCCGCAGCTCGAGCAGGGCCAGCACCTCCTCGGCCCCCGGGACGACGGTCAGCTCCTCGGCCGCGACCGGGTCGACGCCGGCGACGTCGAGCACCGACATCAGGTAGCCCTGCACCTCGGCCCAGGACTGCTCGAAGCGCAGCTGCGCGTCGACCTGCTGCACGAAGAGCCGCTCGGCGACCTCGGTGGCCTCGGCGCCGAGTTCGACGCCGAAGGCGTCGCCCAGGGAGTGCGCGGCGTCGGTCGAGAGCACCAGGGTGCGGTGCCCGGCGGCGGCGGCGAGCGCGGCGGTGCCGGCGGCGACCGTCGACTTGCCGACGCCGCCCTTACCGGTGAACAGGAGGATGCGCACCTTGTCGAGGTGTCGCTCAGGAGGTCACTGGAGCGACTCGACGCGCTGCTTGAGTCCCTTCAGCGCGGTGTCGATGAGGATCTTCTCGCCCTTGCGCTTGATCATGCCGATCATCGGGATCGACACGTCGAGGGCGAGGCGGTAGGTCACCTCGGTCGAGCCGTTGCCGAGGTCGCGCAGCACGTAGGCGCCGTCGAGGGCCTTGAGCATCTTGCCCTCGGCCAGGGTCCAGGTGACCTGGCGGTCGCCGTCCCACTGGTAGGCGAGGGTGTACTCGTCCTTGACCGGCGCGACGTCGAGGGCGAAGAACACCTCGCGGGCCCGGTCCTGCTGCTCGCCGGCGTAGGACGACCGGGTCTCGGCGACCTTCACGCCCTTGGCCCACGTGGGGTAGGACTCGAAGTCGGCGATCACGTCCATCACCGCCGCCGCAGGGGCATCGACCGTGATCGAGGAGGTGGTCTGCTCGGCCATCGGGACCTCTCTCTGCTCCGAGGAGCACTGCTGGGCGGGCTGGACGGGACCGTCGGAGGCTACCGGATCGCGGGCCGCCCCGGCGCGGCGGTAGCGTGCACGCGTGCGTGAGTTCTCGACCCCTCTGACCGTCGATCTGCCCACGTCGGGCAACCTCAGCGACGACGTCGTCCGCAACGCCGTCGAGGCGCCGGACGTGGTGGTGCTGGCGCGCCGCTCCGACGACGGCACCTGGGTCGACGTCACCGCGGCGGCGTTCCGCGCCGAGGTCGCCGCGGTCGCCAAGGGGCTCGTCGCCGCCCGCATCGAGCCCGGTGACCGCGTCGCGCTGCTCTCGCGCACCCGCTACGAGTGGACGCTGCTCGACTACGCCATCTGGTTCGCCGGCGCCGTCACGGTCCCCGTCTACGAGACCTCCTCGGCCGAGCAGGTCGAGTGGATCCTGCGCGACTCCGGCGCCCGCGCCGTGGTCGCCGAGAACGCCGAGCACCTGGCGCGGATCACGTCGGTGCGCGGCTCGCTCGACGAGCTGCGCCACGTCTGGACCATCGACCCGCCGACCGACGGGGCCGGCCACGGCGCGGTCGCCGTCCTGACCCGGCTCGGCGACGACGTCACGGACGCCGACCTCGAGACCCGCCGCACGACCGCGGGACCCGACGACGTCGCGACCCTCATCTACACCTCCGGCACGACCGGGCGGCCCAAGGGCTGCATGCTCACCCACGGCAACTTCCAGACCGAGCTGGGCGTCGCCGTGCACGAGCTGGACGCGCTGTTCCAGCCCACCGACGGCAAGCAGCCCTCGACGCTGCTGTTCCTCCCCCTGGCGCACGTGTTCGCCCGGATCATCCAGGTGGGCGCGATCAAGTCCCGCGTGCGGCTCGGGCACAGCGCCGACGTCCGCAACCTGGTCCCGACGCTGCAGGAGTTCCGTCCGACATTCGTGCTCGCGGTGCCGCGCGTCTTCGAGAAGGTCTTCAACACCGCCTCGCAGCGCGCGACCGCCGACGGCCGCGGCAAGATCTTCGACCGGGCCGCCGACACCGCGATCGCCTGGTCCCGCGCCCAGGAGAAGGGCCGGGCCTCGCTGGCCGTGCGCGCGCGCCACGCGCTGTTCGAGCGGCTGGTCTACGGCAAGCTCCGCCAGGCGCTCGGCGGGTCCTGCGTGTACGCCGTCTCCGGCGGCGCGCCGCTCGGTGAGCGGCTCGGGCACTTCTTCCGCGGCATCGGCCTGACCGTCCTGGAGGGCTACGGCCTCACCGAGACCACCGCCGCGATCACCGTCAACCTCCCCGACGCGCAGAAGGTCGGCACCGTGGGCCGGCCACTGCCCGGCACCGCCGTCCGGATCGCCGACGACGGCGAGCTGCTCGCCCGCGGCGGTCAGGTCTTCCGCGGCTACTGGGGCAACGACGCCGCGACCGCCGAGGCGGTCGACGCCGACGGCTGGTTCCACACCGGCGACGTCGGCGAGGTCGACGACGAGGGCTTCGTGCGGATCACCGGGCGCAAGAAGGAGATCCTGGTGACCGCCGGCGGCAAGAACGTCGCCCCCGCCGTCCTCGAGGACCGGCTGCGCGCCCACGCCCTGGTCAGCCAGGCGCTCGTCGTCGGCGACCGGCAGCCCTTCATCGCCGCCCTGGTCACCCTCGACGAGGAGTCGGTGCCGCTGTGGGCCGAGGCCCACGGCAAGTCGGTCGGCAAGGACGCCGTCGCCGAGCTGGCCGACGACCCCGACCTGCTCGCCGCCATCCAGACCGCCGTCGACGACGCCAACACCGCCGTGTCGAGGGCCGAGGCGATCCGCAAGTTCCGCGTCCTGACCACCGACTGGACCGAGGAGGGCGGCCAGCTCACGCCGAGCCTCAAGCTGCGCCGCAACGTCGTCGTGCGCGAGTACAAGGACGAGATCGCCGCCCTCTACCTCTGAGCGGGCGACACATTCGGGCACACCGCTGCCGTCCCACGCCCCGTCGCTCCCCCGGGATGCCGGTCGGGGGCACTAGAGTGACGCGCGGTAATCCCGCCGCGACGGAGTTCGTGCTCGCGGAATGACGAGAGGCACGGGTAGTGGGCCGACGCATGGTGCTGCTGGTGGTGGCGGTCGTGATGGCGGTGCTCGGCGCGGGGTTGGTCTACGCCTACGCCCAGGGGGCCGAGGACCGAGCGGCCGACGACTACGACACGGTCGAGGTGCTCGTCGCCCGGGACGAGCTGGCGCCCGGCACGGACTTCCGGCAGGCCCTCGACGAGCAGCGCATCCGGCTCGTCGAGGTTCCGCGAGGGGTACTGATCGACGGCAGCACGGCCAGCAACACCCAGTTCGAGGGTCGGGTCAGTCTCACCACGATCTACCCCGGCGAGCAGATCATCGCCGAGAAGTTCGGGACCTCCGAGGACGTCGACGCCGTCGGCCTGCTTTCCATCCCCACCGGGAAGCTCGCCGTGACCGTCGAGCTCAGCGACACCGGGCGTGTGGGGTCCTTCACCCAACCCGGGTCGCACGTCGCGGTCTTCGTCACCTCGGCGACCCAGCCCGGCGGTCCCGACGACCTGGGCGAACCGGCGCGGCTGCTGTACGAGGACATGCAGGTGCTCGGCGTCGGGTCGCGCACGCTGCCCGCCACCGAGGCGGTCGGACCCGACGGCCTGCCGATCGACGAGACGTCGGTCACCCTGCTCACGCTCGCGGTCACCCAGCGCGAGGGCGAGCGCCTCATCGCCTTGCAGAACAATCCCGAGAAGATCCTCGCCTTCGCCCTGCGCAACGACGACAGCGACGTCGTCCCCCCGCCGGACGCGGAGGACTGACGGTGCCGGTTGTCGTCGAGCCCCACGACCAGTCGGTCGCTGCCCTGCTCCCGCTGCTCCCCGCCGGGTCCCAGGTCGTGGGCTCCCCCGCTCCCCTGGCGGGGTGGCTCGACCGCCATCCCGACGAGTACGTCGTCGTCGTCGGTCCGGGAGTCGACCTCGAGACTGCGCTGACCGTCTCGCAGGACCTGCGCACCGCCCGCCCCACCGTCAGCGTCGTCCTGGTCGTCGGTCGCGTCGACACCGCTGTCCTCGTGCGGGCGATGAAGGCCGGCGCCCGCGACGTCGTCGCGTTGGGTGACACCGCGGCGTTCACCGCTGCCGTCCGCCAGGCCTACGACACCTCGGAGGCTTTGCGCGGCCCCTCCGGGGCCCGGCACGTCGGCCGGTTGATCACGGTCTTCTCCCCGAAGGGCGGCGTCGGCAAGACCACCGTCGCCGTCAACCTGGCGCTGGCGCTCTCCGAGGGTGGGGCACGACGGGTCTGCCTGGTCGACCTCGACCTCGCCTTCGGCGACGTCGCGATCACGATGCAGCTCTCCCCCACCCACACGATCGAGCAGGCCATCGGCTCCGAGGTCTCCCTCGACCTCGCCACCGTCGAGGGTCTGCTCACCCGTCACGAGGGCTCCCTGATGGTGCTGGCCGCTCCGTTGCACCCCGACGTGAGGGAACGGGTGACGCCGGCGCTGGTCGTCACCGTCCTGCGCACGCTCAAGGAGAGCTTCGACTTCGTCGTCGTCGACACCCCTCCCTCCCTCGACGACCAGATCCTCACCGCCCTCGACGAGACCGACGAGTGCATCGTGGTGGCCGGGCTCGACGTGCCGACCCTGAAGAACGTGAAGGTCGCCCTCGAGACTCTCGACGTCCTCAACATCGCCCGCGGCCACCGCCACCTGGTGCTCAACCGTGCCGACGAGGCCGTCGGCATCGACGTCGACCGCGTCCAGACGATCCTGCAGATGCCCGTGTCCGCCCAGCTTCCGTCATCCCTTGCCGTGGCCGCGGCCACCAACAGCGGGACGCCGATCCTGGCGCGAGAGCCCGGCCACCCCGTGAGCCAGGCCGTCCGCCGCCTCGCTGCGTCGCTGTCGGGGGTCACCGTCGCGCCGCCGACCTCCACCGACCGTCGGCACGCGGCCCCTGCCCCTCGGGCGCGGAGGCGGATGTTCGGCCGGGGCCGGAGGGAGACGGCATGACCGCGGAGCCCCGCCCGCGCGGGCTGGCCGAGCGCCTTGCCGCCGCGCGCGCGGGTACCGAACCCGCGGCGCCCGACGCCGCCCGCGATGCGGGCCAACCCGGGCCGCCCGAACCGGCGGTCGACCCCCTGTCGGCCGCCCTGGCGGCGGTCGAGGCGCCGGCGAGGAGCCGACCGGTCACCGGACCGAGCAACCGTCGCGTCGCCGCAGCCACGGCGGGCGACCGTCTCGAGACCCTCAAGAGCACGGTGCACGTCGCGCTGCTCCGCGAGCTCGGTCCGCACCTCTACGACGCCGACATGGCCCAGGAGGACCTGGAGCAGCGTGTGCGGGTCGTGCTCTCGGAGGTGCTGGGCTCCCAGGACCGTCCGCTGAGCAACGCCGAGCGCAGCCGGGTGACCGAGGAGATCACCGACGACATCCTGGGCTTCGGGCCGATCGAGCCCTACCTCCGCGATCCCGAGGTCTCGGAGGTGATGGTCAACGGGGCCGACTCGATCTGGCTCGAGCGCGCCGGTCGGCTGGTGCGGGCCGACACCCGCTTCGCGGACGAGTCGCACCTGCGCCGGATCATCGACAAGATCGTCTCGCGCATCGGCCGCCGCGTCGACGAGTCGAGCCCGATGGTCGATGCCCGCCTCCCCGACGGCAGCCGGGTCAACGCCGTCGTCCCGCCGCTGGCCATCGACGGCTCGGCCCTGACCATCCGCAAGTTCGCTGCGGAGGCCCTGGACATCTCCACCCTCATCAACATCGGGACCCTCACCCCGCAGTCGGCCGACTTCCTCGAGGCGTGTGTGCGGGGACGGCTCAACATCGTCGTCTCCGGCGGCACCGGCGCCGGGAAGACGACGACCCTGAACGTGCTGTCGTCCTTCATCCCCGACGACGAACGGATCGTCACCATCGAGGACGCCGCCGAGCTGCAGCTGCGCCAGGCCCACGTCGTCCGTCTCGAGTCACGTCCCGCCAACATCGAGGGCCGCGGGGAGGTCAGCATCCGGGACCTGGTCCGCAACAGCCTGCGCATGCGGCCCGACCGGATCATCGTCGGCGAGGTCCGTGACGCCTCGGCGCTCGACATGCTGCAGGCCATGAACACCGGGCACGACGGGTCGATCTGCACCCTGCACGCCAACAGCGCCCGTGACGCAATGTCGCGCCTCGAGACGATGGTCCTGATGGCCGGCATGGAGCTGCCGATCCGGGCCGTGCGCGAGCAGGTGTCGGCAGCCGTCGACCTGGTCGTGCACCAGACCCGCTTCAAGGACGGGTCGCGGCGAGTCACCCACATCACCGAGGTCGGCCGGTTGCAGGGCGACTCGGTCGAGCTGCAGGACCTCTTCGTGTTCGACAACACCGCCGGCTTCGACGGCGACGGGCGCACCCTCGGCCGGATGCGCTCGACCGGACGTCGACCGGCGTTCCTCGAGAAGCTGGCCTACGCCAACGTCGTCCTGGGACCGAACCTGTTCGCGGAGGAGCACGAGTGACCTTCGCCCGCCGGCGCCGCGCCACGGTCGTAGGCCTCCTGATCGGCCTGGCCGTGCTGGGGGGCGGGTCGGCCGTTGCCGCCGACGACGACCCGGTCGCGCTCGTCCAGCGCTCCGAGTCCGGCATCCAGATCGTGGTCGACGTGCCGCGCGGCGTCCGACCCGACTTCGATGCGGTCACGGTGACGCTCGCCGGCACGACGTACCCGGTGAGCGAGGCCGGGCGCATCCGGCCCGAAGCGGTGCAACGCACCGTGGTGCTGGCCATCGACACCAGCAGGTCGATGCGGGACGACGAGAAGTTCGAGCGGGCGAAGGAGGCCGCGATCGAGTTCCTCGACGTCGTGCCCGCCGACGTCGAGGTGGGCGTCGTCACCTTCGACTCGTCGGTCGAGCTGGTGCTCCCACCGACGCTCGACCACGACCGAGCCAAGGACGCGGTCGAGTCCCTCGTCGATCTCGAGCGGGAGACGCTGCTCTACGACGCCGTCCTCGAGGCCACCGAGCTCACCGGCGCCGACGGACTTCGGAGTGTCCTCGTCCTGTCCGACGGGGAGAACTTCGTCGACCCACCCACCGAGGGCGACACCGCACTGGCTGACGTCGTCGCTGCCGTCGCCGAGTCCGAGGTGACCATCGACGTGGTCGCCCTCGACCTGGCCGCTGAGCCTGATGCCGTCCGCGCGCTGCAGGAGATCGCCCAGGCCAGCCGCGGCAGTGTGGTGGCCGCCGACCCTGACTCCCTGCGGCAGCGCTTCGTGGCCGAGGCCGCTGACTACCAACGCCAGGTCCAAGTGACCGTCGAGGTGCCCGACGACGTCCTCACCCGGTCCTCGCCGGGAAGAATCACCGTGCCCACCAGCGCGAGCACGATCGAGGGGGCCTTCGACTACTTCCCCATCGCCGACGACGACCCCGTGACCGCGCCCTCGGCGTCGCCGGACCGGGGCGCGGGCTTACCGCCCTGGGTTCTCTACCTGGCCATCGCCCTCGTCGGGGCTGCCGTCCTCGCGGGCTTCGGGGGCCTGGCCCCCGCCCCTTCCCGTTCACGGACGGTCGAGGCCCGCATCGCCGGCTACACCTCCGGGAGCGGGCACCGCGCCGACAGGGACCAGTCCGACGTCCCGGTGCTCACCCAGGCGACCGAGGCCATCGACGGCGTGCTCCAGCACAACCGCGGCTTCGAGGAACGCGTCGCGGCGCGCCTGACGTCCGCGGGCAGCGCCCTGAAGGCGTCGGAGTGGCTGCTCCTCCACGCCGGTCTCGTCGTCGGCGCGATCCTGCTCGGGCTCCTCCTCGGACGGGCGAACCCGGCCGTCGTGGTGCTGTTCGCCCTCCTCGGCCTCGTGCTGCCGTGGTTCTGGCTCGGCCTGCGCCGCGGGCGCCGACGCCAGAAGTTCGAGTCCGCCCTCCCCGAGACGCTCCAACTGATGGCCGGGTCGCTCTCGGCCGGGCTCTCGATGCTGCAGGCCGTCGACACGATCGTCCGTGAGGGCACCGATCCGGTCGCCTCGGAGTTCCGCCGGGTGCTCGTCGAGATCCGGCTCGGCGTGCCGCTCGACGACGCGCTCGAGGGCGTGGCCGAGCGGTTCAACAGCAGCGACTTCCGGTGGGTCGTCATGGCGATCCGGATCCAGCGCCAGGTCGGCGGCAACCTGGCCGAGCTGCTCACCACGGTGGCTGGCACCATCCGGGAGCGAGAGTTCATCCGTCGCCAGGTCGACGCCCTCGCTGCGGAGGGCAAGCTCTCGGCCGTCGTCCTGGGCGGCCTGCCGCCGGCGTTCCTGCTCTACCTGGTCGTCGCCCAGCCTTCCTACGTCGAGCCGCTGTTCACCGACCTACGCGGCCTGATCATGCTGGTCTTCTCCGCCGTCTGGCTCGGTATCGGCATCGCGTGGATGAGTCGACTCGTGAAGGTCGAGGTCTGACGTGCTGCTCCTCCTCGGCACCCTGCTCGTCGTCGGCGCCCTCGTGCTCTTCCTCGCGAGCGCCGGTCGCTCCACGACCAGACGCGGCGTCGAACGCTCGCTCGAGCTGCTCGACACGATGTCGACCACGCCACCCAAGCCCCGACCGGGTCAGGACGACCGACCCTTCGCCGAGCGCGTCCTAGCGCCGCTCCAGCACCGTGCCCTCGTCGTCGGCCGCCGACTGTCGGGCTCCGGCTCCGCCGAGCGACTGCGCCGTCGACTCGACCTCGCGGGCAACCCGCGCGACTGGGACGCCGACCGGGTGGTGTCGGTCAAGGTGCTGGGCGCCACCGCCCTCCTCGCCGTGGGCGCCGCCCTCGCCCTCACCCTCGGCACCGGTCTCGTCGGGACGGTGCTGCTCGTCGTCGGCGGGCCCGTGCTCGGCTTCTTCCTGCCGGAGCTGTACCTGTACCAGGCCGCCTACGAGCGCACCGAGCAGCTCCAGCGCGAGCTGCCCGACGCGATCGACCTCCTCACCATCAGCGTCGAGTCCGGGCTCGGCTTCGACGCCGCCTGCCAGCAGGTGGCACGGCACACGGAGGGTCCGCTGTCGGCGGAGTTCTCGCGGATGCTCCGCGAGATGCAGATCGGCCAGAGCCGCACGGCCGCGCTCCGGGCGCTCGCCGAGCGCACCAACGTGCCGGACGTCCGCACGTTCGTCACCGCCATGGTGCAGGCGGACGCGTTCGGGATCCCGACGGCGCAGGTGCTGCGGGTCCAGGCCAACGAGATGCGGGTCCGACGTCGGCAGCGGGCCGAGGAGAAGGCCCAGCAGGTCCCGGTCAAGATCACCTTCCCCCTCGTGTTCTTCATCCTCCCGTGCTTGTTCGTCGCCGTCCTCGGGCCGGCGGCGATCACGCTCATGGACAACTTCTGACAGGCGGCTCCCCCGTGTCCCCCCAGCAGTCCCTCCGCATCGCGCTCGTCGCGCGCTGCTTCATGCTCGTCGTCCTGGGCGCCAACGTCGTCGTCACGTCCGAGGAGGGCTTCGACCGGAGCGACGGCTTCCTCGCCCTCGCGGCCCTGGCCACGGTCTGGGCACTGGCGACCCTGGCCGAACAGCGCTCGGAGCTCCGGGTGTTCAGTCCCGTCGTGGAGGGCGCCGCCGTCGGTGTGATCTGCGGGGTGTCCGTCACCCCGTTCACCGCCATCCTGCTCGCCCTCGTCCTGCCGCCGTTCGTCGCCGCGCTCCTCGGCGGACCACGGACCGGCGCCCTGGCGCTGGCCGCCACGCTCGCCGCGGTGGTCTTCGGTGCCTTGACCGTCGTCGGTCCCCTCACCGAGGCCCAGGGCCTGGCGATCTTCACCTGGGGTCTCGCCGGGCTGGGCTTCGGGCTCATCGGCGCCTTCGTGCACGTCAACGCCCGCGCCAACCCCGACCCCCTCGCGCCGTACCGCGACGCGCAGCGGTTGCTGCGCCAGCTGATCGACCTCTCCGACGACCTCAGCTCCGGCCTGGAGGTCACCACCCTCGCCGGCACCGTGCTCGAGGAGGTCGGCGACGCCGTCCCGACCGAGAGCCTGGCTGTGTACGCACCTCGGGGCGACGTGCTCGTGCCGCTCGCCGCGCGCCACCACGGCGCGGACCGCACCGACACCGAGAGCGTCTCGGCCCTCGCCTGGGCCGGCCGCGAGACGGTGATCCGCGACCGTGCCTTCGCCCTCCCGGTCGGCGACTCCACCGTCCTCGGCGGCGTCGTGCCGCCCGGGACGGCACGCGAGCAGGACGAGCTGCGGCGCACGCTCGACGCACTGCGCGAGCGGCTCGCACCCACCGCGCTCCAGCTCGACACCGCGGTGCTGTTCGCCGACTTCCGCGACGCCGCCTCGGCCGACGTCCGCAAGCGGCTGGCCCGTGAGATGCACGACGGGGTCGCCCAGGACATCGCCTCGCTGGGCTACCTGGTCGACGCCCTCGCCGCCGCGCCGGCGAACGAGAAGCAGGGCCGGCAGCTCGCCGTGCTCCGCGACCGGATCACGGCGGTGGTCGCCGAGGTGCGCCAGTCGGTGCTCACGCTGCGCACCAGCATCGGCGAGGCGGAGAGCCTCGGCACCGCGATCGGCAGTGTGGCGCGCCACCTCAGCGACGCCTCCCAGATCCCGATCCAGGTCACCCTCGACGAGCAGGCGGCCCGGCTGCGTCCGGAGGTCGAGGCCGAGCTGTTCCGCATCGCCCAGGAGGCGATGAACAACGCCGTCAAGCACGCACGGTGCACGGTGATCGAGGTGCACTGCGAGGTCCACGCGCCGGACGCGGTGATCACCGTCTCCGACGACGGTCGTGGTCTCCAGCCCGGCCGGGCCGACTCGCACGGGCTCGCGATCATGCGCGAACGGGCCCGTCTGGTCGGGGCGGAGCTGACGATCGACAACCGCCCCGAGGGTGGCCTGTGCGTCGCCGTGCGCGTCGGACCGGCGCGGTGAGACGTCGGTCCCCGGGTGGGTGCTTTCCCCCCGGCCCAACTGTTGACAGAGTGCTCCCATGACCCCGACGCCCTCCGCCAGGTGGACCGCATGAGCGACGCGCCGATCCGGCTCCTCCTCGTCGACGACCACGAGCTCATCCGCGAGGGACTGGGCTCGGTCATCGACCTCGAGGCCGACATGGACGTCGTCGCCACCGCCGGGACGGTGGGCGAGGCGCTCTCGGTCTACGAGGAGCTGAAGCCCGACGTCGTCGTCGCCGACCTCCAGCTCCCCGACGGCACCGGCCTCGACATCGTGCGCACGATCCGCAAGGCCAGCCAGACGACCGGCCTGATCGTCTTGACCATGCACTCCGGCGACGACCAGATCTTCGCGGCGATGCAGGCCGGCGCGTCCGGGTTCGTGGGCAAGGACGCCCCCTCCTCCGAGGTGGTCAAGGCCGCGCGGCACGCCGCGGTCTCGCCCCGGGCCTTCGTGTGCGCCGGTCTGGCCGGCGCCATGATGCGGCGGGTGTCGGGCGAGTCGGCCAGCCTCACCGAGCGTGAGCACGACGTGCTGCTGCTGCTCGCCGACGGCCTGGGTGCGGCCGCCATCGGCGAGCGGCTCTACCTGAGCGAGTCGACCGCGAAGTCACACATCGCGCGGATCTACCAGAAGCTCGGCGCGGCGAACCGGGCCCAGGCCCTCGTCACGGCCATGCGGGTCGGGCTGCTGTCCAGCGTCCAGCCGACCGAGCGCTGACCGAACACCTGGCCCGTTCGGGCCATGCCGACTAGTCATTCGTAACTAGGCGCAATTGCACGATCCGCCGATCAAACGCCTGCTCGTTCCGACGACACTGGTCGAGAACGGGTCTGTCGTGAACTCTCGGGCAGGCCAACCCGTCCCACCTTCCAAGGAGCTCGTCGATGGTTACCTACCTGCGCATCATCCTGACCGCCCACCGGGCGCGCATGGACGAGCGCGGCGCCTCGGCCGTCGAGTACGGCCTGCTCGTCGCGGGGATTGCGGCAATCATCGTCGCGGTGGTGTTCCTCCTGGGCGACCAGATCACCGATGCGTTCCAGGACACCTGCGACGAGATCGCCAACCGCGGTGAGGACGGCGGCCCCTGCGTCGCCGACTGATCATGAGACTTTCATCCACACCGCCCCGCACCGAGCGCGGCGCATCTGCAGTCGAGTACGGGCTCATCCTCATCGGCATCGCCGCATTGATCGTCGTGGTCGTCGTTCTGCTCGGCGGCCAGGTCAACGACATGTTCAATGGCGCCTGCGAGAACATCCAGGCCGAGACCGGTACCGGCGAGTGCACCGGTGACGGCGAGGGCGACTAGCCCCTACGGCTCCCCCACCCGCTGCGCGATCGCGACGCGGGTGAGCAGACCCGGGTGGCTGGCGAACCACAGCTGGCCGAACGCCGGCGGCGTCGGGTCGGCCAGCGACCGCAGCGCGAGCCGGCGGTGCACAGCCACGAACCCCGGCACGTCGTCGGTGGCCCGGACCGCGTCGACGTCGGCGCGGGCCTCGAGCTGACGACTGACCCCGTTCGTCACCGGTGACACGAGGAGCATCGCGACCGCGACCAGCGCCAGCACCAGCGGCACGGACGTCGGCTCGCCCGCCCCGGGCGCACCGCGACGCCGGGCCGCCCCGAGCACCGTCGCGAGCAGGCCCACGCCGGCCAGGGCGCCCGCGGCACCGAGCACGGTGCCCGTCACGACGTCGTCGTGACGGGCGTGCGCGAGCTCGTGGGCCACCACCGACAGGGTCTCCTCCCGGCTCGCCGAGGCGACCAGGGTGTCGTAGAGGACCACGCGGCGGGTGCTCCCGAACCCCGACACGTAGGCGTTCAGGGTCGTCGTGCGACGTGAGGCGTCGGCGACGAGCACCTCGTCGACCGCGACACCCTCCTCGTCGGCCAGGCGCAGGACCTCGGCCCGCAGGGGGCCGTCGGCCAGCGGCTCGACGTCGTTGAAGAGCGGCTCGACCAGTAGCGGGTACAGGAAGGACCCCGCCACCACCAGTGCCGCGAGCAGGCCGCCGACGACGGCCGGCCAGGCACTGGACCAGCGCCGGGCGCAGCCGACCAGCACCAGCACGGCGAGCGAGGTGGACACGATCGTGACGGCCTCGGTGCGCACGACGTCGCCCGCGAACGCGGTCCACGACTGGCGCGTGAGGCCCTCGTCGAGGCGCAGGCGGCGCAGCGCGACCGCGCACGGGAAGGTCACCAGCCGCCCGACCAGGGTCAGCGCGGCCACCGCCAGCGGGACCTGCACCCACCACGGTCCCGGGAGTCGTTCGACGAGACGTCGTCCGCGAGCGGTCAGGCCGAACCAGCAGGCCACGGCGACCGAGACTCCCAGCGACGACCACGACCACAGCCGGGCCCACCGCGAGAACGCCTCGGCGCGGGCCACCTCCTCGGGGGTCAGCACGCTCGCGACCGGCACCGGCGTGACGCGGCCACCGGGGACGGCGTCCCACGGCACCAGCACGGCGCCGGCGACGACCAGCACGACGGCCCCGAGCGCGAACGTCGCGAGGGCGACGCGCCGCTCGGTCACCCGCTCAACCACGCGCCGCCCCCGGGAGGCCGGCGAGCCGGTCGCGCCAGGCCCGCACCAGGTCGGCCTCGTCCCAGTCGAAGCCGCTGCGGAGGGCGACGTCGAGCGCGTCGCCCTCGCTGACGCGGGTGTAGAGGTCGACCAGGGCGTCCTGCCCGCCGCGCTCGGCGAGCATGACGCAGACCAGCCAGGCGGCCTCGTAGGCGGCACCGAGGTGTGGTCCGCGCGTGTCGAACTCGGCCCCGTCCGGGAGCGCGGCGGGCAGCCCGTCGGCGCGGACGAGGTCGGCGACCTGGCCCGCCGTCCTGGTCAGCGGCAGCGTCGTGTCGCGCAGCGCGACGTAGTCGGCGAAGCCCTCGACCAGCCAGGTGGGCGCGCCGCTCGCGGGCGCGGCCGTCGCGACGTGGGTGGCCTCGTGGGTCAGCACCACCTGCTGGCCGACGCGGCCGAGGCCGTCGAAGACGTCGGGGTTCACGTAGACGTGGACGGCGCCCCCGTCGGTCGTCGCGCCGGTGGCCGTCCCGCCGGTGCCGGTCACGGCGGCGATCTGCTCGTAGTAGCCCGCCTCGACCCCGAGCGCCTGCTCGAGGCCCGCGGTGTCGGCGGGGACCTCCACGACGAGCCGCGGCCGCCAGCCGCGGACGACGTCCGCCACCGCCGGGGCGGCCGCCCGGGCGCGCCGCAGGTAGGGCTCGGTGCCGCGCCCGGCCGCCGCCACGACGAGGACGTCGTCCTCGCGGGCCACCGCCACCGGCCCGCTCATCCAGACCGGCGTGCGCAGCCCGGTGCCGCCACCACCCGTGACGCCCGTGCCGCCCGTGTCGTCACCCGTTCCGCCGAGGCCGGTCACGGCCACCCGGCCGTCGGCGGCCCGGAAGCTCACCCGCACCTCGGCCGTGGTCGGGACCTCGTCGAAGCCGCCGTAGGTCCAGGTGGCGTCGACCGCCGCCGACCAGGTGCCGTCGGCGGTGACCCCGTCCTCCTCGTCGACGTAGCGCAGCGTGACGTCGTCGAGCCGGATCGCACGGGCCGCGTCGACCAGGTCACCGAGCCGGGCCGCCGCCGCGGCGTCGTCCGGCAGGGCCAGGGCGGTCGCGGCCGACCGGTCGCCGTCCTCGAGGGCGCGCGCCAGGTTCTGCAGGGCTTGCGCGGCCCCGGCCGGCTCCACGACGGCCGGTGCGGCCGTCGGTGCGGAGGCCCGGTACGGGGCGTCCTCGTCGGTGTCGCCGTCGACCAGGCCCCAGAGGACCAGACCGCCGGCGAGGAGCACGGACAGCGAAAGACCGGCCACCCACCATCGGGGGCGGCCGGTCCTCGCGGCGTGCTCGGTCAGCGGATCAGCCGGGCCGGACCGCGCCGACGTAGGGCATCTCGTTGAGCGGGGAGATCTTGACGCCCGCGCCGGGGTTGGCGGCGTGGACGATCATGCCGTTGCCGATGTACATGCCGACGTGGCTGATCGGGCTGTAGTAGAAGACCAGGTCGCCCGCCTGCAGGTCGGACACCGCGACCTTCGCGCCGGAGGAGTACTGAGCGCTCGAGGAGTGCGGCAGGCCGACGCCGGCCTGGGCCCAGGCCATCATGGTCAGGCCGGAGCAGTCGAAGGCGCTGGGGCCCGCGGCGCCGTAGACGTAGGAGTCGCCGACCTGGGCCATCGCGTAGTTCACGGCGGCGGTGGCGCGGCCGGAGACCGGGACGTCGGAGGGGACGCGGTCGCTGCCGCGGGAGAGGATCGCCTCGCGCTCCTCCTCCTTGAGGCGGTCGAGGAGCGCCTCGGCGTCGGCGAGCTTGTCGTCGACGACCTCCTTGTCGGCGGCCAGGTCGGCCTCGATCTCGGCGACCTGGTCGACGCGCTTCTGCACGGCGTCGCGGCGGATGTCGAGCGCCTCGAGGCCGGTGGCGTAGTCGTCGAACACGCCGTCCTGGAGGTCCTGGTAGGACGACATCGTCGAGAGCCGGTCGAGGAAGGCGCCGGCGTCGCCGGCGGTCACGACCTCGGTCACGGCACCGAGGTCGTCGCCGCCCCCGGTGTACTGGCGCAGGATGCTCTCGCGGGCGTCGGTGCGGACGCCGTCGAGCGACGTCTGCGCGGCGCGCTGGTCGGCCTTGAGCGAGTCGAGGTCGTCCTGGAGCTCGTCGAGCTCGATCTTGGCGTCGTGGTACCTCTCCTGGGCCTGCTCGGCCTCGTGGAAGAGGGTGTCGACGCGCGACTGCACGTCGTCGATGTCGGGCTCGGCCTGGGCGGGCGAGCTGGTGACGAGGCCGGCGGTCGCGACGAGCGCGAGTCCGGAGACCATGGCGCTGAGGCGCACCCGGCGGGGGTTGGTCACTACGCGGCGTTTCCTTTGCAGTCGTACGCCTACCGGGTGAGCTGACGGATTCGGGCACGACCTGCCCTACCCCTGCTCCTCGGTCGGTCCCGTGGGACCGGCCGCCTCGCAGAGGATTCACCCCAGAAGAGTTGGTTCCCCGGCTCCCCTGGCACACGACGGGCGTGTGCGGCGGGGACTCAGCGTGGCATCCGCGCGGGACCTGGTGGACCCACTTCCACGAACGCCTGAGCGAACACCGTAGACCGGCGCTCGCGGGCCCGCCAAACTTCCGCCCACATGGTGGCGTGGCGTGTCACACAGGTCACACCAGTCACAGGATCGGCGGGTTCGGAGCCGTTCAGGCGGACTCGACCTCGGGCCCGCTCACCGGCCGGACCAGGCGCAGCGGGGGCACCAGACCACCGCCGGCCAGGATGTCGAGCGCGCGTCGCTCGTCGTCGTCGATGGTCAGCTCGGCGAGCTCGGGCGGGGGCCCGAGCAGCACCGTGACCACGCAGTCGTGGCACGCCAGCCCGCGGACCACGCAGGAGTCACAGTCGATTCGTGTCGTCATGGGGAGGACGGTGGCAGGACGTGGGGACAGTTCTGCCCGGGCGGTCGCCGACCCGTGTGTCGACCGGGGATTGTCGGTGGCCCCACCTAGCGTGCGGAGGCATGAGCACGACCATGCCGACCCCGACGGGTCGAGCCGACCCGCGGTGGGAGGCGCAGCGCAGCTTCGACGAGCTGGGCCGCTCCCTGGCCGGGATCACGTTCTGCGTGGTCGACCTCGAGACGACCGGCGGGTCGGCGCAGGCCGGGTCGCGGATCACCGAGGTCGGCGCGGTCAAGGTCCGCGGCGGCGAGGTGCTCGGCGAGTTCCAGACCCTGGTCAACCCGCACACCGAGATCCCGGCGTTCATCGCCGTGCTCACCGGCATCAGCAACTCGATGGTCTCCGACGCCCCGCCGATCGAGTCCGTGCTGCCGGCGTTCCTGGAGTTCGCCGCCGGGTGCGTGCTGGTGGCCCACAACGCGCCGTTCGACGTCGGCTTCCTCAAGCACTTCGCCGCGGAGCAGGGTCGGCCGTGGCCGGCCTTCGAGGTGGTCGACACCGCCGTGCTGGCCCGCCGGGTGATCACCCGCGAGGACGCACCCAACTGCAAGCTCTCCTCGCTGGCCAAGGCGTTCCGCTCCACCACGACCCCCAACCACCGCGCGCTGTCCGACGCCCGCGCGACCGTCGACGTCCTGCACGGGCTGATGGAGCGGGTCGGCGCCCTCGGGGTGCAGACCCTCGAGGAGCTGCAGACGTTCTCCTCGCGCGTGACCTCCTCCCAGCGCAGGAAGCGACACCTGGCCGACGGGCTGCCGCACTCCCCCGGCGTCTACCTGTTCAAGGACGACGCCGACCGGATCCTCTACGTCGGCACCTCCCGCGACGTCCGCACCCGTGTCCGGTCCTACTTCACCGCCTCCGAGACCCGGTCGCGGATGGGCGAGATGGTGCGGCTGGCCTCCCACGTGACCGCGATCGAGTGCGCGACCCCGCTCGAGGCCGAGGTCCGCGAGCTGCGGCTGATCGCCCAGCACAAGCCGTCCTACAACCGGCGCTCGCGCCATCCCGAGAAGGTCACCTTCGTCAAGCTCACCCGGGAGCCGTGGCCGCGCCTGTCGCTGGTCACCAGGGTGCTCGACGACGAGGCCGACTACCTGGGGCCGTTCGGCTCCCGGGGGGCGGCCGAGCGCTGCCTGGCGGCGCTGCACGACACCTTCCCGGTCCGGCAGTGCTCCGGCCGGCTGGCCCGCCGTCCCTCGCGCACGGCGTGCGTGCTGGCCGAGATGGGCCGGTGCCTGTCGCCCTGCGACGGCAGCGTCGACGAGCACACCTACGCAGCCGTCGTCCGCCGGCTGCGCGAGACGCTGCTGCAGCGCCCCGACGACGTCGTCGAGGCGGTCAACGCCAAGATGGCCGCGCTGGCCGCCGAGGAGCGCTTCGAGGAGGCCGGCGTCCACCGCGACCGGTTGGCCGCCTTCGTGCGGGCCGCGGCGCGCACCCAGCGGCTCACCTCGCTGACCCACTGCCCGCAGGTGGTCGCCACCCGCCGCGAGGACGACGGCCGGTGGGCCGTGCACGTCGTCCGCTACGGCCGGCTCGCCGCCGCCGGCGTCATCCCCGCCGGCGCCGACGCCCACTCCTACGTCGCCCAGCTCTGCGCGGGCGCCGAGACCGTGCTCGCGCCGTCCGGCACCCCGGGGCCGACGCCGGCCGCGACGGCCGCCGAGACCGAGCGGGTGCTGAGGTGGCTCGAGGCGCCCGGGCTGCGCCTGGTCGACGTCGACGGCGAGTGGACCTGCCCGGTCTCCGGTGCCACCCGGCACCTGGCCCGCCACGTCGTCGAGCCGGCGCCGTTCGAGCGGGGCTGAGGTGGCCGCGCACTAGGGTGGGCCCGTGATCACCGCCATCGTGTTCGTGAAGGCCGAGGTCGACCGGATCCCGGAGGTCGCCGAGGCGATCGCCTCCCTCGAGGGGGTCACCGAGGTGTACTCGGTGACGGGTCAGATCGACCTCATCGTGATGGTGCGGGTGCGCCACCACGACGACGTCGCCGCGGTCGTCGCCGACCGGGTCAACAAGGTCTCCGGCGTCCGGGAGACCGAGACCCACATCGCGTTCCGCGCCTACTCCCGCCACGACCTCGAGTCGGCGTTCTCCCTCGGGCTGGACTGACCGAGCACGAGGTCGGGCGGGCCACCGGTGATCGAGCGAGTGCGCCCGGCCGAGGGACGAGGTCGGGACCGCGCGTGTCGGGACGCTGGACCAGCCACTAGCCTGCCGCGATGAGCTGGCTGGACATCCTGGGCTGGGGCGGCAGCGCCCTGCTCGTCTTCTCGTTGCTGCAGGCGCGGGTGCTGCGCTTCCGCGCGCTCAACCTCGTCGCCTGCGTGATCCTGGTGGCCTTCAACGCGCTGCTCGAGGTCTGGCCGATGGTCGGCATGAACGCGGTGCTGTCCCTCATCAACATCTGGTTCCTGGTCAAGCTCCAGCGCGAGCGGCACGACGACGCGGCGTTCCAGGTCGTCGAGGTCGGCCGCGACGACGCCTACCTGCGCCACCTGCTCACCCTGCACCGCGACGACATCACCCGGTTCCAGCCCGACTTCGTCCCCGCGACGGCGGCCGAGCGCGACCACGCCTTCGTCGTCCTGCGGGGCGACGAGGCGGTCGGCGTCGTCCTGCTCGACGCCGACGGCGACGTGGCCCGGGTCCGGCTCGACTACGTGACGCCCCGCTACCGCGACTTCACCCCGGGCGAGTTCGTCTGGCGCGACAGCGGGGTCCTGGCGACGCTCGGCTTCCGCCACGTGACGTCCCCGCCGGGCATGGTCGGCGCCTACTACGACCGGGTCGGCTTCCGTCGCGACGGCCAGGAGTACGTGCTCGACCTC
This sequence comes from Nocardioides sp. S-1144, assembly GCF_005954645.2. Classification (NCBI taxonomy): domain Bacteria; kingdom Bacillati; phylum Actinomycetota; class Actinomycetes; order Propionibacteriales; family Nocardioidaceae; genus Nocardioides; species Nocardioides dongxiaopingii. The sequence goes on from NZ_CP040695.2 coordinate 2,909,164, forward strand.
TGAGGGGCCTGGTCCGACGGCGCGACGGAACCCGGCGGTAGCGCCCGGGCCGTCCGCGGTCAGGACGCCGCGGCCACCCAGCGCTCGAGGGTCGCCCGGGCGGCGCCGGTGTCGATCGCGGCGGCGGCGCGCACCATGCCGGCGGCCAGCGCGTCGTCGACCGCGGCACCCGACGCCTCGTGCACGGCCAGCGCGGCGCCGGCGTTGAGGACGACGGCGTCGCGCACCGGGCCGGGGTCGCCGGCCAGGAGGCGGCGCACGACCTCCGCGTTGTGGGCGGCGTCGCCGCCGCGCAGGTCGGCGGTCGTGGCCGGGGCGAGACCGTGGGCGGCCGGGTCGACGGTCGCGGTGGTGACCTCACCTCCGGTGACCACCCAGACCTGGGACGTCGTGGTGGTGGTGAGCTCGTCGAGGCCGTCGTCGCCGCGCACCACCCACGCGTCGGCGCCACGGCGCGCGAAGACGCCGGCCATCACCGGCGCCATCCGCAGGTCGGCGCAGCCGATCGCCGAGGCGGCCGGGCGGGCCGGGTTGGCCAGCGGGCCGAGGTAGTTGAACGTCGTGGCGATGCCGAGCTCGCGGCGCGGCGCGGCGGTGTGCCGCATCGCCGGGTTGAACGCGGCCGCGAAGCAGAACGTGATGCCGGCCTCCGCGGCGACCGCGGCCACGCGGTCGGGGGGCAGGTCGAGCCGGATGCCGAGCGCCTCCAGCACGTCGGCGCTGCCCGACAGCGAGGACGCCGACCGGTTGCCGTGCTTGACGACCGTCGCGCCGGCGCCCGCGGCGACGATCGCGGCCATCGTGGAGATGTTGACCGACATCGAGCGGTCACCGCCGGTGCCGACGACGTCGAGCAGGCGGCCCTCGACCGAGATCGGGACCCGGCGCGCGTACATGGCGTCGGCCAGCCCGGCGAGCTCCTCGCTCGTCTCGCCCTTGGCGCGCAGCGCGACGGCGAAGCCGGCCACCTGGGCCGGCGTCGCCTCACCGGCGAGGATCTCCCCCATCGCCCACCCGGTCTGCTCGGCCGACAGGTCGCGGCCGGCGACGAGGTCGGTGAGCAGGTCGGGCCAGGTCACGGCGTCGCAGGGACGCGGGAGCGCAGCAGGCCGATCACGGACACGGCGAGCTGGATCGGGTCGATCGGGTGCGGGACGGCGGCGTCGGCGCGCGACCACGTGGCCAGCCACGCGTCCTGCGGGCGGCCGGTGAGCACCAGCAGCGGCGGGCACCGGAAGATCTCGTCCTTGAGCTGCTTGGCGATGCCCATCCCGCCCGCGGGAGCGGCCTCGCCGTCGAGGATCGCGAGGCCGACGTGGCCGGCGTCCATGTTCTGGATGACGACCGGCTCCGTGGCCACCTCGATGTACTCGAGCTCGGGGAGGTCCGGGTGCGGACGCCGTCCGAGCGCGAGGATCACCTGCTGGCGGGTGTTCGCGTCGTCGCTGTAGACGAGCACCTTCAGACGGGGTGCGGGGCGCGTGTCGTCGGTCACGCACCCATCGTAGTGCCGGACCCGGCGGGCGCTCGGGCGGGACTCAGTCGGGGTGCTCCCCGGCCGCCGAGCGCGCGGCGGAGGCTCGCTCGCGGGCCTCGACCAGGTCGAGCCTGCGGTCCTCGCGCTTGGCCTCCTGCATCGAGGAGCGCACCCACTGCACGAACAGCACGCCGAAGAAGGACAGCCCGATGAGGTCGCCCGAGCCCCACAGGATCCCGCCGGCGAGCTCCTGGTCGGCGTACGGGTCGGGCAGCCAGGACCCCATCGGGCCGGAGGCCAGGCGCGGGTACCAGTCGCCGCCGATCAGGGAGGACTGCCCCATGATCGTCACCCCGAGGAACGCGTGGAACGGCAGCGTCAGCACCGTCAGCAGCACCCGGAACGGGTAGCCGACCCGGCCCGGGACCGGGTCGAGGCCCATCAGCGGCCAGAAGAACAGCGCCCCCACGAGCACCAGGTGGACGTGCATCATCTCGTGCACCCACACCGACTCCAGTGACGCCCGGTACCACCCGGAGAAGTACAGCGCCCACGGGGAGACGACGTAGAGGGTGAAGGTCAGCGGCGGGAACGACAGCACCTTGGCGACCCGCGAGTGCAGCACGACGAGCAGCCAGCGCCGTGGGGCGGCCGGGAGCGTGCGCAGCGCGAGTGTCACCGGGGCCCCGAGGGCCAGCGCCAGCGGCACCACCATCGACAGCACCATGTGCTGGACCATGTGCACGCTGAGCAGGGTGGTGTCGTAGGCCCCCAGCCCGGACGAGGTCGCGACGTAGAACGCACCGAGCCCGATGCCCACGAACGCGATCGTGCGCCCCACCGGCCAGCGGTCGCCCCGCCGGCGCAGCGTGGTCACCCCGAGCAGGTACAGACCACCGGCCCAGACGGTGACGACGAGCGGCAGCGGCGCCAGCGACCACTCGGTGAAGAGCGTGCCCAGGGTGAACCGGGGCAGCACCTCGGAGGCGTTCAGCACGGCGCTGAGTCCGGCCACGGACGACGTTTCCCACACGCCTCACAGGGTAGGTGGAGCGCCCACCCGAGGGGGGTGGTGGCCCCGAGCGAGCGGGGAGCCATAATGCTCTTGTGGCGACCACAGCAACCATCCCCGCATCCCGGCTGCACGGGCATCACGACCGCCCGTCCATGGTCGCGGTCGGCACGATCATCTGGCTCTCGAGCGAGCTGATGTTCTTCGCGGCCCTGTTCGCGTCGTACTTCACGATCCGCTCGGTGAGCGGCCCGTTGTGGGCCGAGAACACCGAGGCGCTCAACGTGCCGTTCGCCTCGGCGAACACCACGATCCTGGTGCTCTCCTCGCTCACCTGCCAGCTCGGCGTCTTCGCCGCCGAGCGCGGCCAGGTCGGGCGCTCCGGCTCGCTGCTCAAGATCAGCGGCTGGGGCCTGCGCGAGTGGTTCGTGCTCACCTACGTGATGGGCGCGATCTTCATCGGCGGACAGGCACTGGAGTACGCCGAGCTGATCCACGAGGGCATCACCATCCCGGACTCCGCGTACGGGACGATGTTCTACCTCACCACCGGGTTCCACGGGATCCACGTGACCGGCGGGTTGATTGCCTTCCTGCTGGTGCTGGGCCGCACCTACCTGGCCCGCAAGTTCACCCATGAGCAAGCCGTCAGCGCCATCGTGGTGTCGTACTACTGGCACTTCGTCGACGTGGTCTGGATCGGGCTCTTCGCCACGATCTACCTCATCAAGTAGCCGCAACCCGACCCACATCGACGACCTAGGAAAGAGAATCGTGCGCTTCCTGAACCGCTCCGCCGGTCGCCTCTCCCGGCACCGCAGGGGGCCGCTCGCCGGCCTGGCGGTGCTGCTGCTCGGCCTCCTGCTCACCGGAGGGCTGTACTCCACCCTCTCCCCCGGCGCCCAGGCCGACGAGACCAGCACCAGCGCCGAGGACGTCCAGGCCGGTCGCGAGCTCTTCCTCGTCGGCTGCGCCTTCTGCCACGGCCAGAACGGCGAGGGCGTGCTGACCCAGAGCGGCACCCAGTACGGACCGCCGCTCACCGACGTCGGCGCCGCCTCGGTCGACTTCCAGGTCGGCACCGGCCGGATGCCGATGGCCCAGCCCGGTCAGCAGGCCGTCCGCAAGCCGCCGGTCTACAACGAGGACGAGATCCGCCAGCTCGCCGCCTACGTCGACTCGCTCGGCACCGGCCCGGCCATCCCGGACGCCTCGGCCTACTCGCTGCCCGACGACCTGACCGAGGAGGAGCGCCAGGAGGCGATCTCCCGCGGCGGCCAGATCTTCCTGACCAACTGCACCGCCTGCCACAACTTCGACGGCTCCGGCGGCGCGATGCCCCGCGGCGGGTTCGCGCCCACCCTGCGCGGCGTCGAGGCCAAGCACATCTACGAGGCCCTGCTCACCGGCCCGCAGTCGATGCCGTCGTTCTCCGACGGCAACCTGACGCCCGACGAGAAGCGCGACGTCATCGCCTACCTCAAGACGACCGAGGAGAAGCCCGGTTACGCCGGGTTCTCCCTCGGCAGCCTCGGCCCGGTGAGCGAGGGCGTGGCGGCCTGGCTGATCGGCATCGGCGGCCTCGTCGGCGCCGCGATCTGGATCGCCGCGCACACCACGCGCACCGACCGCAAGAAGCCCACCGACCACACCCGCGTCAACCTGCCCTCGGGCGCGCCGGGCCCCGACCAGACGGGAGCAGCCTCGTGACCGACCTGAACAAGCACGACGGGTCCGACGAGCCCGAGGAGAACGGCACCGAGGGCGTCGACCGCACGCCCGCCGTCCCGGAGGAGCCGATCCCCAACCCGGGTCTGCACCCGCACACCTGGCGTCCCACCGACGTCGACGAGAAGGCCTCGATGCGGGCCGAGCGGCAGGTGGCGACCATGTTCGTCCTGTCGGCCGCCTGCACCGTCGCCTTCGTCGTCTCCTACTTCACCCTCGACGTCGGCACCAACTGGACGACGTTCGGCGGGCTCGGCGCGTCGACGCTGTTCCTCGGCGTCTTCCTCGGACTGGCGCTGATGCTCATCGGCGTCGGCATCATCCAGTGGGCCCGCAAGCTGATGGCCGACCAGGAGATCGTCGAGATGCGCCACCCGGCGCGCTCCTCCGACGCCGACCGCGAGGCCACCGTCGCCGCCCTCACCATGGGCATCGAGGAGTCGGGCATCGGCAAGCACAAGCTCGTGCGCCGCTCCCTGCTGCTCTCCGTCGGCTTCCTGGGCGTGCCGGCCGTCGTCATGCTGCGCGACCTCGGCCCGCTGCCCAAGGACGTCGCCAACGCCGCCGAGGGCACCGGCCTGCAGCACACGCTGTGGGGCGTCAAGCCCGGTGTCCGCGTCGTCCGCGACGTCGTCGGCACCCCGATCCGGGCCTCCGACCTCCAGATCGGTGACCTGGTCAACGCCGTCCCCGACGGACTCTTCGACCTCCACGGAACCGAGCTCCAGGCCGCCAAGGCCAAGGGCGCGGTCATCGTGGTCAAGCTCGCCCCCGACGAGATCAAGTCCCAGCAGGGTGACCAGTGGGACGTCGGCGGCGTCCTGTGCTACTCGAAGATCTGCAGCCACGTCGGCTGCCCGATCTCCCTCTATGAGCGCACCACGCACCACGTGTTGTGCCCCTGCCACCAGTCGACGTTCGATCTCGCCGACTCGGCCAAGGTGGTCTTCGGACCCGCAGGACGACCCCTGCCTCAGCTCGCACTGGACGTCGACGACGAGGGCTTCCTCGTCGCTCAGCACGACTTCCTCGAGCCGGTGGGACCGAGCTACTGGGAGCGTGAGCGATGAGCATCGACACCAGCAAGGTCGCCGACAGCAACACCACGACGCCGGCCTCGGCCAAGGCGCCCTCGCGAGCCGGTGCGGTCGCGACCTGGGCCGACGACCGTCTCGGTCTCGGCACCTCGATGAAGAAGCAGCTGCGCAAGGTCTTCCCGGACCACTGGTCGTTCATGCTGGGCGAGATCGCCCTGTGGAGCTTCGTGGTCCTGCTGCTGTCGGGAGTCTTCCTGACGCTGTGGTTCGACCCGAGCATGGCCGAGGCCGAGTACCAGGGCTCCTACGACCCGCTCCGCGGCGTGGAGATGTCGAAGGCCATGATCTCGACCGTCGAGCTCTCCTTCGACGTCCGCGGCGGTCTGCTGATGCGGCAGATGCACCACTGGGCCGCGCACCTGTTCATCGCCTCGATGCTGATCCACATGATGCGGGTCTACTTCACCGGCGCCTACCGCAAGCCGCGTGAGCTCAACTGGGTCATCGGCTGCCTGCTGATCCTGCTCGGCAGCCTCGAGGGCTTCACCGGCTACTCGCTGCCCGACGACCTGCTCTCCGGCACCGGCGTCCGCGCCGCCGACGGGTTCCTCAAGGCCACCCCGGTGGTCGGCAGCTACATGTCGTTCTTCCTCTTCGGCGGGGAGTTCCCCGGCGACGCGATCATCCCGCGCCTCTACATCATCCACGTGCTGCTGATCCCCGGCCTGCTCCTGGGCCTGATCGCCGCCCACATGCTGCTGCTCGTCTACCACAAGCACACCCAGTGGCCCGGTCCCGGCCGCACGGAGGAGAACGTCGTCGGTTTCCCGATGCTCCCCGTGTACGCCGCCAAGGCCGGCGGGTTCTTCTTCATCGTCTTCGGCACCGTCGCCCTGCTCGGCGGCCTGCTGTCGATCAACCCGGTGTGGAAGTTCGGTCCCTACGACCCGACCAAGGTCACGGCCGGCTCGCAGCCCGACTGGTACATGGGCTGGCCCGACGGCCTGCTGCGCATCATCCCCGGCTGGGAGTCGGTCATCGGTGGCTACACGATCTCGTGGAACGTCATGCTGCCGATCCTGATCGTGCCGCCGCTGATGCTCGTGATCCTGATCGCGCTGCCCTTCATCGAGTCGTGGATCACCAAGGACGAGCGCGAGCACCACCTGCTGGAGCGTCCCCGCAACCGTCCGACGCAGACCGCCGTCATGGTGTCGCTGATGACCTTCTACGGCCTCGCCTGGGCCGCGGGTGGCAACGACATCATCGCGATCAAGCTGCACCTGTCGATCAACCAGATCACCTACTTCATGCGGGTGATGATCTTCCTCGGACCGCTGATCGCGTTCATCATCACGCGGCGCTGGTGCATCTCGCTGCAGCGCCACGACGAGCAGACGCTGCTGCACGGCTACGAGACCGGCATCATCATGCGCTCGCCCGAGGGCGGGTACTCCGAGCGGCACCTGCCGATCAGCAACGACGCCGCCTACCGCCTCACCGCGCGTGACCGCGACGAGGTCTACACGGTCGGCAGCAAGGTAGACGAGAACGGCGTCGCAGCTCCCGGCGGCAAGCTCGACGGGCTGCGCGGCAAGCTGTCCACGCTGATGTACGCCGACAACGTGCAGAAGCCGACGGCGGCCGAGCTCGCGGAGGCTCACCACCACGCCGAGCACCAGCACGAGCTCACCGCGGCGCTCGACGGCCGGGCGGCCGACGGGCACCAGTTCGACGGCCACCACACCGTCGACGGCGAGAGCCTGCGTGGCGACCACTGACCCAGCGGTCCCGAACCACCTCGAGGCCGAGGGCGACCCCACCAGGGTGGCCCTCGGCCTCGGCCGTTTTCCCCCTCCCCCACCCCCACGCTGACCCGTCGCTGATCAGCGACGGGTCGATCCGGTTTTCGCGCTGACCCGTCAGTGATCAGCGACGGGTCGATCTGGTTCGCGCGCTGACCCGTCAGTGATCAGCGACGGGTCAGCGTCATCGGGTGACGTAGGACGGTCGCGTGGACAGGAGCCGCTCCCACGCGAGCCGCAGGCGACGGTCGAAGTCGCGGCGCCGACCGACCACGTGGTGCTCGCGGGCGACGACGAGGGTCCAGCGCTCGGCCTGACGTGCCCACCTCAGCCGCGCGGCGTCGGCGTCGGCCCGGCCGGGGCCGTGGAACTCCTCGCCGAAGTACTCCGCCCCGAAGCGCTCGTCCGGCAGACCCATGTCGACGTGGTACCAGGCGCCGTCCGGCGCGCGGACCGGGACCTGGCACTCGGGGACGGGCAGCCCGGCGTCGAAGAGCCACTGCGCGCGCGCCACCGACTCGAACTGCGAGTCCGACCGTGGGTCGGCCAGGGGCACCACCACCCGCGCCTGCACGATGCCGCGGAAGCCCTTGAACCGCTCGAGCTCGACGTTGACGACGTCGACGGGGCACAGCCGTGTCAGGGCGTCCACGGCCGCCAGGGCCTGGTACCGGTGCAGCAACCGCGCGAGGTCACAGGCCGTTCGCAGCGGCGTGGTGACCCGGACGCCGTCGACCTCGCGGACGTCGCGCTCGACCAGCGCGCGTTCCCCGCTCGACACGAGCTGGTTGCGCAGCCTTCGCCCCGGCGGCGCGAACACGCTGACCCGCGGCACGGCCAGGTGGTCACCCGGGGCGAGCGCGCGGTCACCGACCCACACCCAGGCCGCCGTCCGGTCGGTGACGACGCAGTCGGTAGGGACGACGAGCCGGAGGATCGACAGCCGCAGCTCGAGCGAGTCGTCCAGGTGCGCGCAGCGGTAGACGCCGGGGGCCGGCCGCACCAGGAAACCGTCGGCCACCAACGCGCGACACCGGTTGTTGGAGACACCCAGCCCGGCCGCCTCGGCGACGGTGAAGGGGCGGTCCGGCGGCAGGCTCGCTCGGATCGCCTGCTGCTGGGAGGCGCTCAGGGGCCGGGTCATGGCGACCATGGTGCGCCGCGGCGTCCGTAACGCGCCCCGCTCCTCCACAACCCCACCGACCCGTCAGTGATCAGCGACGGGTCAGCGGTAAAACCCCGTCGACCCGTCAGTGATCAGCGACGGGTCAGCGTCAGGCGAGGGCGGAGCCGGCTTGGTAGTCCTTGAAGGACTTGTTCCAGTCGCCGTAGCCGTTGTCGAAGGTCATCTCGCGGTCGGTGCCGGTGTACTCGACGACGTCGCCGCGGCGGCTCATCGCGTACAGCCAGCCGGCGTCGGAGGTGCTCATGCCGGTGCAGCCGTGGGAGACGTTGGCCTGGCCCTGGGAGCCGACCGACCACGGGGCGGCGTGGATGAACTCGCCGGAGTTGGTGACCCGCATCGCCCACTGCACGTTGTCGATGTCGTAGGCCTCGGAGCTGCCCTGCGGGATCCCGACGGTCTCGGAGTTCATCCGCTTCGACTCGAACTTCTCCATGATCACCTTGGTGCCGGAGCGGGTGGTGAAGCCCGGCTTGCCGGTGGTGATCGGAAGGGTGCGGAGCAGCTTGCCGTTGGAGAAGACCTTCATCTGGTGGGTCTTCGCGTCGACCTGGTAGATGTGCGCGTCGCCGACCTCGAAGGCGACCTCGCGGTTCTCCTGGCCGTAGATGCCGTTGCCGGCGTCGACGCCGTTCACGTCGACGTCGACGGTCACCTCGGTGCCCGGCGACCAGTAGGACTTGGGGCGCCAGTGCGCCTCGGTGTCGCTGAGCCAGTACCAGGAGCCGACCTGCGCGGGCTTGGAGTCGACGACCATGTGCTCCTCGAAGGCCGCCTTGTCGGTGACCGGCAGGTCGAAGCTGACGATGACCGGCATGCCGACGCCGACGGTCTCGCCCTGCAGCGGGGCGACCGAGGGGAAGGTCTGCTCGTCGAGGGAGAGGTCGACGGTGGTGAAGCCGAGGCGGGTGCGCTCGGTGGCGTCGCCCTCCCCGGCGCGGGTGTTCACGGTGTAGGCGGTGCCCGGCTCGAGCCGGTCGGACGCCGTCCAGGAGGCGCCGTCGTCGGCGAGCGTGCCGGCAACCTCACCGGCGTCGGAGGTGACCGTGACCTCGTCGAGGCGCCCGCCCTCGGCGGTCACCTCGACCAGGGTGGAGACGGGGACGTCGGTCGCACCGCGCTCGACGTTGATCGAGACGGTGGGGACGCCGGCGCTCTCGCTCGGGTCGCCAGTGGCGGCAGCGCCCTGGGCGGGGTCACCGGCGGGGTCGCCCGCGGCGGCACCGCCGGCGCCCGCGGCGGGGCCGGGCTCGCCGGAGCCGCCGTCGTCGGAGCTGCAGGCGGCCAGGGACAGCGCCAGGACCGCAGCGAGGGCGGAGGCGGACACGCGGGCCGAGAGACGCACGGACATCAGGGGTACTCCCAGGGGTTGAGCGAGCGCTACCAGGGTTCGGCAGCGTCGTTCACGCTGCCGTACCAGGGTAACCGGGGCCCGGGCACGTCCCCGATTCCCCGGCGCGTCGACCCGGGTGACTCGTGTGACCCGTGGGTCAGTGGGCGTGGACGCCGCGGTAGTACTCGAACACCAGGCCGCACAGGGCCACGGAGCCGAGCACGCCGCCGATGATGAAGAGCCACCAGGCGCCGGCGGCGACGCCGAACACCATGACGCCGAGCGTCAGGCCGCACCACAGCGGCCACCACGAGTACGGCGGGAAGAAGCCGAGCTCGCCCGCGCCGTCGGCGATCTCGCCGTCCTTGCGGTCCTCGGGCCGGGGCTCCATCTTCTTGGCGTGGAAGCCGAGGTAGAGCGTGACCATGGCCGCGAGCAGGGTGGTCATGACCAGGGCCGAGGTGCCGGTCCAGTCGCCGCCGTGCTCGCTGCCGTCGGTGACGAACCAGTAGGCGGGCGTCACGAGCACCAGGAAGATGGTCGTGATGCCGAAGATCCAGGCTTCCGCCTTCATCGGGTGGTCTCCTCGCCCGGGGTGTCGGTGCCGTCACCGTGGTGGTCGCCGGTGGCGCGGTCGGTGCGGTGGTCGTCCTTGCCGAGCCGGCCGTTGACGAGGTCCTCGCGGCCCTCCATGTCGGGGGCGTCGGCGAACTTGCCGTCACGCGCCGAGGCGTTCTCGTCGAGCTCGATGGCGGCGACCTCGGGGTGGTGCAGGTCGAAGGCCGGCGACTCCGAGCGGATGCGCGGGATGGAGTGGAAGTTGTGGCGCGGCGGCGGGCAGCTGGTGGCCCACTCGAGCGAGCGGCCCCAGCCCCACGGGTCGTCGACCTCGACCATCGGCGCCTTGCGGGAGACGTAGACGTTGTAGAGGAACGGCAGCGTGGAGGCGCCGAGCAGGAAGGCACCGACCGTGGAGATCTGGTTGAGGGTCTCCCAGCCGTCGCTCTCGAGGTAGTCGGCGTAGCGGCGCGGCATGCCCTCGACACCCAGCCAGTGCTGGACGAGGAAGGTGGTGTGGAAGCCCACGAAGAGCAGCCAGAAGTGGACCTTGCCGAGCCGCTCGTCGAGCATCCGGCCGGTCATCTTCGGCCACCAGAAGTAGAAGCCGGCGAACATCGCGAACACCACGGTGCCGAAGACGACGTAGTGGAAGTGCGCGACCACGAAGTAGGAGTCGGAGACGTGGAAGTCGAGCGGCGGGCTGGCCAGGATGATGCCGGTGAGGCCACCGAACAGGAACGTGGTGAGGAAGCCGATCGACCACAGCATCGGGGTGTCGAAGGATATGGATCCGCCCCACATCGTGCCGATCCAGTTGAAGAACTTCACTCCTGTCGGCACCGCGATCAGGAACGTCATGCCCGAGAAGAAGGGCAGGTTCACCGCACCGGTGACGAACATGTGGTGGGCCCACACCGCGACCGACAGGATCGCGATGCCGAGCGTCGCCCCGACCAGGCCGACGTAGCCGAAGAGCGGCTTGCGACTGAAGACCGGGAGGATCTCGGTCACGATGCCGAAGAACGGCAGCGCGATGATGTAGACCTCGGGGTGGCCGAAGAACCAGAACAGGTGCTGCCACAGGATCGCGCCGCCGTGGGCGGTGTCGAAGACGTGGGCGCCGAGCTGCCGGTCGGCCTCGAGCGAGAGCAGCGCGCCGGCGAGCACCGGGAACGCGATGAGCACGAGCAGGCTGGTCACCAGCGTGTTCCAGACGAACAGCGGCATCCGGAACATCGTCATGCCGGGTGCGCGCATGCAGATGATCGTGGTGATGAAGTTGACCGCGCCGAGGATGGTGCCGAGGCCGGCCATCCACAGGCCCATGATCCAGAGGTCGCCGCCGACGCCCGGCGAGCGGACGGCGTCCGAGAGGGGCGTGTAGGCGAACCAGCCGAAGTCGGCCGCGCCGGCGGGGGTCAGGAACCCGGAGGCGGCGATGAGGCCGCCGAAGAGGAACAGCCAGTAGCTGAACATGTTCATGCGCGGGAACGCCACGTCGGGCGAGCCGATCTGCAGCGGCATGATCACGTTGGCGAAGCCGAAGAACAGCGGGGTCGCGAAGAGCAGCAGCATGATCGTGCCGTGCATCGTGAAGAGCTGGTTGTACAGCTCGTCGTTGACGACCTGGCTGCCCGGGAACGCGAGCTCGGACCGGATGAGCATCGCCATCAGGCCGCCCACGAGGAACCAGGCGAACGAGGTGACGAGGTACATCTTGCCGATCAGCTTGTGATCGGTCGTGGTCATCATCTTGACCAGCTGCTCGCCCAGGCGCTTGCGCTCCGGGGTCACGGTGCCCGTGGTGGGGGCGGCGGTCGTGGTCACTGGCAGTACCTCTCGTCCTGCAGCTCGTCGCCGGAGACTTCCTCGTCGGGCTCGATGCCCACCTGCGTGTCGGCGTTCTCACCGCCACAGATCGGCTCGGCCGAGGTGAACCCGGCGTCGTACTGGCCGCGGAGGTACTCCTGGTACTCCTCGTCCGAGACGACGTCGACGGTGAAGAGCATGCGCGAGTGGTAGACGCCGCACAGCTCGTAGCACTTGCCGGCGTAGGTGCCGGTCTTCTTGGGGGTGACCTGGAAGTGGTTGTCCTGGCCCGGCATGACGTCCATCTTGATGAGGAAGCCGGGGACACCGAAGTCGTGGATCACGTCGGGGCTGCGCAGCTCGAACCGCGTGGTCTTGTCGACCGGGATGACGAGCTTGGGGATGTCGTTGCCGGTGCCGGACTCGTAGACGTTGACGGCCTCGCCGCCCTCGCCGTCGACGGCGTCGGGGTAGTTGAACGTCCACGACCACTGCTGGCCGACGACGACCACGGTGTTCTGGACCGGGACGTCCTCGTCGTTCAGCACGATGTTCTGGGTCTTGATCGTGTGGTCGAAGAAGACGATGACCATGATGATCGGGAAGATCGTGTAGAAGATCTCGAGCGGCAGGTTGTAGCGCGTCTGGACCGGGACCTCGTCGGCGTGACGCCGGCGGTAGCGCCAGATGACGTAGAAGATCAGGCCCCAGACGAACCCGCCGGTCAGGAGCGCGGCGATCCAGGCGCCCTGCCACAGCGCGAGGGTGGACTCACCCTCGACGGTGACCGGGTCGGGCATGGCCAGGCGCTCGAGCTCGGAGTCGGTGCCGCAGCCGGCGAGGACGACGAGCGCGAGGCCGAGCAGGACGGCGAGACCGACACGGCGGCCACGTCGGGGAGCCGGCGCAGTGCGCTCGGCGAGTTGCAGACCCACGAACGAGCCTTCCTCTCAGCCATCAATCGGACGTTCACGAACAGGTCTGCACAGTATCGCGCGGAGTCCGTCCTCGACGCCCCCGGGTGGGTGGTTGGATCGTGCTCGTGGCGGAACGTGAGGCAGCACCCCGGTCGCAGCCCGGGTCGGACGGCGTCGCCGCGGGCGGCGCCCACCTCGACGCGGCGTCCAGCGAGCCGCTCCACCCGGCGGCGCGGACGACGCTCCTGGCCGCGCTCGACGCCGGGTACGCCGACCCGCGCCGGCTGCACCACCCCGGCCGCAACGCGCGGCTGCTGCTCGACAACGCCCGCGCGGTGGTGGCCGAGTGCCTGGGGGTGCGGGCCGACGAGGTGACCTTCACCGGGTCGGGCACCGAGGCGGTGCACCGCGGCCTGCTCGGGCTGGCCGCCGCGGACGCCGGTCGCGGGCGCCGGGTGGTGCTCCCGGAGGTCGAGCACGCCGCCGTCCGGCACGCCGCCCAGTGGTGGGGCGAGCCGGTCCTGGTCGGCGTCGACCACGAGGCCCGGGTCGACCGCGACGCCCTCGCCGCGGCCCTCGCCGAGGGCCCGGCCGCCGCCGTCGCCCTGCAGAGCGCGAACCACGAGGTCGGCACGCTGCAGCCGGTCGACGAGGTCGAGCTGCCGCCGGGCACCCAGCTGTTCGTCGACGCGTGCTCCTCGATGGGTCGCGTGCCGCTCCCCCGCACCTGGCAGGCCCTGGCCGGCTCGGCGCACAAGTGGGGCGGTCCGGCCGGGGTCGGCGTCCTGCTCGTGCGCCACGGCGCCCGGTGGACCTCGCCCTTCCCGCCCGACGACCGCTCCGACCACCGCGCCAGCGGTTTCGAGAACGTGCCGGCCGCCCTGGCCGCCGCCGCGGCGCTCCAGGCCGTCGTGGCCGTGCGTGACGACCTCGGGGCCCGCCAGCACGCGTGGGTCGCCCGCATCCGGGCCGCGGCGGCCGCGATCGACGACGTCGACGTCGTGGGCGACCCCGAGGTGCGGCTCCCCCACCTGACGACGTTCTCGGTGCTCTACGTCAACGGCGAGCAGCTGGTGACCGAGCTCGACCGCCGCGGCTTCGGCGTCGCGAGCGGGTCGGCGTGCACCGCCTCGACCCTCGAGCCCTCGCACGTGCTGGCGGCCATGGGTGCCCTCACCCACGGCAACGTCCGGGTGTCCCTGACGCGGGGCACCACCGACGCCGAGGTCGAGGCGTTCTGCGCCGCCCTCCCCGAGGTCGTGGCGGGGCTCCGAGATGGCTCCTGACCCCGTGCCCGAGCCCGCGCCCGAGCCCGCGCCCGAGCCCGCGCCCGAGCCCGCAGCACTGCCCGCGCCCGACCTGGAGATCGACTGCCGCGGCCTGATGTGCCCGCAGCCGATCATCGACCTGGCCCGCCGGGTCGGCGACGTCCCGGTCGGCGGGGTGGTGGCAGTCGTGGCGACCGACGCGGCGGCGCGCCACGACGTCCCGGCGTGGTGCCGGATGCGCGGTCAGGAGTACCTCGGCCAGGACACCGCCGAGGACGGCGTCCCGCGCTACGTGGTCCGGCGCACGACCTAGCGCCCCGGCGGACTCAGCCGAGGTGCGCGGCGACCTCGGCGGCGGCCTGGGCGCCGTAGGACAGCTCGAGACGGGCCACGAACTCGGCCGGCGTGAAGGAGTACTCCTGCGTGCCGATCGTCTCGACGACGTAGGCGGCCAGGACGCAGCCGACCTGGGCGGCGCGCTCGAGGCCGAGCTCCCACTCGAGCGCGGCCAGGAAGCCGGCGCGGAAGGCGTCGCCGACGCCGGTCGGCTCGACCGCGACCACGCCGGAGGCGGCGGGGACCACGATCGGCTCCTCGCCGGTGCGGACGACGCGCACGCCGTCCTTGCCGAGCGTGGTGACCTGGGTGCCGACCCGGTCGAGCACCTCCGCGGCGCTCCAGCCGGTCTTCTGCTCGATCATGTGCGACTCGTACTCGTTGGAGAACAGCAGCGTCGCGCCGTCGATGAGCTGGCGGATCATCGCGCCGTCGCCGAAGGCCAGCTGCTGGCTCGGGTCCGCGATGAACGGGTAGCCGCGCTGGCGGCACTCGTCGGTGTGCCGCAGCATGCCGGCCGGGTCGTCGGCACCGACCAGGACGTAGTCGGGGGCCCCGACGCGGGCCACGATCGGGGCCAGCTCGATGAGGCGGGCCTCGCTCATCGCACCGGGGTAGAACGACGCGATCTGGGCGCCGGTCGGGTCGGTGGTGCACACGAAGCGCGCGGTGTGCCTGCTGTCGGAGATCCGGACGGCGGAGCAGTCGACGCCGTGGCGCTCGAGCCAGGAGCGGTAGTCGGCGAAGTCGTCGCCGGCCGCGCCGACGAGCACCGGACGCAGCCCGAGGCTGCCGAGACCGAAGGTCATGTTGGCCGCCACACCCCCGCGCCGGATCTCGAGGTCGTCGACCAGGAAGGACAGCGAGATCTTGTCGAGCTGCTCGACCACGAGCGAGTCGGCGAACTTGCCACCGAAGGACATCAGGTGGTCGGTGGCGATGGAGCCGGCGATGAGGAGAGGCACGTGGGGTAACACTACCCAGCGGTACGCGTTTCGGTACCAATCAGTAGGCCCTAGCGTCGAGCCATGGCCTCGACCTCGCACTCCCACGACGACCTCGGGACCCCCGCCGAGATGCACGCCGACTGCCGGGCGACCGGCGACCGGCTGGGCCTCCGGCGTGCCGCCGAGCTGGCCTCGCGACCGGCGCCGAGCCTGCACTTCGACGAGCAGCCCGGCGAGCGGCCGAAGCCCCGCATCGAGATCTCGGAGGCGGCGGCCCGGCTCGCCGCCGCGCTGTACGGCCGCTGAATCCCAGCCGTACCGGCCGCCGCTCCACGGACGACGAGAGCCCCCCGACAAGGTCGGGGGGCTCTCGTGCGGGCGGGCCCGGGGTGGGCCCTGCTGTCAGTGGAAGGAGTCCCCGCAGGCGCAGGAACCCGTCGCGTTCGGGTTGTCGATGGTGAAGCCCTGCTTCTCGATCGAGTCGACGAAGTCGATCTCGGCGCCGTTGAGGTAGGGAACGCTCATCCGGTCGACGACCACGGAGACGCCGTCGAAGTCGGTGACGACGTCACCGTCGAGGGTGCGCTCGTCGAAGAAGAGCTGGTACCGCAGGCCGCTGCAGCCACCGGGCTGCACGCTGATCCGGAGGGCGAGGTCGTCGCGACCCTCCTGGGCGAGGAGGCTCTGCACCTTGGCAGCGGCCACCGGGCTCAGGTTGATCTGGTCGGTGCGGCGCTCGGTCGTGGTGGTCTCGAGCTGCTCGGTCATGTCGATGACTCCCGTGAGGTTGGCCTGGAAAGGTGGGGCGGTGGTGCCTGGGTCGATCTCCTGGTCAATGGTCGCACACCGAGGGTTATTCCTGGGCCGGCCCTACACCGGGCGCGACCAGGTCCGGGCCACCCGGGCGGCGACGTCCGCGAGGGCTCCGGCGGGGTCGGCGAAGGCGCGCTCCTCCCCCACCAGCTCCACCAACGAGTAGGCCGACTCGACCCCGAGCGCGCGCATCTCGCGGGAGCCGACCAGCACCTGCCCGGCGATGGCGACGCACGGGCGCAGCGCCTCCGCGGCGACCTCGGCGACGCCGTAGGGCACCTTGCCCGACCGGCTGGAGAAGTCGAAGGCCCCCTCGCCGGTGATCACCAGGTCGGCCTGACGGGCCCGCTCGGCCAGCCGGACGGCGTCCGCCACCAGCCGGATCCCCGGCTCGCGCCGCGCGCCCAGGCAGAGCAGCGCGAAGCCGAGCCCGCCGGCCGCCCCGGCCCCCTTGTCGAGCGAGGTGCGCCGGTTCGTGGCGGCCGCGAAGCCCTCGAGCCAGCCGTCGACCTCCGCGATCCGGTCCTCGCCGAGCCCCTTCTGCGGGCCGAAGGTCTTGGTGGCGCCGAAGAGGCCGGTGAGCGGGATGTCGACGTCGGAGGCGAGCACGAGCGAGGCCCCCGGGCTCGGCAGCCTGACCTCGGTGACCCCGGCCAGGCCCGCGACGCCCGCGTCGAGGGGCCGGTCGGCCTGCGCGCCCAGCGCGGCGAGGAGGCCGGCGCCGCCGTCGTTGGTGCCGGACCCGCCGAGCCCGACCACGACCGTGGTCGCCCCGGACCCGATCGCGGCGCGCACCAGCTCGCCGACACCGAAGGTCGAGGCCTCCTCGGCGCGCTCGCCGCCGGTCAGGTGCAGGCCGCAGGCCTGGGCGCTCTCGACGTAGGCGGTGTCGCCGACGCGCAGCACGGTCGCGGGCACCGGCTCGCCGAGCGGGCCGCGCACCGTGGCGACGTCGAGCCGGCCGCCGAGCGCGGCGTGCAGGACGTCGACGAACCCGGGCCCGCCGTCGGCCATCGGAGCGAGGTCGAGCTCGTCGTCGGGCGCCCGGCGGCGCCAGCCCGCGGCGATCGCCTCGGCCGCCTCCACGGCGGTCAGGGTGCCGGCGAACTTGTCGGGTGCCACGAGGACGCGCATGCGGCCATAGTGCCCACCCCCCGCGCCGGTCCCTACGGTGGTGCCGTGAGTGGTGTGCTGATCCGGCCGATGCGGGCCGACGACGTCCCGACCGCCGAGCGGCTCTCGGACGAGGCGTTCCTCGAGCTCGACCGCCGCGTGTTCCGGCGTGACCAGCCCGACCCGGAGCCGCGCCGTCCCGACCACAGCGCCGGGTGGGTCGAGCGGACCCGGCACCTGCTCGGGACCGACGCCGCCGGGTGTTGGGTCGCCGAGGAGGACGGCGCGATGCTCGGCTTCGCCACCAGCCTCCGGCGCGAGGGCACCTGGGTCCTGGCGACCTACGCCGTGCGCCCCGGCCAGCAGGGCCGCGGGCTGGGCAAGCAGGTCCTGGACGCGGCGCTCACCCACAGCCAGGGGTGCCTGCGCGGGATGCTCTCGGCCTCCGACGACCCCCGGGCCGTGCGCCGCTACCTGCTGGCCGGCTTCACGATGCACCCGCAGATGAGCCTGTCCGGCGCCGTCGACCGCACCGCGATCCCACCGGACGCCGGCGCGAAGGTGCGCGAGGCGACCGCCGCCGACACCGACCTGATGGACTCCGTCGACCGGCACTGCCGCGGCGCGGCCCACGGACCGGACCACCCGCTGATGCAGCGGATCTTCCGCGCGGTCGTGAGCGACTCCACGACCGGGTCGGGCTACGCCTACCTCAACCCGCGCGGTGCGGTGGCGCTGCTCGCGGCCACGAACCGCCGCACCGCGCAGCGGCTGCTGTGGTCGGCGATCGCCGAGGGGCCGGGCGAGCAGACCATCGGCCACGTCACCGCCGCGAACGCCTGGGCGGTCGAGATCGGCACCGCCGTCCGGCTCGGGCTGCGGACCTCGGGCTACCTCGCGCTGCGCGGGATGCGGCCGCCGACGACGTACCTGCACAACGGCGCGTTGCTCTAGATCCTAGGATTGAGCCATGACGACCGTCGACCTGCCGCTCCTGCCCCTCGGCCGGGGCGTCGACCGCGCCTCCGAGCGCGGGGTGGAGTGCCCCGGCGACCTGCCGCAGGCCTCCGACCCCGACCTGGTGGCGCGCGCCCTGGCGGCCAAGGAGGCGCTCGGCGAGCGGGTCTTCGTCCTGGGTCACCACTACCAGCGCGACGAGGTCATCCAGTTCGCCGACGTCACCGGCGACTCCTTCAAGCTCGCCCGCGACGCCGCGGCCCGCCCGGAGGCGGAGTTCATCGTCTTCTGCGGCGTGCACTTCATGGCCGAGTCGGCCGACATCCTCACCGGCCCCGGGCAGCAGGTCGTGCTCCCCGACCTGGCGGCCGGCTGCTCGATGGCCGACATGGCCCGGCTCCCCCAGGTCGAGGCGGCCTGGCAGGCGATGGCCGACGCCGGGCTCCAGGACGTCGTGGTCCCGGTGACCTACATGAACTCCAGCGCCGACATCAAGGCGTTCTGCGGCCGCAACGGCGGCGTCGTGTGCACCTCGTCGAACGCCGAGGTCGCCCTCGAGTGGGCCTTCGAGCAGCGCGGCCCGGACACCAAGGTGCTCTTCCTGCCCGACCAGCACCTCGGCCGCAACACCGCGGTGCTGAAGATGGGCTACACCCTCGACGACTGCGTCGTCTGGAACCCGCACCTGCCCGGCGGCGGGGTCAGCGTCGAGGCGCTGCGCGAGGCGAAGGTCATCTTGTGGAAGGGCCACTGCTCGGTGCACGGCCGCTTCTCGACCAAGGTCGTCGACGAGCTGCGCGCCACCCTGCCCGACGTGCAGATCCTGGTGCACCCGGAGTGCCCGCACGACGTCGTCCTGTCGGCCGACCTGGTCGGCTCCACGGAGTTCATCATCAAGACGATCGAGGCGGCGCCACCCGGCTCGGTGTGGGCGATCGGCACCGAGCTCAACCTGGTGCAGCGCCTGGCGCGGGCCCACCCCGACAAGACGATCGTCTTCCTCGACAAGAACGTCTGCTACTGCTCGACGATGAACCGGATCGACCTGCCCCACTTCGTGTGGGCGATGGAGTCGCTGGTCGCGGGCGTCGTCGTCAACCGGATCGAGGTCGACCCCGCCACCGAGCGTGACGCCCTCGTGGCCCTGCAGCGGATGCTCGACCTCCCGGGCAAGAGCCACAAGGACTGACCGGTCACCCACGCCCGGCCCCTCGAGGTGCGCGGCAGCGCCCGAGCCCGTCGTCGGGCCGCCGCTGCGACGAGCACCACGAGCGGCGACAGCACCGTGCGACCGTGTTGCCCGGCAGCGACCGGACGGAGCACGACCGGGCCGCTGGGGCTTGTCGCCCCGGCGGCCCGGCCGTCGTCTCGTTCCTAGATCGCCACGTCGGTCAGAAGTTGGTGTGCTCCAGGTAGAGCTTGCCGACGGCTGCCGAGGTGAGCGGCGACACGTCGGGGGTGTCGTTCTCGACGATGTACTCCTCCGCGTCGTGCTTGCGGAAGATCGCCGGGAAGTCGATGACGCCCGTGCCCAGGTCGCACATGTCTCCACCCGCGGCGGCCGAGCGGTCCTTGACGTGGAACTGCCGAACCGTCTGCGGCGCCTTGCGGATGACGTCGTTGACGAACTTGATCGGGTTGGCCTCGCCGCGGTTCACACCGCCGGTGTAGACCCAGTACAGGTCGGCCTCGAGGTGGACCAGGCGCGGGTCGAGCTCCTGGGTGAGCACGTCCCACGGCGTCTTGCCGCCGCCGAGGTCGATGGTGAACTCGTGGGCGTGGTTGTGGTAGCCGTACTTGAGGCCACGACGCTTGGCGGCGTAGGCCTCGATGTTCATCTGCTCGGCCCAGGCCTGCCAGTCGCTCAGCTTGTCGGAGTTGAGGTAGGGCACCACGATGTAGCGCTGACCCAGCGTGTTGGCGTCGTCGAACTTCTTGTTGCGCGCCGCCGTGCTGTCGCTGATGCCGTCGTGGCTGGAGCTGGCCCAGATGCCCAGCTGGTCGAGGCGCTGCTTCATCTGCGCCGCGGTGTAGTGGTAGAGACCGGCGCGCTCGACGCGCGGGTAGGCGTACTGCGAGAGGCGGGTCAGCGCCAGCTCGACGCTCGCGGGGTCGGTCATCGCCGCCCGCAGGGTGTACAGCTGGATGCTGATCCGACCCTCGGGCACCTGCTTCTTGCGACTCCGGCCGTTGGCCTTGTCCTGGCCGGCCGCCTCGGCCGCCGTGGCGCCGAGCGCGCCGACCGACGCCAGCCCGGCCGCACCGAGTGCCGCCCCACGGAGCAGTCCTCGACGACTCGCGCCCTGCCGCTCCAGCGACTGCCGCAGGGCGGCCTCGCCGTCATATCCGTAACACATGGTGGATTCCTCTCGATCGTGGTTCTGGCTGGGTGTAGGGGGTATGGGTGACGCCGGACCGGCGGCCCGCCCGGAGCGAGCGGACCGCCGGTGCTGTGGCCGTCAGTCAGGCGCCGCTCGGCTCGAGCCGCACCTCGGCGCTGCCGGTCAGCCCGCCGTCGTTGTACTGGGCGACGAAGACCGCGCTGAGGTCGTCCTCGCCCGGGTCGTGACCGCCCGGCACGGTGGTGGTCAGGGTGCCCGTGCAGCCGTTGGCGGTGCTCTGCGGGTGACCGTGGCTGTCGTGACCCAGGATGTAGGTCACCGTCACCTGGTTGCAGTCGACCTCCGTGTCGTCGGTCACCGTCACCTCGTAGGTCACGGTGTCGCCGAACTGGAAGGTGTCGTCGGGCGTGGGCGTCACGAACTCGATCACCGGAGCCTGGTTGCCGACGGTGATGTCGACGTCGGCCGACGCGTGCCGGCCGCGGTGCTTGCCCCCGACGTCGGTCACCGTGAGCGTGGCCCGGTAGGTGCCGTCCTCGGTGTAGCGGTGGGTCGGGTTCTTCTTGGTGCTGTCGAAGCGTCCGTCACCGTCGAAGTCCCACTGGTACTTGAGCTGGTCGCCGTCGGCGTCGGCCGTGCCGGCGCTGGAGAACTTCACCCGCAGCGGCGCCTTGCCCGCGGACGGGTCGGCCGTGACCACCGGCACCGGGCTGTGGTTGCCCTTGGCCCCGATGTAGTCGATGCGCGAGAGCTGGGCGTCGGGGTTCTCGGCGAAGTAGCCGTCGCCGTACTCGAGCACGTACAGCGCGCCGTTGGGGCCGAACTCCATGTCCATCGGGTTGTCGGTCACGATGCCGGGGACGACGTCCTCGATCGCGACGTCGTCGCCGGTGACGTGCAGGCCCTTGATCCAGTCGCGGCTCCACTCGTAGAGCAGCGGCGTGTTGTCGTACTGCTCGGGCCACGCGACGGGGGTCTTGCCGCGGGTGTCGCGCACGTCGTACTGGTAGGCCGGGCCGGCCATCGGGGAGATGCCGCCGGTGCCGAGCTCGGGGAACTGCTCCGAGACGGGGTAGGAGTAGAAGATCTCCGGCTTCTCGACCGGCGGCAGCTTGACGCGGCCGGTGTTGTGGACCGAGGTGTTGCGCGGGTTGGCGCAGTCGAAGGCTTCACCGGAGGTCTCGGTCTCGAAGTCGTAGTCGACGTAGGGGAGCTCGTCGGTCGCACAGAAGGGCCAGCCGTAGTTGGCGGGCTGGTCGATGACGACCCACTTGCCCTGGCCGGACGGCCCGCGCTCGGGGTCGGCGGTGTTGGCGTCCGGCGAGTAGTCGGCGACCCACAGCTTGTCGGTGCGGGGGTGGATCTCGATGCGGAACGGGTTGCGCAGCCCCATCGCGTAGATCTCGGGCCGGGTCTTGGGCGTGCCGGGCCGGAACAGGTTGCCCGTCGGGATCGTGTAGCCGCCGCGCTTGCCCGGCTTGACCCGCAGGATCTTGCCGCGCAGGTCGTTGGTGTTGCCCGAGGTCCGCTGGGCGTCGAAGGCCGGGTTGCGGTTGGGGCGCTCGTCGAGCGGCACGAAGCCGTCGGACTCGAAGGGGTTCGAGTCGTCGCCGGTGGCGAGGATCAGGTTGCCCTTGGAGTCGAAGACGATGTCGCCGCCGACGTGGCAGCAGATGCCGCGGTCGACCGGGACGTCGAGGATCCGGCGCTCGGTGTTGTTCTTGACCTCGCCGTTGACGAAGCGGAACTTCGACACCCGGATCACGCCCTTGTACGGCGCGAAGTCGGCGGCGGTGCCCTCGAGCGGTGCGTCACCCTCGTTGATCGAGGCGGTGGCCGGGTCGTCGGCCGGGGTGTCGAGGGGCGGTGAGTAGTAGAGGTAGACCCAGTTGTTCTTCTCCCCGTCGAACCCCGGGTCGAGGGCGATGCTCTGCAGCCCCTCCTCGTCGTGCTGGTAGACGTCGATCTGCCCGGCGATCGAGTTCACGCCGGTCTCGTAGTCGTTGTGCCAGATGACGCCGGCCCGCGTGGTGTGCAGGACGTCGCCGTCGGGCAGCACCGCGAGGTCCATCGGCTCGCCCGGGCGGTCGTTGAGCGTGACCTTCTGGAACTCGCTGTCCGGGGGCGGGGCCGGCGGGTCGTCGTGGCCGGGGTGGGCGCCGGCCGGCGCGGTGATGCCGCCGACGGCGGCAAGTGGAATGGCGATAGCGCCGGCGGCCATGGCGGCCAACACTCCCGAGAATCGATGTTGCACGTATCTGCTCCTTGTGTTGACGAGCGGGACGGCCGTCTCCCCATGGCCTGCGCGTGCTCAGCCGAGTGACGACGGCCACATCGAACGTAGGGCGGTGCGCGCCGCGTCGTCAACCGGGTGGACGACTTTCGCAAGTCATTTGCGTATCTCGGTCGGATGTGGACGTCGGCCGGGCGGGTCAGGTCGCCACGGCCGGGGCGAAGACCTCGGCACTGACCAGCCTCGAGGCGCCGATGACGCCGCCGGCGTCGACCAGCTCGCTCAGCACGATGGGCAGGTTGCCCGTGGCCAGGGGCAGCGAGCGCTGGTAGGCCGTCCCGCGGATCTCGGCCAGCAGCGCGTGCCCCAGGCCGCTGACCCGCCCGCCGATGACGATCAGGCCGGGGTTGAAGAACGACACCAGGCCCGCCACGACCTCCCCGACCCGCTGCCCGCTCTCACGCAGGAGGGTCGCGGCGGCGAGGTCACCGCGGGCCACCGCGGTACCGACGTCGCAGGCCCGGAGCAGGCCGTGCTCGGCCAGCAGGTCGGCCAGCACCGCGGACCGGCCGCGCTCGGCGGCCTCGGTCGCGTCGCGGGCCAGCGCGGCTCCCCCGGCGTAGGCCTCGAGGCAGTCGGTGTTGCCGCACACGCAGCGCCGCCCGTCGCCGCGCACCTGGATGTGGCCGATGTCGCCGGCGCAACCATTGACGCCCCGGTAGAGCTCGCCGTCGACGACGACCCCGCAGCCGATGCCGGTGCCGATCTTGACGAAGAGGAAGTCGCGGGCGTGGCGGGCGACGCCGGCGTGCAGCTCGCCGACCGCCATCACGTTCACGTCGTTGTCGAGCACGGCCGGGCAGCCCAGCTCGCGCGAGACGGTGTCGCGCACGGGGTAGCCGTCCCAGCCGGGCATCAGCGGTGGGGCGACCGAGACACCGCGGCCGAAGTCGACCGGACCGGGCACCCCCACCCCGACGCCCATCGGCCGCTCGACACCGAGCTCGTCGAGCAGGCGCCGCACGTGGTCCAGCGCGGCCCGCAGCACCAGGTCGGGACCCATGTCGATGCGGCAGTCGACCTTCTCGGTGCGCAGGACGTCGAGGCGCCCGTCGGTGACGCCGACCGTGGTTCCGGTGGCGCCGATGGCGATGCCGACGAAACGGATGTCGTCGGCCAGGGCGACCATCGTCGACCGGCGCCCGCCGCGCGACTGGGCCGGACCGGTCTCCTGGGTCAGCCCGATCTCCGAGAGCCGGCCGACCTCCGCCGCGATCGTCGTCCGCGACACCTGCAGCCGGTCGGCCAGCGCGGTCCTGGGCAGCGGCCCCTGGTCGCGCAGCACGGTCAGCAGCCGGGCCTGCATCGCGCTCTCGGCGCGGCCCGACAAGGAGTGCAGCATCAGGTCATCGTGCCATCCGGGCCAGCCGGCGTCCGAGCTCCGCGGCCACGTCGCGCAGCGCGTCGGGTTCGAGCACCTCCACCGGCCACGGCAGCAGCGCCAGGTGCACCGCCAGCCAGTCGAGCTGGTCGCCCCCCGCGGTGAGCACGGCCGCGTCGCCGTCGGGCTCGACGGCGCCCACCTGGGGCGGCAGCAGCTCGCGCACCTGCGCGGCCGTCGCCGAGACCCGGGCGCGCACGACGTGCCGGTACGGCGCGGCGGTCACCGCCCGCTGCACGAAGGCGGCCGGGTCCGGGTGCTCGCGCGGAGGGACGCGCCAGGTCGTGGCGACGACGTCGGCCATCCGGTCGAGACGGAAGGTGCGCCAGTCGTCGCGGTCGACGTCGAAGGCCATCAGGTACCACCGGCGTCCGGTCGCGACCATCCGCACCGGCTCCACCGTCCGCTCCTGCCGCCCGCCGCCGCGCGAGGTGTAGCCGAACCGCACCCGGACGGCGTCGCGGCAGGCCCGCGCCAGCGTGGTCAGCACCTCGCCGTCGGCCTGCGCGACGCCGCCCGGCAGCGTCTCGGTGGCGCCGTGCAGCGTGCGGACCTCGGAGCGCAGCCGCGGCGGCATGACCTGGTCGAGCTTGGCGAGGGTGCGCAGCGCCGCCTCGCCGGTGCCGGCCACCGTCCCGCCGGCCGCCAGCCGCAGCGAGACTGCGATCGCGATGGCCTCGTCGTCGTCGAGCAGCAGGGGCGGTAGCGCCTTGCCGGCGCCGAGCTGGTAGCCGCCGCCGACGCCCTGGCTGGCGTGCACGGGGTAGCCGAGGTCGCGCAGCCGGCCGACGTCGCGCCGCACGCACCGGTCGGTGACGCCGAGCTCCCCGGCGAGCTCGGTGCCGGTCCAGGTCCGGCGCTGCTGGAGCAGGGTGAGCAGGCGCAGCACGCGCTGGGTGGTCCCGTCGGCCATGCCGGCAGCCTGCCAGAGACAGCGGACCGGAACAGTCCGGTATCGCTGGCACGGTGGGGTCATGACGACCTGGAACGCACTCCTGCGCGAGCAGCTCACCGCCCACTGGGACACCCAGCTCCGCCCCCGGCTCGACGGGCTGGGTGACGACGAGTACTTCTGGGAGCCGGTCCCCGGCGCCTGGAACGTCCGGCCCCGCGGCACCGGCACGGCGCCGGTCCAGGCCGGGAGCGGGGAGATGACCATCGACTTCGCCTTCCCCGAACCCGACCCGCCCCCGGTGACCACCATCGCCTGGCGGCTCGGTCACGTCATCGTCGGTGTCCTCGCCGTCCGCAACGCCGCGCACTTCGGCGGCGCCCCCGCCGACTACGAGTCCTTCGCCTACGCCGCCACGGCCACCGAGGCCCTGGCCCAGCTCGACGCCGAGCACGCCACCTGGACCGCCGGGGTGGAGGGCCTGGGCGAGGAGGGGCTGCTCCGCCCGGTCGGCGCGGCCGAGGGCGCCCACGCCGCCGCGCCCCACGCCGCGCTGGTGTTGCACATCCAGCGCGAGGTCATCCACCACCTCGCGGAGGTCGCGCTGCTCCGCGACCTCCACGCACACGGCGCGGGGACGGCGCGATGAGCGACCCGACGACCCGCGAGGTGCAGGTCAGCTTCGACGCCGCCGACCCGGCCGCGCTCTGCGCGTTCTGGTGCGCGGCCCTCGGCTACGAGGTCGACGCTCCCCCGCCCGGCTTCGACACCTGGGACGCCGCCCTCGACGCCTTCGGGGTGCCGCCCGAGCGGCGCAACGACGCCTCGGCGGCGCACCACCCCGGGGGCGCCGGGCCGCGGCTGTTCTTCCAGCGCGTGCCGGAGACGAAGACGGCGAAGAACCGCGTCCACCTCGACGTCCGCGCGGCACCCGGGTTGCGGGGCGAGGAGCGGATGGTGGCCCTGGAGGCCGAGTGCGACCGCCTCGTCGCCCTCGGCGCCACGCGGGTGCAGCGGCACGAGCCCGCTCCCCCGTTGTCGCACGGGTTCATCGTGCTGGCCGACCCCGAGGGCAACGAGCTCTGCCTGGACTGACCCGGCGCGCCGGCGTCCACCCCGGGTCAGAGCGCGGGCGCGCCCCAGATCGCCAGCCAGCGGGAGGGGTCCTGCTCGATCGGCAGCTCGGGGACGAGCAGGTCGCGGACCTGGATCTCGAGCAGGGTGTCGCGCTCGCGACCCCCGGCCCCCTGGCCGGGCTTGGGCGCGAACGGGTAGAAGGTGCCCTGCTTGTAGAGGTAGACCAGGCCGAGCCGGCGGCCGGAGGAGTCGGCGAAGGGCACCAGCGAGCAGAGCAGCGCGGGACCGAAGCCCGCGGCCTCCAGGCCGGTGTTCACGGCGTGCAGGTCGGTGCACAGCTCGCCGAGGTCGGAGGTCGCCGGGTCGTGGGGCGGGTGGTCGACCTCGAGCCAGGTGAAGCCGAACTCGTCGGTGGTGACGTCGATGGTCGGCGCCCCCGACGTGGCCCGCAGCAGCTCGACGACGTCGGTCTGGGTGTCGGCGAACGCCGGACCGGCGGCCGCGCGGTAGCAGACGGCGCCGTCGCCGGTGGGCACCAGGCCGAGCGTCGTCTGCAGCGTGATCGCGGCGCTCGGCACGTTGAACAGCGCGTCGAGGTCGGCCTGCTTCGGCCGGGAGCGGCCGAGGATGGAGTCGAGGAAGCCCATCAGGTGCTCACGCGGTGGGCCGGTCGAGCTCGCCCTGGATGCGGGCCAGCTGCTCGAGCCGCTTCTCCAGCGGCGGGTGGGTGGAGGCCAGCCCCTTGAGGCTGATCGGGGAGATGCACAGCGCGCTGCCGGCGCTGACCTGGCGCAGGTCGCGCTCGGGCACCCGCTGCATGCCACCGCTGATCTTCTGCAGCGCCGAGGCCAGCGCCGCGGGCTTGAGCGTCAGGTAGGCCCCGGCCCGGTCGGCGGACAGCTCGCGGTAGCGCGACAGCAGCCGCAGCAGCACGAAGCTGACGGCGTACACGACGAGGCTGACCAGCAGCACCACGAGCCAGACCGGGAGGCCGTTGTTGTTGTCGCGGCGCCCGCCCCCGAAGAAGCCGAGGCCGCCGTACTGCGCGCCCTGGGTGAGCATCCCGGCCGCGATGCCGGACGACGAGGCGACGGTCATCACCAGCACGTCGCGGTGCGCGACGTGGGAGAGCTCGTGGGCCAGGACGCCCTCGAGCTCCTGGGTCGTGAGCAGCCCGAGGATCCCGGTGGTCACGCAGACCACGGCCCGGTCGGGCGAGCGGCCGGTCGCGAAGGCGTTGGGCACCGAGGTGTCGGCGATGCCGACGCGCGGCTTCGGCATGTCGGCGAGGGTGCAGAGCCGGTCGATCATGCCGTGCAGCTCCGGCGCCTCCTGCGGCGTGACCTCGCGGGCCCGCATCGCCCGCATCGCGATCTTGTCGGAGCTGGACCACTGGTAGACGGCGAACCCGATGCCGGCCACCGCGACCAGGATGCCGATGCCCTGGCCGGCGGCGGCGGCGAGCACGACGACGAGGGCCACGAACAGTCCCCCGAGGAGGAACATCACGAGCGTCATCCGGGCGGTCAGGCCGGCGTCACCGACGAAACGAGTGCGAGCCATGGGTCCAGTCTCCCGTGCGCTCCAAGGGGGGTGGTCCCCACCTCCGGGCGACGCGCGGGCTCAGCCGGGGATGAGGCCGTCGTCGGAGAGCATCTGACGCACCTCGGCGATGGAGGCGTCGTCGGGCGGCAGGATCAGGTCGGACTCGTCGAGGGAGTCGTCGGCGTGCCGGACCCCGACGGTGCGGACGCCCTCGAGCAGCGCGACCAGCGCCGGGCGGAACGTCGTCTCGTCGTCGGCCTCGATGGCGGCCTCGACGGCCGAGTCGAGCTCGTTGAGGCGGTCGAGCGCCTCCTCGGCGATGTCGAACTGCCCCTCGCCGAGGATGCGGATGATCATGGCGGTCATCGGGGCGTCTCGCCCTCGGCCTGGGTCTCCTTCGACAGCGGGTCGGCCGCGCCGGCGCCGGCGGCACCGAGCTGGCCGGGCGCCTGCGGTGCGGAGAGCCCCTTGAGGCGGGCGAGCTCGAGCTCGACGTCGGACTGCGAGCCCAGCGAGTCGAGCTCGCGGGAGATGTCGTCGCTCGGGCCCGACGACGTGACGTCGTCGAGGGCGCCGGAGGCGATGAGCTCGTCGATCGCGCCGGCCCGGGCCTGCATGTTGGCCGTCTTGTCCTCGGCGCGCTGGATCGCCATGCCGACGTCGCCCATCTCCTCGCCGATGCCGGAGACGGCCTCGTTGATGCGGGTCTGGGCCTCGGCCGCGGTGTAGGTGGCCTTGATGGTCTCCTTGCGGGTGCGGAAGGCCTCGACCTTGGCCTGCAGCCGCTGCTGGGCCAGGACGAGCTTCTCCTCCTCACCCTGCAGCTGGGCGTGCTGCGCGCGGAGGTCGGAGATCTGGGTGTTGAGCCCGGACTTGCGGGTCAGCGCCTCGCGGGCGAGGTCCTCGCGGTCCATCTGCAGCGCCTTCTCGGCCTGCGACTGCAGCTTGGCGGCCTGCTGCTCGAGCTGACCGATCTGCAGCTCGATGCGCTTGCGACTGGTCGCCACGTCGGCGACCCCGCGGCGCACCTTCGTGAGCAGCTCGAGCTGGCGCTGGTAGCTGTAGTCGAGGGTCTCGCGCGGGTCCTCGGCTGCGTCGAGCGCCTTGTTGGCCTTGGCCCGGAAGATCAGGCTCATCCTCTTCATCAAGCTCATGCGCTCACCCTATGCCCGAGCCGCAAGTGGGTCGACGGGTGCGGCCGCACCGTCGGCGGTGCAGCGGCGACCGGACCGGCGGTACCCACGGGTACCCTGGGCCCATCGTCCACCGGCCAGAAGGCAGCTCGTTGTTCCGTCGTCGCAAGTCCGAGACCAGCACGTCCGACGTCCCCGGCGTCGACCTCGCCAAGAGCGGGGGCAAGGGGCGACCCACGCCGACCCGCAAGGAGGCCGAGGCCGCCGCCCGCGCGCGGGCCCGCGTGCCGCGCACCCGCAGGGAGCAGATGCAGGCCCAGCGGGCCTCGCGCTCCGAGTCGAGCCAGCGCGTCCGGCAGGGCATGAAGGACGGCGACGAGCGCTACCTGCTGACCCGCGACAAGGGCCCGGTGCGCCGGTTCATCCGTGACTTCGTCGACGTCCGGTTCTCGTTCGCCGAGATCGTGATCCCGTTGATGATCGTCTCGCTCTTCGTGCAGGCGCTGATCATCCCGCTCTTCCTCGTGCTCGTCGTCGACCTCGTCGTGCTCCGCCTGCGGCTGCGCAAGCAGCTGCGGGCGCGCTTCCCCGAGGAGTCGCTCAAGGGCACCTCGTACTACGCGATCACCCGCGCGATGCAGATGAAGTTCATGCGGATGCCCAAGCCGAAGATGAAGATCGGCCAGGCGCTCCCCGAGCACTACCGCTGACGGGGGCCGGGCTCGCCCGGCCGTTCCTCCTGCGGGGGTGCTCACCGGTGGTCGGCGCGGGTGAGGAGCGGCTGCGACGCGCGGAAACCCCGCAACCGACCTCGGGAGGGTTCGCGAGGTCGGTCGCGGGGTTTCGTCGGCGCTCGCTGGCGCTCGCTTGCCCAACCTGCGACGGCTGGGTCAGCCGAACATCTCCGAGCGTCGCGGCGACTGGGTCTTGGCGGGGTCGCGCACGACCACGTCGCCGAGGACGTCGTCGATCGCGGTGAGGGCGTCGGCGTCGAGGGTGATCCCGGCGGCCTTGACGTTCTCGGTGACCTGCTCGGGGCGGGAGGCGCCGATGATGGCCGAGGAGACGTTGGGGTTCTGCAGCACCCAGGCCACGGCGAGCTGGGCCAGCGAGAGCCCGGCCTCGTCGGCGATCGGCTGGAGGCGCTGGACGCGCTCGAGGACGTCGTCGTCCATCCAGCGCTTGATCATGTCGGCGCCACCCTTCTCGTCGGTGGCGCGCGACCCGGCCGGCAGCTCGGCGCCGGGCTTGTACTTGCCGGTCAGCGCGCCCTGCGCGATCGGCGACCAGACCACCTGGCCGAGCCCCAGCTCCTCGCTGGTCGGCACGACCTCGGCCTCGATGACGCG
Source organism: Nocardioides sp. S-1144 (assembly GCF_005954645.2). Lineage (NCBI taxonomy): Bacteria > Bacillati > Actinomycetota > Actinomycetes > Propionibacteriales > Nocardioidaceae > Nocardioides > Nocardioides dongxiaopingii. Next base: position 2,939,472 of record NZ_CP040695.2, read on the forward strand.
CCACAGCATGTTGTACTGCGGCTGGTTCGAGACCAGCGGGACGTGGAGCTCGCGGGCCAGCGCGGCCGCGGCGCGGATCTCCTCCGCCCGCCACTCCGAGACGCCGATGTAGAGCGCCTTGCCGGCGCGGACGACGTCGGCGAAGGCCAGCATCGTCTCCTCCAGCGGCGTCTCGTGGTCGAAGCGGTGCGCCTGGTAGAGGTCGACGTAGTCGGTGCCGAGGCGCTGCAGCGAGCCGTCGATCGACTCCAGGATGTGCTTGCGCGACAGCCCGTGGTCGTTCTGCTTGCCGGGCCCGGTCGGCCAGAAGACCTTGGTGAAGATCTCCAGGCCCTGCCGCCGCTCGCCGGCCAGGGCCTTGCCGAGCACGGTCTCGGCGGCGGTGTTGGCGTAGACGTCGGCGGTGTCGAAGGTGGTGATCCCCTCGTCGAGGGCCTGGCGCACGCACGCGAGCGCGGCGTCCTCCTCGACCTGGGAACCATGGGTGAGCCAGTTGCCGTACGAGATGGCCGAGACCTTCAGACCACTCGCACCGAGGTTGCGGAATTCCATGTCCTCCAACCTAGCCACCCCGGTGTTGCCGCCCCGCGACGCCACCGCCGCGGCGGCCACTGCGATGATCGGTCCATGAGCTCCCCGACCGCCGACGTCTCCGTCCGCGTCGCCTGGTCCGACGACGCCGACGCGATCGCGGCGGTGCAGGTGCGCGCCTGGGGCGAGCAGTACGCCGGCGTCCTGCCCCCCGAGGCGATCCCGACCGACCCGGCGCCGGTCGCCGAGGCGTGGCGGACCTCGATGGGCCGGCCCGCCGACGCCCGCAACCGGGTCCTGGTCGCGCTGGAGCGCAACCGGGTCGTCGGCTACGCGGTCACCACGCCGGCCGTCGACCCCGACTGCGATCCGATCGCCGACGGCGAGCTGGCCGAGCTGGCCGTCGTCCCCGACGAGCGCGGCAAGGGCCACGGCTCCCGGCTGCTGCAGGCGGCCGCCGAGACCCTCGAGGCCGACCGCTTCACCCGGGCCGTCACCTGGACGATCGCCACCGACGACCGGCGCCGCGCGTTCCTCGAGAGCGCCGGCTGGGCTCCCGACTCAGCGCACCGCGAGCTCGACCTCGACGGGAGCGGCACCACCACGCTCAAGCAGGTCCGCCTGCACACCGCCCTGGCGTGAGCGACGCCGCACCGGCCGACCCCGTCCCCGCCGGCCGACGCGAGATCATCTGCGGCAGCCTGGGCGTCGGGGTCGCGACCGGCACCTACGGCGTCTCCTTCGGCGCGGTGGCGGTCGCGTCCGGCCTCGACGTGGTGCAGGCCTGCGCGCTGTCGCTGCTGATGTTCACCGGCGCCTCGCAGTTCGCGCTGGTCGGCGTCCTGGCCTCGGGTGGGACGCCGTTCGCGGGCGCCGCGACGGCCCTGCTGCTCGGCACCCGCAACACCCTGTACGGGCTCCGGCTCGCCCCGCTGCTCGGCTACCGCGGCTGGCGGCGGGTCGGCGCCGCGCACCTGCTCATCGACGAGTCGACGGCGATGTCGGTGACGCGGCCGACCCGGGAGGCCGCGCGCACCGGCTTCCTCTGGACCGGCGGTGCGATCTTCGTGCTCTGGAACCTCGCCACCCTGGCCGGCGCGATCGCCGGCGAGGCGATCGGCGACCCGCGCGACTACGGCCTGGACGCCGCCGTCGGGGCGGCGTTCCTCGCCCTGCTGTGGCCGCGGCTCGACCGCCCGCTGCACCGCGTGGTCGCCGTCCTCGCGGCAGCGGTGGCGCTCGGCGTCGTCCCGTTCACCGCGGCCGGCGTCCCGGTGCTGGTCGCGGCCGGCGTGGCCCTGCTGGCCGGCCTCCTGACGCCCCGCTCCCCCGCTCCCGGCGCCCCGGCGGACGGGGCGACGCCGTGACGTGGGCCGCGATCGTCCTCGGCGCCCTCGGGTGCTACCTGCTCAAGCTCAGCGGCCTGGCCGTGCCGCCCCGGGTGCTCGACCACCCCGTGGTCTCCCGCGTCGCCGACCTGATCCCGGTCGCGCTGCTGGCCGCGCTGGTCGCCGTCCAGGTCGTCGCCACCGACGACGGGAGCCTCGCGCTCGACGCGCGGGTTCTCGCGCTCGGCGCCGCGGTCGTGCTGCTGCTCCTGCGGACCCCGTTCCTGCTGGTCGTCTTCGGCGCCGCGCTCGTCGCCGCCCTCGCCCGCTTCCTCTGAGGCTGCGGCACCCGCTGGTCCAGCCGGCGAGCGCCAGCGAACCGGGTCGAGACCACCCCAGCCGTCGGCCCCGCTGGTCGAGCCGGCGAGCGCCAGCGAGCCGAGTCGAGACCACCCCAGCCCGGTCACCAGGTCTCGACTCGCGGTGACTCCGTCCCCACGGCTCGACCACCGGCACCCGCTGGTCGAGCCGGCGAGCGCCAGCGAGCCGAGTCGAGACCACCCCAGCCCTGTCACCAGGTCTCGACTCGCGGTGACTCCGTCCCCACGGCTCGACCACCGGAAGCCCGCTGGTCGAGCCAGCGAGCCGAGTCGAGACCACCCCAACCCCGTCACCAGGTCTCGACTCGCGGTGACTCCGTCCCCACGGCTCGACCACCGGGGGCGGCTCGACCACCGGGGGCGGCTCGACCACCGGAGGCGGCTCGACCATCGGGACACACATGGGTCAGACGTCGGGGCAGCGCACGACCCGGCGGGTCTCAGAGGTCGATGAGCCGCTCGAGGCCGACGGTGAGGCCGGGCCGCGCCGGGATCGCGCGGACGGCGGCCAGCACACCCGGCGTGAACGACGTCCGGTGCAGCGAGTCGTGGCGGATCGTCAGGGTCTCCCCCGGTCCGCCGAGCACGACCTCCTGGTGGGCGACCAGGCCCCGGACCCGGAGCGCGTGCACGGGGACGCCGTCGACGTCGGCGCCGCGGGCGCCGGGCAGCGACGTCGAGGTCGCGTCGGGCGCGGTGGCCACGCCGGCGTCGCGACGCGCGGCCGCGATCAGCTCGGCGGTGCGACGCGCCGTGCCCGAGGGGGCGTCGGCCTTGTCGGGGTGGTGCAGCTCGACCACCTCGACGGACTCGAAGTGCGGGGCGGCCGCCGCCGCGAACCGCATCATCAAGATCGCGCCGATCGAGAAGTTCGGGGCGACGAGCACGCCGCTGCCGGGGTTCCCGCCGCTTCCCGCTGTGGCCAGCCAGGCCTCCAGCCGGGCCAACCGCTCGTCGTCGAAGCCGGTCGTGCCCACGACGGCGTGGATGCCGTGCTCGATGCACAGCGCGAGGTTGTCCATGACCACGTCGGGGTGGGTGAAGTCGACGACGACCTCGGCCGTGGCGGCGAGCAGGTCGCGCGGGTCGTCGCCCTGGTCGACGGACGCGACCAGCTCGAGGTCCTCCGCGGCGTCCACCGCCCGGCACACCTCGGCGCCGACCTTGCCCCGCGCACCCAGCACGCCCACACGAATCACGTGTTCACCCTAGTGTTGGTGAGTGAATGCCTCCGCCGGGTCTGGCAGGGTGGACGCATGGTGGCACAGCAGATCCCGGCGCGCATCCGATGGGCGGTGGAGTTCATGGACCCCCAACCGGCCGACCACGTGCTCGAGATCGGCTGCGGGCCGGGCGCTGCGGCCGAGCTCATCACCGGGCGGCTCGAGACCGGCAAGCTCTTCGCGATCGACCGCTCGGAGTCCGGCGTCGACCGCACCAAGCGCCGCAACGCCGAGGCCGTCAAGGCCGGGCGGCTGACCGTGCGCCAGATCGACCTGGCCACGCTGCGGGTGCCGGTGAAGCGGCTGCACAAGGTCTTCGCGTTCAACGTCAACCTGTTCTGGGTGCGCGAGTGCCAGGACGAGGTCGCCCTGCTGCACGAGCGGGTCGTCCCCGGCGGCGCGGTCTTCCTCTTCTTCGAGGCCAAGGTCCCCGAGCAGGTCCCGAAGATCATCAAGGGCGCCTCGGCGGCCCTGTCCGAGGGCGGGTTCCGCGTCTCGGTCATCGACAACAAGCAGCCCCCCGTCGTGGGGGTCATCGGCCGGCGCTGAGCCGCCCGCAGGCTAGGCGGGCCCGACGATCGCCAGGATCTCGGGTCGCGCGAAGACGTCGGCGGCGATGGTGCGGACCTCCTCGAGCGTGACGGCGTCGATCTTGGCCATCACCTCGTCGATCTCGAGCAGCTCGTCGTGGACGAGCTCGGCCTTGCCGAGCCGGATCATCCGCGACGCGGAGTCCTCGAGCCCGAGCACGAGGCCACCGCGGAGCTGACCCTTGCCGCGCACGAGCTCGTCGTCGGTGATGCCGTCGGCGGCGACGCGGGCCAGCTCGAGACGCACCGTCGCGAGCACCTCGTCGAGCTTCGACGGCAGGCAGCCCACCGAGACACCGACCACGCCGGCGTCGGCGTGGTGGGAGGTGAAGGAGTAGACCGAGTAGGCCAGGCCCCGACGCTCGCGGATCTCCTGGAACAGCCGCGACGACGTCCCCCCGCCGAGCGCGGTGTTGAGGACGCCGAGCGCGAAGCGCCGGTCGTCGTCACGGGGGTAGCTCTCCATCCCGAGCACGACGTTGACCTGCTCGAAGGGCCGGGTCGCCTCGACCTGGCCCGGGTGGACCCGCACCCGCCGAGAGGTCCGGCGCGGGCCGACGGGGGTCTGCTCGCCGCTGAGGAAGTCGCGCCGGCCGAAGGCCTTGCGCACCTGCCGGACGACGGTCGCGTGGTCGAGGCTGCCGGCGACGGAGACGACCATGTGCTCGGGGCGGTAGTGCTTGCGGTAGAACCGCAGGATCCGGGCCCGGTCGAGACCGGTGATCGACTCCTCGGTGCCGGCGATCGAGCGACCCAGAGGCGACGTCGCACCCCACGCCTGCTCGGCGAAGAGGTTGTGGACGACGTCGTCGGGGTCGTCGTCGTGCATCGCGATCTCGTCGAGGATGACCTCGCGCTCGGCCTCGACGTCCTCGGCGGTGATCAGCGAGGAGGTGACCATGTCGCCGAGCACGTCGACGGCCAGCGGCAGGTCCTCGTCGAGGACCCGGGCGTGGAAGCAGGTGTACTCCTTGGCGGTGAAGGCGTTGAACTCCCCGCCGACCGCGTCGAGGGCCACCGAGATGTCGAGGGCCGACCGCTCGTGGGTGCCCTTGAACAGCAGGTGCTCGAGGAAGTGCGAGGCCCCGTGGAGCGACGGCGTCTCGTCGCGCGAGCCGACGTCGACCCACACCCCGATCGTCGCGGAGCGGGCGCCGGCCATCTGCTCGGTCACGACGCGGAGACCGCCCGGCAGGACGGTGCGCCGCACCTGCGAGGTGACGACCCCACCGGTGTCGCGCACCGTCGAGACCGTGCGCGTCGTGCCGACCTTCTGCATGCGTTCCATCATCCACTTCCTCGAAAACGACACTGACCCGCCAGCCGGGGCTGGCGGGTCAGGGTGCGGGTCAGGCCTCGGCGTCGACCTCGACGTCGGCCGCGTCGGACTGGCCGGCCTCGGCGTCGTCCTCGACCACGGGGATCAGCGAGAGCTTGCCGCGGTCGTCGACCTCGGCGATCTCGACCTGGATCTTCTGGCCGACCGAGACGACGTCGTCGACGTTCTCGACGCGCTTGCCGCCGACCAGGCTGCGCAGCTTGGTGATGTGCAGCAGGCCGTCCTTGCCCGGCATGAGCGAGACGAACGCACCGAAGTTCGTCGTCTTCACGATCGTGCCGAGGTAGCGCTCGCCGACCTCGGGCATCGTCGGGTTGGCGATCTGGTTGATCGCGTTGCGGGCGGCCTCCGCGGACTCGCCGTTGGTGGCACCGATGTAGATGGTGCCGTCGTCCTCGATGGAGATCGAGGCGCCGGTGTCGTCCTGGATCTGGTTGATGATCTTGCCCTTCGGGCCGATGACCTCACCGATCTTGTCGACGGGGACGCGCACGGTGATGATGCGCGGCGCGTGCAGCGACATCTCCTCGGGAGCGTCGATCGCCTCGCCCATCACGTCGAGGATCGCCAGGCGGGCGTCCTTGGCCTGGGTCAGGGCCGCGGCCAGGACCTCGGCCGGGATGCCGTCGAGCTTGGTGTCGAGCTGCAGGGCCGTGACGAACTCACGGGTGCCGGCGACCTTGAAGTCCATGTCGCCCATGGCGTCCTCGGCACCGAGGATGTCGGTCAGCGCGACGTAGGTCGTCTCGCCGTCGACCTCGCCGGAGATGAGGCCCATCGCGATGCCCGCGACGGGCGCCTTGAGCGGCACGCCGGCCTGGAGCAGCGACAGGGTCGAGGCACAGACCGAGCCCATCGAGGTGGAGCCGTTGGAGCCCATCGCCTCGGAGAGCTGGCGGATCGCGTAGGGGAACTCCTCGCGGCTGGGCAGCACGGGCAGGAGCGCGCGGCGCGCGAGCGCACCGTGGCCGACCTCGCGGCGCTTGGGCGAGCCCACGCGACCGGTCTCGCCGGTGGAGAACGGCGGGAACACGTACTTGTGCATGTAGCGGCGGTGCTTCTCCGGGCTCAGCGTGTCGAGCTGCTGCTCGAGCTTGAGCATGTTGAGCGTGGTGACGCCCAGGATCTGGGTCTCGCCGCGCTCGAACAGCGCCGAGCCGTGCACGCGCGGGATGACGCCGACCTCGGCGTGCAGCGGGCGGATGTCGGCGAGGCCGCGGCCGTCCATGCGGATCTTGTCGCGCAGCACGCGGGAGCGCATGAGGGCCTTGGTGACCGACTTGAACGCGGCCCCGACCTCCTTCTCGCGCCCCTCGAACTGGGAGCCGATCTTGTCGAGCAGCAGCGCCTTGACGTCGTCGAGCTTCTCGTCGCGCTCCTGCTTGGCGACCGTGGCGAGGGCCTCGGTGGTCTCGGCGGAGACGGCGGCCTCGACGGCGGCGTAGACGTCGTCCTCGTAGTCGAGGAAGACCGGGAAGTCCTGCACGGGCTTGGCGGCCTGCTTGGCCAGCTCGGCCTGCGCGTCGCAGAGCTGCTTGATGAAGGGCTTGGCGGCGTCGAGGCCACCGGCCACGATCTCCTCGGACGGGGCGGAGGCGCCACCGGCGACGAGCTCGTAGGTGCCCTCGGGCGCCTCGGCCTCGACCATCATGATGGCGACGTCGCCGGTGTCGGTGACGCGGCCGGCGACGACCATGTCGAAGACGGCGCTCTCGAGCTGGCTGTGGCTCGGGAAGGCGACCCACTGGCCCTCGATGAGGGCGACGCGGACGCCGCCGACGGGGCCGGAGAACGGCAGGCCGGAGATCTGGGTCGACAGCGAGGCGGCGTTGATCGCCAGCACGTCGTAGGGCTGGTCGGGGTCGAGCGCCATCACGGTGATGACGACCTGGACCTCGTTGCGCAGACCCTTCTTGAAGGTCGGGCGCAGCGGCCGGTCGATGAGGCGGCAGGTGAGGATGGCGTCCTCGCCGGGACGACCCTCGCTGCGGAAGAACGAGCCGGGGATCTGGCCCACGGCGTACATCCGCTCCTCGACGTCGATCGTCAGGGGGAAGAAGTCGAAGTGGTCCTTGGGGTGCTTGCCGGCCGTCGTGGCCGACAGCAGCATGGTGTCGTCGTCGAGGTAGGCGGTCACCGATCCGGCGGCCTGGCGGGCGAGGAGCCCGGTCTCGAACTTGACGGTGCGGGTGCCGAACTTGCCGTTGTCGAGAACGGTCTCGACGGCGGAGATGACGGGTTCTGTCACGTTGATCTTCCTGTTCGCGGTGCGATCCGCGACTGCCCGCGCACATGCCGGGCCCGGACAGCTGCCGGGCGGGGCGTGGCCGATCTTCGATCGAGACCCGCAGGCCGGCCACCACGTCAGTGGCTCGAGCTCCTGAAGATCACTACCGAGGACCGGGCCGGACGGTGGCGCGGATCGCTCCAGTGGTTGGGTTTTCAGTTGTCGCACCGGCGTACGAGCGCCAGATGCAGTAGTCGGGACCCACCCGATGGGTGGATCCCGACGACGGTCAGCGGCGCAGGCCGAGGCGCTCGATGATCGAGCGGTAGCGGTCGATCTCGGTCTTGCGCAGGTAGTTCAGCAGCCGGCGGCGCTGGCCGACCAGCAGCAGCAGTCCACGACGGCTGTGGTGGTCGTGCTTGTGCGTCTTGAGGTGCTCGGTGAGGTGGGCGATGCGGTGGCTGAGCAGCGCGATCTGCACCTCGGGCGAGCCGGTGTCGCCCTCGGTCGTGGCGTACTCGGCGATGATCTTCTTCTTCGTCGCTGCGTCGGTCCCGATGGACATGGCGGCTCCTCTTCGTCTCTTCGCTGCGCGGCGCGCCGGGGCCTGTTCTCCCGGGCACTCTGGATCCGCGGCCGTTGCACGGCGGTCAGTCGAGTGTCGTCGTCCTGTGAGGGACGGACATGACAGGTTAACGCGCGTCCGCGGCCGCACCCAAACCCGCGTCGTCGCGGCCCCGCGGTGTCGACGGGTCCGAGGGCCCGTCCGGGTACGACGCCGCCCGCACCGCCATCACGTCGGGCAGGTTCGCCACGACCTCGCGCCACGTCGTGCCGGCGTCGGCCGAGGCCCACACCGCGCCGTTGCGGGCACCGACGTAGAGCCCGGTGGGGTGGTGGTCGTCGGCGACCATCGCGTCGCGCATCACCCCGACCCAGCAGGGGTCCGGCAGGCCATCGTCGAGCGCCGACCAGGTCGCGCCGGCGTCCTGCGAGCGCCACACGGCGGCGTGCGCCCCGGCCGGGTAGCGCCCGCCGCTGCCCTCGAGCGGGAAGACGTAGACGGTGTCGGGGTCGTGGGGGTCGACGACGACCGGGAACCCGAACTCCGCCGGCAGGCCCTCGGCGATCGACTGCCAGGTGGCGGCGTGGTCGTCGGAGCGGTAGACGCCGCCGTGGTTCTGCAGGAAGAGCCGCTCGGGCCGGTCCGGGTGGCGCGCGATCTTGTGGACGCACTGGCCGAACTCCGGGTACTGCTGGCCCTCGGGCAGGAACTCCGCGCGCAGCCCCTGGTTGCGCGGCGTCCACGAGGCGCCGCCGTCGGCGCTCTGGTAGACGCCGCCCGAGGAGATCGCGACCGTGATCGATTCGTGGTCGGTCGGGTGCGGGAGGATCGTGTGGAAGGCCTGGCCGCCGTAGCCGGCGCCCCACTCGGTGCGGTGCGGGTGCTCCCACAGCCCGCGGACGAGCGCGAAGGTGCGGCCGCGGTCCTCCGAGCGCCACACCGCGCCGGGCTCGGTGCCGGCCCACACGACGTCCGGGTCGGTGCCGGGGGTCAGCTGCCAGACCCGCTCCACGGTCGCGCCGTCGCCGGGCTCGAACCGGATACCGCCGCCGGGGGTCTCCTGCCAGGTCGCGCCGAGGTCGTCGGACCAGCGCACCTGCGGGCCCAGCCACGGCGAGGAAGCGCCGGCGAACAGCCGCGGCGTCCCACCGCCGCGGGTGTCGACCAGGCAGGAGTAGACCTCCTCCATGTCGTGGTGCGGCCCCGTGACGTCCCAGTCGTGCCGGGCGTCGTCGGAGGTCGCGATCCACAGCCCCTTGCGGGTCCCCACCATCAGCACCGTCGCCATCGTGTTCCTCCCGGGTTCGGTCACGCCCGCAGGCCGCGGACGCACGTCGTCCCCCTGCAGACCGGCCGGCGACCGCGAACTCATCGCCCACCGCGAGTCTCGCCCCGGCTCGCCGACGCTCCCGGAACCCCCGCTGGTCGAGCCGCGGGGACGAAGTCACCGCGAGTCGAGACCCACCACCAGGTCTCGACCCGGCCCGCCGACGCTCACCGGAGCCCCCGCTGGTCGAGCCGCGGGGACGGAGTCACCGCAAGTCGAGACCCCGGCACACTACGAGGCGGACGGCGGGAGACCGAGTCTGCCGCGGCGCTCGGTGTCGGCGATCTCGCGCTCTCGGCGACGGCGTGTCGAGTGACGCTCCGCGAGCGCAGGGAGATCGGCGTAGCGGAGGTCGATGAGGGCCTGACGCTTCACCCGGCTCCAGTTCTGGACCTGCTTCTCGCGAGCGAAGGCGTCGGCGATGCGCTCGAACTCCTCGACCCAGACGAGCTCGACCGGACGACGTCGCTTCGTGTACTCGGCTCCCTCACCGATCTCGTGCTCGTAGAGACGATGCTCGAGATTCCAGGTGCTCCCGACGTAGAAGGAGCCGTCCGCGCATCTCAACATGTAGGTGAAGGGCATCCCCCCAGGATCGGCACACCGTCGTCCGCTCGCCAGGACACCTGACTCACCTGTGGATGACCGCCTGCGCAACCGGTTCGGTCGACGTGTCCGTGGTCTCGACTCGGCTCGCTGACACTCACCGGCTCGACCACCGGAGAGACCCCGCTCGCTGACGCTCACCGGCTCGACCACCGGAACCCCCGCTGGTCGAGCCGCGGGGACGAAGTCACCGCGAGTCGAGACCCTTCACCAGGTCTCGACTCGGCTCGCTGACGCTCGCCGGCTCGACCACCGGAGAGACCCGGCTCGCTGACGCTCACCGGCTCGACCACCGGAACCCGCTGGTCGAGCCGCGGGGACGGAGTCACCGCGAGTCGAGACCCACCTCCAGGTCTCGACTCGGCTCGCTGACGCTCACCGGCTCGACCACCGGAGAGACTCGGCTCGCCGACGCTCACCGGCTCGACCACCGGAACCCCCGCTGATCGAGCCGCGGGGACGAAGTCACCGCGAGTCGAGACCCACCACCAGGTCTCGACTCGGCTCGCTGACGCTCACCGGCTCGACCACCGGAGAGACTCGGCTCGCTGACGCTCACCGGCTCGACCACCGGGGCCCACCGCTGGTCGAGCCGCGGGGACGAAGTCACCGCGAGTCGAGACCACCCGACGACGGGGCTCGGGTCGCCTCGAGCACCGGGAGGCCGGCGTGCTGGGCCAGCCAGAGGGCGATCTCCTCACCGGCCAGGACTCCGGTGGCGGTGGTGACTGCCCCGTCCCAGTCGTGGCTCTCGAGGTAGGCGCCCCTCGGGACCAGCGCGTGCCGGGCGAGACGGAGCATCCCCTCGTCGAGGATCGAGTCGCCGGCCGCGGCGACCAGCTCGTCGTCCCCGTCGGCGCCGAGCTCGAGCAGCCGGGTCAGCCCGGCCTCCTTGGTCAGGACGTCGGGCATCGCGTAGACCTTGGTCTGCTCGTGGGTCAGCCGCCAGCCGTCCTCGCCCGCCACGGCCTCCAGCTCCTCGACCCAGGCGTCGGGCACCGGGTCGCCGGTGAGCAGGAAGTAGCCGAAATGACCGTCGGCGTCGCGCAGGCCTCGCACGTGCGGCGCCTCGGCGAGGTGCCGCACCCGGTCGGCGAACTCCGCCATCGGGCGTCGCTGGGCCACCAGCGCCGTGGTCGCCCGGGCGTGCTCGGGGTCGGGGACGCCGTCGACGAGCAGCGCGCCGCCGTTGAGGCAGAGCACCCGGCGGTAGCGCGGCAGCCGCAGCCGCAGCACCTGGTCGGGGGTGCGGGTCGTGCAGAGCACCAGCTCGCGGCCCCCCTCCCCCGCGGTCATCGCGTCGAGGGCGCCGAGGGCGCGCCGGGTCACGAAGGCCCAGTCGCGCTCCTGGAGCACCTCGAGGCAGACCAGGTCCGCCGCCGGCACGTCGCCGAGGCGTTTGTGGGACCAGAGCAGGGTGCGGTCGATGTCGGAGGCGAGCATCAGGTCCTCTCAGGACTCGGACTGGGCGAAGCGCGGGTGGATGAGGCCCATGCAGGAGAAGGCCAGGTCCTCGACGACCTCGACGGGGACGCCGCGCTGCTCGGCGAGCAGCTCGACGTGGCCGAGCTCGTCGCGCCGGTCGGGTCGCACGAGGACCCGCCACGGCACTCGACGCAGCAGCACCCGGGTGGTCTCGCCGACACCGGGCTTGACCAGGTTCACGTCGCCGATGCCGTAGGCGGCGCTGACCTCCTCCACGGCCCGCCAGCCCGACCAGGACGGCGTCCGGTCGGTGCCGAGCAGGCGGGTGGCCTCGGCGCGGGCCTCGTCGGCGACGTCGTCGAAGTGCGCCTCGACCTCGTCGACGTAGCGGCGCGAGACGTCACCGGGGGCCAGGTCGGCGTAGAACTTGGCGCCGTGGAAGTCGTCGGGGCCGATCAGCCGGTCGTTGAGCACGGTGCGCGACACGAGTCCCGAGACGGTCGAGTTCAGGCACGCCGAGGGGATGAGGAAGTCGTCGCGGGTGCCGTAGACGTCGGTGCTGTTGGCCGGGTCGGCGAGCACGGCCAGCGACGGGTCGAACCGCTGGCCGGTGCGCTGCGCGAGGTCGGCGCACGCGGCGGTGAGCTCGCGCGAGATGGCGCCCTTGCCGGTCCAGCCGTCGACGAAGACGACGTCGCCGGGGGCGTGCCGCTCGGCGAGGTGGCGCAGCGCGACCTGGTCGAGGCCGCGGCCGCGCACGATCGACATCGTGTAGTGCGGCAGGTCGAGCCCGAGCCGGCGCGCGTAGCGGCGCAGCAGGATCCCGATCGGGGTGCCGGCGCGGGCGAGGGAGACCAGCGCGGCGTCGCTGCCGCGCAGGTCGACGACCAGGTGCACCAGGACCCCCGCGGCCAGCGCGACCCGGCGGGCCTGCTCGGCGAGCGCCTTCTCGAACAGCCCGGTGTACTCCGGGCTGGGCTGGTACTCGACCGGCAGCGACTCGGCGTAGTGCGCGGTGCCGGCCTGGATGGCGGCCTCGCGCTCCTCGACCGGTGCCTCGAGCTCGGCGTGGCTGAGGTCCTTGAGCAGCCAGGTGACGTCGTCGGCTGCGTAGGAGCCGAAGGCGGGCCCGTGCAGCGGGGTCGGCGTCACGGGCCCACCCGCACGACGACGAGGCGGTCGCACAGCGCACGCAGCGCGGAGCGCAGCCCGGCCGCCCCACCCTCCTCGGGCGGGGGCGTGGCGTCGTCGACGACGAGCACGATCGCGTCGAAGCGACCGGGCTCGAGGTTGTAGGCGAAGCGCGGCTTGCCGTCGTCGGCGCCGTCGTGGGCCGCGAAGGTGATCCCGTGGCGGATCGCGTAGGTCTCCTCGTCGCGGACGACGACCGGCGAGCGGGTCGTGGAGGAGAACGTCACCGCGGTCGCGGGGCGGGTCGCCTCGAGGTGCTCGGCGACGCGGTGCGGGAGGTACATCAGCTCCTCGGTGCCGAGCACGTGCACCGTGCTCGCGCCGGCGACGAGCCGACCGACCTCCTCGCCGAGCCCGGCGACGGCGGCCTCGAAGCCCTCGGCGTCGCCCGGGCCGAGCCCGTGCCGCCCGCCCGTCGGGACGCCGTCGGGCCACCCGTAGCCGGCGGTGACCTCCGCGGCGCGCTCGGGGCCGGGGTGCGGGAGCGGCTCGGTGGCCGCGACGGCGGCGACCACGAGCTCGTCGGGCTCGTGGAGGGTGCGGACCTCGCCCGCCAGCAGCGAGACGAACGCGATCGACGTGCCGAGCTCGGCGGCGACCTCGTCGGCCAGCGCCCGGGCGGCGTCGGGGCGCAGGTCGACCAGCGCCGCCACGACGTAGGCCGGACGCGCCGAGATCGCGTGCAGCTCGCGCACGGTGTTGAGGATCGTGCGGCCCGTGGTGAGCTCGTCGTCGACGAGCACCAGCGGGCCGGCGCCCTGGAGGAGGGCCAGGTCGCGCGGCTGGAGGCGGTGCGTGGTCGCGTGGCTGTGCTCCTCCTCGAAGCTCAGCGCCGACCAGCCCGGACGCCGCGTCGAGTGCAGCGCGGTGCTGCCCAGGGCGTCGGCGACCAGGTGCCCGAGGCCGGTCGCGGTCTCGGCGTAGCCGAGCACGAGGTCGGGGCGGACGCCGTCGAGGGCCTGCTCGACCAGGGCCCCGAGCTCGGCGCCGTGCCGGCGGGCGAGCGACGGGGCGACCGGGACGTGCTTGGCCAGCACGTTCGACACGACCAGGTGGGCGCGCTTGGGGTTGCGGCGCACGGCCAGGCCGACGAGCTCCTCGACCGAGCCGCTGCCCGGGGCGTCGTCCGCTCCCCCGGCCGGGCGGCTGACCAGCTCGACGCCGGCGTGCTCGCAGACCCAGGCGCCGGTCCAGGTGGTCGTGCCGGAGCCGGCGACGGTGCTCACGCGCGGTCCTCGTCGGTGGCCGCGGCGAGCAGGTCCACGAAGGTCGCCTCCGGCGCGGCCACGCCGAAGACGTCGGCGCGCAGCATCAGCTGACGGGCCCAGGCCAGGTGCGGGTTGGCCTCGTTCATCTTGTTGCGGTACGACGACCGCGCGACGCCGCCGCCGCCCTCCTTGGCCGACAGCACACCGAGGGCGTCGTCGTGCTCCTCGTGGGTCACGACGGCGAGCGCGTGCACGACCGGGACGTGGCTGGGGTGGATGACGGTCTTGCCGATCAGCCCGTTGGCGCGGTCGAGCAGCACCTCGCGGATCAGCCCGTCGAGGTTGTGGGCCAGCAGCCGGGCCCGCAGGTCGCGGTCGTCCTTGCGCGCGAACGGCGACTCACGCAGCTGTGGCTTGAAGATGCGGTCGGGCGCGGTGAAGTACTCCCACACCGGCCCGGTGACGGCGTGCCCGCCGGGACGGCCGAGCACGTTGACGACGTCGGTGACCGCGCTCGCGATCAGCCGGACGTCGTAGATCGTCAGGTCGCGCGGACGGCGCAGTGCGAACACCGAGGCCATGTCGGTGGCCCCGATCCGGACCGCGAGCACCCGGTCGGCGTGGGCGGCGAGGAGGTCGCGGATGCCGAGCAGCTCGTCGATGCGCGACTCGTGGTACATCACCTCGGGCGTCTCGATGACCGGCATCATCATCAGCCGGCGCCCCAGGGTGCGCTCGCAGTCGGTGACGGCGTCGAGGTACTCATGGCCCCCGGCGGCGGAGAACTTCGGCAGCACGAAGCCGTCGATGACGGCGGCGGCCTCGCCCATCAGCCCCAGCAGCCGGGCCGGCTGGTCGGAGGAGCGGACCCGCACGAAGATCAGCGGGAGGTCGGCGCGGCCCTCGGGCGTGTACAGCGTGGCGAGCTGCTGGGCGAGGTGGTTGACGGCGTACTCGACGGCGCCGTCGGGGATCGCGTCCTCGAGGCAGAGCACGCAGCTGGTGGCGCCGCGCGCGGCCATCCGCAGGACGTCGGCGGCCAGCTCGTCGCGCGTCGCGGGGATGTAGAGCGTGGCCCCCAGGCCGTGGGCGAGCAGGTCGAGCGAGTCGTCGCGGTGCAGCTCGACGGGCTCCTTGTGGAACAGCTGCGCGCGGTCGGTCGCGTCGAGGAAGTGGAACTGGCGCATCGCGGTCCCGCTCTCATCCGGTGGTGCGTGGGGGGACGAGAGGCGGGCCGTCGTCCGAGGTCCGGGAAAGGATAGGTCGGCGGGGTTTCGCGCTCACCATCGCCGAGTAACCTCCGCAGCAACCGCCGGCGAACAGCCGGCGACGTCCGTCCGCGCACTTCCAAGGAGAGAACATGCCCGTTTCGCTGTCCAAGGGTGGCAACGTCAGCCTGACCAAGATGGCCCCGTCGCTGCAGTCGGTCCGGGTCGGCCTCGGCTGGGACGCCCGGACGACCGACGGGGCCGACTTCGACCTCGACGCCACCGCCCTGGTCTGCGGCGAGGGCGACAAGGTGCTCAGCGACCAGCACTTCATCTTCTACAACAACCTCGCCTCCCCCGAGGGCACCGTGCGCCACCAGGGCGACATCCGCGACGGCGCCGCCACCGGGGACGACGAGACCATCGAGGTCGACCTCTCCCAGCTGACCCCGCAGACCGACAAGGTCGTCTTCAACGTCACCATCCACGACGCCGACACCCGCGGCCAGAGCTTCGGCCAGGTCAAGAACGCCTACATCCGCGTCATCGACACCTCCAACGACGCCGAGCTCGCCCGCTACGACCTCTCCGAGGACGCCTCCACCGAGACCGCCATGGTCTTCGGCGAGCTCTACCGCAGCGGCGAGGAGTGGAAGTTCCGCGCCATCGGCCAGGGGTACGCCTCCGGCCTGCAGGGCATCATCAGCAACTACGGCGTGACGCTGTAGGACCGGGGGCCGGGGTTTCCCCGGTCGACCGGGGAAATCTGAACTTGGGGGCCGGGATCCCGGCCCCCAAGTTCAGGTTCGGGCCGCCCAGTCCGGGCTCGGGCGCCCTCAGCCGGTACTGCCGCCAGCCAGCCACCATCACCGCGAGCCACCACCAGCGACCGCCAGCCACCAGTCGAGGACGACGTCCGCTACAGCCCGCGGAACCGCTCGACCTGCTGCTTGACGGCGTCCTCGATCCTGCCGGCCTCGCCGAGCAGCGCCCAGTAGTCGGGATGCACGCCCTCCAGGGACGAGCGCAGGCCGTCGAGGCGCCGGGCGAGGACGTCGAGGTCGCGGGCGACCGCGTCGCCGCCGGCCTTGGGCTGGTGGGTCACGAGCAGCTGGGCGTCGCGCAGCCGGAACCGCACCCGCCTCAACAGCGCCTCGGGGTCGGCCTTGACCTCGCGCAGCGCCGTCAGGCGGGTCATCGGCGCGTCGACCAGGCCGCCCGCGGTGTCGAGCGCGACGCGCACCTCGTCGAGCAGCCGCAGCGGCAGCGCCCAGTCGGCGCCGGCGTCGACGAGCCGGTCGAAGTCGTGGAGCTTGGTGCGCGCCTCGGTCAGCGCGGCGTCGACCCGGTCGGCGGCGTCGTCGAGGTCGCGCCAGTTGCCGAGGCTGAACTCGCGCCGCAGGATCGCGAGGGTCTCGGGGATCCGGTCGCGCCGTGACTCGACGGCCTGCACCCGCGTGCTCAGCGACGAGCGGCGGGTGCGGGCCTTGGCGACACGCTGCGGGTACTCCTCGGCGAGCTTCTCGGTCTCGCGCGCCAGCACCTCGAGCTCGGCCGCGGCCTGCTCCAGCACGGGGAACCCAGACGCCGGCTGCCAGTCGTTGGCGGTGACGGCGGCCGCGCGGGTGCGCGCCAGCAGCCCGTTGAGCTCCGGCACCTCGAGCCCGCCCTCGCGCAGCCGCGTGGCCGCCGCCGCGACCCGGCCGGCGAGCGCGGCCGCGCCCTCGCGGAGCGCGCGCCCCCGCTGGACCTGCTGCCCGATCCGGGTCAGCTCGGCGTCGTAGTCGCTCACCACCTGGTCCATCGCGTCGGCGTGCTTGGCGATCCTCGGCCCGGTGGCGGCGTAGGCGCGGTGGGCCGCGCCGAGCTTGGCGACGTCGGACGTCGCGTCGAAGGGGTGCTGGTCGAGGACGTCGAGGTACTCCAGGATCAGCTTCTCCGCCTCGGCGTCGAGCACCCGGAACCGCGGCACCAGGCCGGACGCCGCCGCCCGCTGCGGCAGGTAGGCCTGGAAGCTCTCCACCATGCCGCGCAGCGTGCGCTGCGAGCTGTCGAGGTGCTGGAAGTCGAGCATCAGCTGGTCGAGCGCCTGCTGCGTCGCCTCGAGCTGCGACGGCGGACGACGGGACACGGTCGTATCGTACGAGCACCGTGCGCACCCTCCACCGCCCCTCCGCCCGCGTCGCGCTCGCGGCGTCCCTGGGCTCGCTCCTCCTCGGCTGCTCGGTGCCCGGCCTCCCGGTCACCGACGACGCCGACCGCGCCCCGCGACCGGCCCCGGCGGGTGGTCCCGCGCCGTCCCCGACGCCCGGGGCCGACCGGACGCGCGAGCTGCTCGGGCTGGTCCGGGTGGTCGCGCGACGCCCGGACGTGCCGGGCTACGACCGCGAGTGCGGCGCCGACGGCGGCTGCGTCTTCGGCACCGAGTGGAGCGACGACACCGACGCCCCCGACGGGCACAACGGCTGCGACACCCGCAACGACGTCCTGGGGGCGAGCCTGCGCGACGTCCGCTACTCGGAGCGCAGCCCCGACTGCGACGTCGTCGCGGGCACCCTCGACGACCCCTACACCGGCGCGCGGATCGACTACGCGACCGAGGGCTCGCAGATCCACGTCGACCACCTCTTCCCGCTGGCGGCGGCCTGGGACCTCGGCGCCGCCGGGTGGACGCCGGCGCAGCGGGCGCGGTTCGCCAACGACACCGCGCTCGAGCTCGTCGCCGTCGACGGCACTGCCAACCTGCAGAAGGGCGACAGCACGCCGGCGAGCTGGCTGCCGCCGGCGAAGGCCTACCGGTGCACCTACGTCACCTCCTACCTCGAGGTCGCCCACGCCTACGACCTCGCGATCACCGACGCCGACGTCCGCGTCATCGAGCCGGTGCTGCGAAAAAGCTGCTGACCCGCCCCGGGGTCCCGGGACGGGTCAGCAGGTGCTCTTCTGGTGAGCAGGGCTCCTAGACGTGGACGACGTGGTCCTCGCCGCGGTGCTTCTTGTTGTAGTTGATGCTCGACCAGAGGGCCAGCAGGATGAACGCGACGCCGACCAGCCCGGTGACCACCTCGGGGATGTGCGGGCCGATGCTGACGAAGAGCAGCAGCGCCAGTGCGCCGATCGCCCAGTGCGCCCCGTGCTCGAGGAACACGTACTCGCTCAGGGTGCCCTGGTGCACGAGGTAGATCGTGATCGAGCGGACGTAGAAGGCTCCCACGCCGAGCCCGAGGGCGATGATGATCGGGTCGGAGGTGATCGCGAAGGCCCCGATGACGCCGTCGAAGCTGAAGCTGGCGTCAAGCAGCTCGAGGTAGAGGAAGAGCGAGAACGCCGCCTTGCCCGTCGCCTTGACGACCTCGCCGGTCGAGGCCCGACGCTCCCCCTCGTCGTCGAGCTCGTCCTCGAGGCCGCCGTCGAAGAAGTCGCCGAGACCGTTGACCGCGAGGTAGAGGATGATGCCGAAGACCCCGGCCAGCAGCATGTCGGCGGACTCCTCGGAGAAGATCCGGGAGAACACGAACAGCCACACCAGCGCCACCAGCACCGAGACCCCGGGGAAGGCTGCCGCCTTCGACAGCGCCCGCTCCACCGGCCCGAGCCAGTGGTGCTCCTTGTCCTCGTCGAAGACGAAGTCGAGGAAGATCATCAGCAGGAACATCCCGCCGAACGCCGCGATCAGCGGGTGGGCGTCGTTGAGGATGTAGCCGTAGGTGCCCGGGGTGTCGGGGTTGCCCTTCTCGAGCGCCAGGTCCCACGCCTCGATCGGCGAGAGCCCCGCCGTCACGAAGACCACGACGAGCGGGAACAGCAACCGCATGCCGAAGACGGCGATGAGGATGCCGACGGTGAGGAAGATCTTGACCCAGAACTCCGACATGCGGTTCAGGACCTTCGCGTTCACCACCGCGTTGTCGAAGGAGAGCGAGACCTCCAGGACGATCAGGATCGCGGTGACGGTGACGCCGGTGACGCCGTCGTACAGGAAGGCGATCGCCAGACCGATGATGGTGAACAGGAAGGACCAGCGAAGGGTCTTGAACAGCACGGGATCAGCTCACGTTCGAGTCAGGGGATGACCGAGGAGGTCGGTCGGGGGCGCAGCGGGTCGAGCCGGTGGTGCGAGGGGTCGAGCGTCAGAGGTTGACGCCGTAGTCGCGGACGATGCCCGCGAGGCCGGAGGCGTAGCCCTGGCCGATGGCGCGGAACTTCCACTCCCCGCCGTTGCGGTACAGCTCGCCGAAGACCATGGCGGTCTCGCTGGAGGCGTCCTCGGAGAGGTCGTAGCGGGCGAGCTCGGTGCCGTTGTCGCTGTTGACGACGCGGATGAAGGCGCCGGTGACCTGGCCGAAGTTCTGGCCGCGGGCGTCGGCCTGGTCGATCGAGACCGCGAAGACGATCTTGTCGACGTCGGGGCCCATGCCGGCCAGGTCGACCTCGACGACCTCGTCGTCGCCCTCGCCCTCACCGGTGCGGTTGTCGCCCTGGTGCACGACCTTGCCGTCGGGCGACTGCAGGTTGTTGTAGAAGACGAAGTGCTGGTCGGTGACGACCTTGCCGGCCTCGTTGCACGAGAGCGCGGAGGCGTCGAGGTCGAAGTCCTGGCCCGTGGTGGTGCGGACGTCCCACCCGAGTCCGACGAGGACCTTGTTGAGGCCGGAGGGGCCGGCCTCCTTGGTCAGGGAGACGTTTCCACCCTTGGACAAGCTGACAACCATGACACGCTCCTTCGATGGTGTGTGTGAGTGCTGCGGCACAGACTACAAACGACCGGTGACGACGCCCGATCCGGCCCGGGACGGCCCGGGCCCCGGTCGGCGGTCACCGAGGGCTCACTTGGTGCCGCGGCCCCACGTCAGGCCCCAGCCGTAGGCCTGGTCGACCTCGGCGTGACCGGGCACGTAGCGGACCTCGCGGCGCACGACGAGCTCGCCGCCGACGTTCTCCAGCATGGCGATCGCGCACATCCCGGCGCCGGCGCCGGCCTCGTCGAGACGCACCTCGACCTGGGGGCCCGACGGCGGGAACAGGGTGACGACGCCGTCGGCGGCCGCCCAGTTCGCGACCCCCTCGTAGATGAAGGCGTAGACCAGGATCCGGCGGATCGCCGCGACCTGGCCGAGGTCGACGAAGAGGTTCTCGCCGGCGGCGTTCGTGCCCGAGCGGTCGTCGCCGTCGAGCCAGGCGACCGGGTTCGCCGTGTCGTGCTGGCCGCGCAGCGCGTTTCCCAGGGCCTGGACGGCGCCCTTGGCGCCGTCGGTCCGCTCGTAGAGGCAGCCGAGGTCCAGGTCGATCGCCGGGGCGGGCGTGGCCGCGAGGCGCTTGAGGAACCCGCCGGACTTCGTCGCCGACGGCGGCCGCGCGTTCCAGTTGAGGTTCACCCGCAGCACCCCGCCGGCCGCTCCGGCCTTCGCCAGCGACACCGACGGCGCCGCCTTCGTCAGGGTCACCTTGTCGAGGGACACCGGGCCCCGGTCGTTGCTGTCGGTCATCGGTGGTCCTCGCTGTGGTCGCCGGGTGGTCCGGGCCGTCGCCGGGTCGTCGCCGGCCTCCGGTGCGCGTAGCCTCCCACGGCCCCGCCGCCCGTGCCACGATGACGAGGTGACCACCCTCCCCAGGTCCCCCGTGCCGGCCGGCTTCACCGGCACCCGACTGGCGGCGTGCAACCTGTGCGAGGCGATCTGCGGGCTGCGGCTGACGATCGAGGAAGGCGCCGTCACCGGCGTCCGCGGCAACGCCGACGACCCGCTCTCGCGCGGCCACGTGTGCCCGAAGGGCATCGCCCTCGCCGACGTCCACGCCGACCCCGACCGGCTCCGTCGTCCGGTGCGGCGGGTGGGCGACACGTGGGAGGAGCTGTCCTGGGACGACGCCCTCGACCTGGTCGCCGACCGGCTGGCCGCGACGATCACCGAGCACGGCGGCGACGCGGTCGGGGTCTACCTCGGCAACCCGAACGCCCACTCGCTCGGCTTCGGCACCCACGGGCCGGCGTTCGTGCGCGCGCTGCGGACCCACAACCGGTTCAGCGCCTCGACCGTCGACCAGGTCCCGCACCAGCTCGTGGCCTGGCTCCTGTACGGCCACCAGCTGCTGCTGCCGATCCCTGACCTCGACCGCACCTCCTCCTTCCTGGTCGTGGGGGCGAACCCGATGGCGTCGAACGGCTCGCTGATGACGGTGCCCGACTTCCCCGCCCGGGTGCGCGAGCTGCACGCCCGCGGTGGCCGGATGGTCGTGCTCGACCCGCGGCGCACGGAGACCGCGAGGGTCGCCGACGAGCACCACTTCGTCCGCCCCGGCACCGACGCCGCGGTGCTGCTGGCGATGCTGCACGTGCTCCTCGACGACGGGCTGGCCCGCCCGCCAGCCTACGTCGACGGCGTGGACGCGCTCGCCGCCCTCGTGGCGCCATTCACCCCCGAGCGCGCCGAGGCGGTCTCGGGGGTGCCGGCCGACGTGGTCCGCGGCCTGGCGCACGACCTCGCGGCCCCGGCCGGCGGCGGTGCCGGCGTCGTCCACGGCCGGATGGGCGTCTCGACCCAGGGCTTCGGCACGATCTGCCAGTGGGCCATCGCCTGCCTCAACCTGCTGTCGGGCCACTTCGACCAGCCGGGCGGCGCGATGTTCACCGAGCCCGCCGTCGACACCGTCGGACGACGGATCGCCGGTCCCGGCCGGCACGACCGGTGGCGCAGCCGGGTGCGCGACCTCCCGGAGTTCGCCGGCGAGCTGCCCGCCGCGGTGATGGCCGAGGAGATCCGGACCCCCGGCGAGGGTCGGATCCGGGCGATGGTCACCGTCGCCGGCAACCCGGTGCTCTCGACCCCCGACGGCCGCGGCCTGGCCCGGGCGCTCGACGGGCTCGACTTCATGGTCGCCGTCGACCTCTACCTCAACGAGACGACCCGGCACGCCGACGTGGTGCTGCCGCCGACGAGCGCGCTCGAGCGCGACCAGTACGACCTGGTCTTCCACGGCTTCGCGGTCCGCAACACCGCCCGGTGGACGCCGGCCGTCTTCGACGTCGACGACGACCAGCGCCACGACTGGCAGATCTTCGGCGGGCTCGCCGCCCGCCTCGCCGACCGCCTCGGCGCCCCGCTGGCCGACGACGTCGCCGCCCAGCTGGCGACCCCGCCCGCCGACCTGGTCGAGGTGCTGCTCGACACCGGCGGCCGCGCCACGGCCGCCGAGGTCGCGGCGCACCCCGAGGGCCTCGACCTCGGCCCGCTGCGCCCGACGATGCCCGGGCGCCTGCAGACCGAGGACCGGCGCATCGACGTCGTCCCCCCGCTCGTGGTCGCCGACCTCGACCGGGTGCGGGCCTGGCTGGAGGAGCCGCCGGCGCCGGCGTCCGACGAGCTGCTGCTCATCGGACGCCGCCACCAGCGCGACTGCAACTCGTGGCTGCACAACACGACCCGGCTCACCCGCGGCCGGCCGCGGCACCACCTGCTGATGCACCCCGACGACCTCGCCGCCCGGGGCCTCACCGACGGCGGCACCGTCGAGGTGACCTCCCGGGTCGGCTCGGTCGAGGTGGAGGTGACCGCGTCCGACGACGTGATGCCGGGCGTCGTCTCGCTCCCCCACGGCTACGGCCACCAGGTCGCGGGCACCCGCCTGGCGCACGCCTCGACGGTGCCCGGGGTCTCGATCAACGACCTCACCGACCCCGGGCTCCTCGACGTCTCGGGCAACGCCGCGCTCAACGGCGTCCCGGTGCGCGTCAGACGGGCTGGCGCTCCGGCCCCGGCGCCGGCCTGACCTCGCCGGTCTCCCAGTCCAGCGGGGCCGCCGGGGGCGGGACGACGGGGCGCGGGCGGACCGGCCACCACGCCCGCTCCCCCAGCAGCACCAGCGCGGCCGGCAGCATCACCAGCCGGACCAGGGTGGCGTCGAGGAGGATCGCCGCGGACAGGCCGACGCCCATCATCTTCATCTCCAGCATCGACAGGGTCGCGAAGATCGCGAACACCGAGACCATCACCGCGGCCGCGCTGGTCACGACGCCGGCGGTGTCGGCGATGCCGCGCTGGACGGCGACGCGGGTCGGCAGCCCGGCGCTCACGTGCTCGCGGATCCGGCTCACCACGAAGACGTGGTAGTCCATCGAGAGCCCGACGAGCACGACCAGGACGAACAGCGGCAGCCAGTCGATGACGAAGCCCGGGTTCGTGAAGTCGAGCAGGCCCGAGCCCCACCCGTGCTGGAAGACCAGGACGAGGAACCCGAAGGCGACGCCGACCGAGGCCAGGTTGAGCACCGTCGAGAGGGCGGCGACCACCACGCTGCGGAAGGTCACCAGCATCATCAGGAAGGTCAGCAGCAGCACGAACCCGACCACCAGCGGCAGCCGTCCGCCGAAGCGGTCGGCGGTGTCGAGGCTGACCGCGGCGTCCCCGCCGACGACGACCTCGGCGTCGGTCCCGTCGAACGCCGCCGGCACGAGGTCGGCCCGCAGCGCCCGCACGGCGTCGTCGACCCGCTCGTCGGACTCCTCGTAGGGCAGCCCGAGGTGCAGCACCGTCGTGCCGCGGGCCGTTGACGGCGCCTCACCGGTCGCGGTGAAGTCGCCGGTGGCAACGGCGTCCCGCTCGAGGGAGGTCAGGGCCCGGGCGACCGCGTCGTCGTCGTCCGAGCCGACGACGACGTCGACCACCGTGCCCTCCGACGGGAAGGCGGCGGCGACCTCGCGCATCGTCTGCACCTCCGGCACCGAGGCGGGCAGGGTGTCGAGGTTGCCGGCGTGCACCCGCAGCCCGAGCGCCGGGAGGGCCAGCGCGGCGACGACGAGGCCGGACAGCAGCAGCGCCACGCCGGGACGCCGGACGACGGGGGCGAGGATCCGCGTGCTCAGCCCGCCCCGGCCGATGCGCGCGTTGAGGCGCCACAGCAGCGGGACGCGGGGCCGGTCGACCCAGCGGCCGAGCTTGGCCAGCAGCGCCGGCAGCACGGTGACCGAGCCGAGGACGGCGACGCCGACGACGATGATGGACCCGACCGCGAGGCTGTTGAAGGTCGCGTCCCCCATCAGGAACAGCCCGGTCATCGAGGCGATGACGGCCCCGCCGGAGACCAGGATCGAGTGCCCGGAGGTCTGGGCGGCGATGTCGACGGCCTCCAGGGTGCTGTGGCCGGCGAGCCGCTCCTCCCGCTCGCGCTTGAGGTAGAACAGCGAGTAGTCGACGCCGACGGCCATGCCGATGAGCACGACCATGCTGGTCACCGTGCTCTCGGCCGGCACCAGGTGCGAGATCGGGGCCAGGATGCCGATCGTGGCGGCCACGCTGGTCACCGCGAGGAGCACCGGCAGCCCGGCGGCGACCAGCGCCCCGAAGGCCACCAGCATCAGCACCAGGGTGATCGGGAGGCTGATCCCCTCGGCGGCGGCCAGGTCGTCGCCGACCCGCTCGTCGATCGCGGCGTCCAGGGTGGCGTCGCCGGTGGCGCGCACCTCGACGTCGGGGTGCGCGTCCTGGACGCCGGCCACGGCGTCCAGGACCCGGTCGGCGAGGGCGCCGCGCCCGGACCCGTCGTCGTCACGGGCCAGCTGGACCGGCACCAGCAGGGCCGACCGGTCCGGGCTCCACTGGGGCCCGGCCACGGCGGCCACGCCCTCGAGGGGCGTGAGGGCGGTGACGACCGCCGCGGCCGCGGCGTCGGCCGCCGCCGGGTCGAGGACGCCGTCCGCGGTGACGAGCACGTTCTCGGTGTCGGGCCCGTCGAGCCCGGCGGCCGCGACGAGCTCGGCGGCGCGGCCCGAGTCGCCGTGCCGGTAGTCGGCGTCCTCGGTCTCGGCGGTCGGCACCAGCGCCGCCAGCGCGACGGCCACGACGACGAGGAGGAACCAGGCGCCGATGGCGCGCCAGGGGTGGGTGGCGCTCCAGCGGGCCGCACGGCGCGGAAGGGTGGTCAGGGGGTTGGTCACGACGTCTCCTGGGAGGTTCTGGACTGGGGGCTCCAGCCTCGTGAGCGCGGACGTCGTCGTCAGGAGTCCAGGCACCCGGGCCGAGGTGGTGCCAGCACCCCTGCGCGCGGTCGGGTCGACCGCGAGGATGGAGCCATGTCCGAGCCGAGTCGCCTGCGCCTGACCGGGTACGCCGTCGCGCACCTCCTGCTGGGGGTCGTCGCGCTCGCGCTGGTGGTCCTCACCGTCGTCGGCGGGGTGCTGATGGTGGTCTGGGTCGGCGGGCTGCTGCTGGTGGTGGCCGTGCCCGCCACCCGGCTGGTCGCCGACGCGCACCGGCGGATGGCCGCCGACGTCCTCGGCCTCGACGTGCCGCGGCCCTACCGGCCGGTGCCCCGCCAGCCGCTGGCCGCCCTGGTCGCGGTCGCCCGCGACCCGATGAGCTGGCGCGACCTGGGCTGGCTGGTCTGGGCCTGCACCTTCGGCTGGGTGGTCGCGCTGCTCTGCGTGCTCGAGCTGCTGGCGGTGGTCACCTGGCCGTTGTGGTGGGTCGCGATCCGGCCGACGATGCAGCTGCGGTCGCACGTCGACCTGTGGTTCCTCGCGTCGAGCCGCACCGAGAAGCTCGAGCGGCGGGTGCAGGTGCTCACCGAGACCCGGGCCGAGGCCGTCGACCACGCCGCCGCCGAGCTGCGCCGCCTCGAGCGCGACCTCCACGACGGCCCGCAGGCCCGGCTGGTCGCGCTGTCGATGAGCCTCGGGCTCGCCGAGCAGGCCCTGGCCGACCCCACCGGCGACCTCGCCAGGGCCCGCCGGCTGGTCACCGACGCCCGGGCGACGACGTCCACGGTGATCGGCGAGCTGCGCGCGGTCGTGCGCGGCATCCACCCGCCGGTGCTGGCCGACCGCGGGCTGGCCGGCGCCGTGGAGGCCCTGGCCCTCGACATGGCGCTGCCGGTCCACGTGGAGGTCGACCTGCCCGGCCGGCCCCCGGCGCCGGTGGAGTCGGCGCTCTACCTCGGCGTCGCGGAGTGCCTGGCCAACGTCGGCAAGCACGCCGCTGCCACCGAGGTCACCATCGCGCTGCGCCACGTCGGCGACCACGCCGCGGGCCGGGTGCGCGTCGTCGTCACCGACGACGGCGTGGGCGGCGCCGACCCGGGCGCCGGGACCGGCATGCTGGGCATCGGACGCCGCCTGGCGTCGTTCGACGGCACGATGGCGGTGACCAGCCCGCCGGGTGGGCCGACCGAGATCGTCCTGGAGGTGCCGTGCGACTCGTCCTGGCCGAGGACCACGCCCTCCTCCGCGCCGGGATGACCCAGCTGCTCGAGGGCAACGGCTTCACCGTCCTGCACGCGGTCGCCGACGGCGACGCGCTGGCCGAGGTGCTGCGCGACCCCGACGCCGACGCGGCCGTCGTCGACGTCCGCCTCCCGCCCACGCAGACCGACGAGGGCCTGCGCGCGGCGATCGCCGTGCGCGCCCAGCGGCCCGGGTTCCCGGTGATGGTGATCTCGCAGTACGTCGAGCAGCTCTACGCGCGCGAGCTGCTCGCCAGCGGCGAGGGCGGGGTGGGCTACCTGCTGAAGGACCGGGTGTCCGACGTCGCCGAGTTCGTCGACGGCGTCCTGCGGGTCGCGGCGGGCGGCACCGTGCTCGACCCAGAGGTGGTCGCCGCGATCATGGCGCGCCGGCGCGAGCGGCCGCTGGACCGGCTCACCCCGCGCGAGCGCGAGGTGCTGGCGCTGATGGCCGAGGGCCGGTCGAACGCCGCGATCGGCGCCCACCTGGTCGTCACCGAGAAGGCGGTGGCCAAGCACATCAACGGCATCTTCTCCAAGCTCGACCTGCCCCTGGCCGACGACGACCACCGCCGGGTGCGGGCGGTGCTGGCCTGGCTGGACGCCTGAGACCTCCTGCGGTCGCCCCACCGCCGGGGTGAGGAATCCTCCCGGGCCTCCGGCGATCTGCGAGGGTCGGGGGATGACCTCCCCCACGCCCCCGCCTGTCGCGCCGTCCCCCGCGCCCCGCCAGCGCGCCGAGGTCGTCGGCGACGGCATCGCCTGGCTGGCCCGCTGGAGCGGGCGGTGGATCCTGATCGCGATCGCCGCGGTGCTGCTCGGCCTGGTCGTCGGGCGCTTCTGGAGCATCGTGCTGCCCGTCGCCCTGGCGCTGATCCTCACGACCGTGCTGGAGAAGCCGGCCCGGTTCCTCGAGCGCCGGCTGCACCTGCCCGCGGCGCTGGCCGCGGCCGCGGTCCTGCTGGGCTCGCTGGCTGCCCTCGTCGGCCTCGGTTTCGCGATCGCGCCGGCGGTGAGCGGGCAGCTCGGCGACATCGTCGACAAGGCCTCGGCCGGCCTGCAGGACGTGCAGGACTGGGTGCAGGCCAAGGACTTCGTCTCGCGCGACCAGATCGACGCCGGCATCCAGGCGATGCAGGACAAGCTGGGCAGCAGCAGCGGGGCGATCGCCTCCGGCGTCCTGACCGGCGTCGGCGCGGCCACCTCGGCCACCGTCACCGTCGTCATCACGCTGATCCTGACGTTCCTCTTCCTCAAGGACGGACGCCGGTTCGCACCCTGGGTCGAGCGGCTGGCCGGCGACCGCGTGGGCGGCCACCTCACCGAGGTGATGCGGCGCTCGTGGACGACGCTCGGCGGCTACATCCGCACCCAGGCCATCGTCAGCGCCATCGACGCGGTGCTGATCGGTGCCGCGCTGCTGGTCGTGGGCGTGCCACTGGCGATCCCGCTGGCGATCCTGACCTTCGTCGGCGGCTTCGTGCCGATCGTCGGCGCCTTCGTCGTCGGCGCCCTCGCGGTGCTGGTCGCCCTGGTCTCGAACGGGCCGACCGCCGCGCTCATCATCCTCGCGGTCATCGTGGCCGTGCAGCAGCTCGAGGGCAACGTGCTCTCGCCGTGGCTGCAGTCGAGGAGCATGCAGCTGCACGCGGCCGTCGTGCTGCTGTCGGTGACGCTGGGCTCGACGCTGTTCGGCATCACCGGGGCGTTCCTCGCGGTGCCGGTCGTCGCGGTCGCGGCCGTGGTGCTGCGCTACCTCGACGAGGTCGTGTCGGTGCGGAGCGGGACGCCGGTGGCGTCGGCGCCGCCCGAGGACGAGGACCCGCCCGTCGAGGAGCCCGTCGAGGAGCCGGCCGAGGAGCCGGCCGGGGAGCCGGCCGACCGGCGGGACGGGAAGCCGCTCAGCCCACCGTGACCGGGTGCCGGACGACGGCGTCGAAGAAGTAGCCGTTGTCGTTGAACGGCGTCTCCAGGGGCTGGGTGCCGCCGGGGCGGGGTTTCCCCGGTCGACCGGGGAAACCTGAACCTGGGGGCCGGGATCCCGGCCCCCAGGTTCAGGTTCAGGCCCCCCAGACGCGCCGGGCCGGCGGACGCCGGGCGCTCAGCCCCCGAGCACGGCGAGGGCAGCGGCTCGGGCCGAGGCGGGGTCGACGGCGGCGAGGGCGGCCTCGGCGGCCTCCAGGCAGGTGTCGTGGGTGATGCTGGCCAGGCGGGCTCCCACCGGCTTCGCCGCGGCTGCGGCCATCGAGAGCGACGTGATGCCCATGCCGACCAGCACGCAGGCGAGCAGCGGGTCGGCCGCGGCCTCGCCGCAGACGCCGACCGGCTTGTCGGCCTGACGACCGGCCTCGGCGGTGATCGCGACCAGCTGGAGGACGGCGGGCTGCCACGGGTCGGTGAGGTGGGCGAGGTCGGTCGCCATCCGGTCCGCGGCCATCGTGTACTGGGTCAGGTCGTTGGTGCCGATCGAGAGGAAGTCGACCTCCTCCAGCATCTGGTGGGCCATCAGCGCGGCCGAGGGGACCTCGACCATGACGCCCGACTTCAGCCCACGCCCGCGGACGGCGGCCGAGAACTCCCGCGCCTCGGCGACGGTGGCCACCATCGGCGCCATCACCCACGTCTCGGTGCCGGTCGACTCAGCCGCCGCGGCGATGGCGTCGAGCTGGCGCTCGAGCAGCGAGGGGTTGCTGAACGACAGCCGCAGCCCGCGGACGCCGAGCGCCGGGTTCTCCTCCCCCGGCATCGTCGCGAACGCGACGGGCTTGTCGGAGCCCGCGTCGAGGGTGCGCACGACGACGTAGCGGTCGTCGTGGAAGGCCTGGAGCACCTCGGCGTAGATCTCGGCCTGCTCGTCGACCGTCGGCTCCTCGGTGCGGTTGAGGAAGCACAGCTCGGTGCGGAAGAGGCCGACGCCCTCGACGGGGCCGGTGGCCGAGGAGCGCGCGGACTGACCGTCCGCGACGTTCGCCAGGATCTTGACGCGGAAGCCGTCCGACGTGGCGCCGGGGCCGGTCCACTGGGCCAGCGCCTCGCGGTCCTCGGCGTCGGCGGCCACGAGCGCGCCGGCCACCTCGGGGTCGACGTCGACCGTGACGCCGCCGCTGGTGCCGTCGACGAGCAGCATCGTGCCGGGCTCGACGGTGAGGACGTCGGCGGTGCCGACGACGCACGGGATGCCGAGCTGGCGCGCGATGATCGCGGTGTGGCTGGTGGGACCGCCCCGCTCGGTGACCAGGGCCAGCACCACGGCCGGGTCGAGGCCGGCGGTGTCGGCGGGCGCGAGGTCCTCGGCGAGCAGGATCGAGGGCGCCTCGGGGGTGGGGACGCCGGGCTCGGCCTCCCCGACCAGGCGCGCGACGAGGCGGCGCTCGATGTCGCGCAGGTCGGTGACCCGCTCGGCCATCAGCCCGCCCATCTGCGTGAAGACGCCGGCGAACTGCTCCACGGCGTGCTCGACGGCCTCGAGCAGGGGGCTGCCGGCGCGCAGGTTCTTGCGGACCGCGCCGCGCAGGCCACGGTCGGTGGCGAGGCCGGCGCTCGCGGTGAGCACCTCCGCCGCGGCACCGCTGGCGCGCTCGGCCTTGGCCGAGAAGCCCCCGGAGACCGCGGTCGCGGCGGCGTCGTAGGCGGCCAGGGCCGCCTCGGCGTCGGCGAACCCGCCGTCGCCGAAGGCCGCGACGGCCTCGGCGGAGACCTCGCCGCGGGCGAGGACGGCGGGCCCGTAGGCCACCCCGGGGACGACCGGGGTGCCGGTGAAGGCGGGCTGGAGGGAGCTGGCGGAGGGGCTGGCGTCGGTGACCACGATCACAAGTTACTCACCCCCACCCCTTGACAGTCAACACATTCGGGCATAAAACAACACAAGTACAGATTGTGAGGGCCGCCACCAGGCCCTGCCGGATCCACCGAGGGACCGGGCACCGGGTGAGGAGGGTCCACGTGTACGCCGAGGAACGACAGCAGGCGATGTCCCGGCTGATCACCGAGCGCCGACGCGTCTCGGTGACCGCGTTGGCCGAACAGTACGACGTCACCACCGAGACCGTGCGCCGCGATCTCTCGCAGCTCGAGCGGCTCGGCCTCGTGCGCCGCGTCCACGGCGGCGCCGTCCCGGCCGACGCCCTCGCCACGACCGAGGCCGCGCTGGGCGACCGCGACCGCCTCAACACCGACCTCAAGGACCTGATCGCGAAGGCCGCCCTGGCGCTGCTGCCCGCCGACGGCTCCACGATCATCCTCGACGCCGGCAGCACGACGTCCCGCCTGGCCGGGGCGCTCCCCCAGGACCGCCGCCTGGTGGTCTTCACCCACGCGGTCCCGGTCGCCTCACGGCTGGCCACCCTCCCCCTGGTCGAGCTGCACCTGCTCCCCGGCCGGGTGCGCACCGCCACGCACGCCGCCGTCGGCCCCGACACCGTCGCCGCCCTCGGCATGCTGCGCGCCGACATCGCCTTCCTCGGCAGCAACGCCCTCAGCGTCGGGCACGGACTGTCGACCCCCGACGCCGACGAGGCCGCGACCAAGCGCGCCGTCGTGGCCGCCGCCCAGCAGGTGGTCGCCCTGGTCGACTCGACCAAGATCGGCCACGACTCCGCCATCCGTTTCGCGGCGCTCTCCGAGGTGGACATCGTGGTCACCGACGCCGCCATCGAGCCGTCCGACCGTCGGGCGATCGAGAGAGCAGGAACTGAGGTTCTCGTAGCGTGAGCATCCCCCCGCCGACCGGCCTGATCGTCACCCTCACCCCCAACCCCAGCATCGACCGCACGATCGTGCTCGAGGGCCCGCTGCAGCGCGGCGCCGTCCAGCGCACCGAGGCGGCGTTCTCCCAGGCCGGCGGGAAGGGCGTCAACATCTCGCGGGCCTGCCTGGCCGCCGACGTCGCGACGACGGCCGTGCTGCCGGCCTCCCCCGACGACCCGTTCGCCCTCGAGCTCGCCGCGGCCGCGATCCCGAGCCGCCTGGTCGCCCCCGACGGGCCCGTCCGGGTCAACCTCACCATCAGCGAGCCCGACGGCACCACCACCAAGCTCAACAGCCCGGGAGCCACCGCCACCCCCGCGACCCTCGAGGCCCTCGCCGCCACGCTGCACGAGCTGGCCGCCTCCGCGGAGTGGGTCGTGCTCGCCGGCTCGCTGCCGCCCGGCGCGCCCACCGGCTGGTACGCCGACCTGGTCGCCGACCTGCGCAGCGTGACCCGCGTCGCGGTCGACACCTCCGAGGAGCCGCTCACCGCGCTCGTCGCACGGCTCTCGCCCACGACCGCGCCGCACCTGATGAAGCCGAACGGCGAGGAGCTGGCCTCCTTCACCGGCGGCGACGCCGACCTGCTGGAGTCCGACCCGGCCGCCGCCGCGACCGCGGCCCGCACCCTGGTCGACGCCGGCGTCACCGACGTCCTGGCCACCCTCGGTGGTCACGGCGCCGTCCTGGTCACCGCCGACGGCGCCTGGCACGCCACGCCCCCGCCGACGGAGGTCGTCAGCACCGTCGGTGCCGGCGACTCCAGCCTGTTCGGCTACCTGCTCGGCGGGCTCCGCGGCCAGGGCCCCGCCGACCGCCTGGCCCTCGCCGTCGCCTACGGCAGCGCCGCCGCCGCACTTCCCGGCACCACCATCCCTCAGCCAGAGCAGGTGCGACCCGACCTGGTCGTCGTCCGCGACCTGGCGATCAGAACTGGAGCGTGACCGCATGACCGAGCTCATCACCGCTGACCTGGTCCGGCTCGACGCCGACCTCGGCAGCGACAAGCACGACGTGATCCGGGCGCTGGCCCAGGTCGTCCAGGACGCCGGCCGCGCGACCGACGTCGACCGCCTCGTGGAGGACGCGCTCGCCCGCGAGGCCACCTCCCCGACCGGGCTCAAGGGCGGCATCGCGATCCCGCACTGCCGCACCGAGGGCGTCGAGGAGCCCACGCTGGTCTTCACCCGGCTCGCCCCGCCGGTCGACTTCGGCGCCAAGGACGGCCCGGCCGACATCGCCTTCCTCATCGCCGCCCCGGCCGGCGGCGGTTCCACCCACCTGCAGATCCTCACCAAGCTCGCCCGGGCGCTGGTCCGCCAGGAGTTCACCGACGGGCTGCGGTCCGCGGCCTCCGCCGACGAGGTCGTCGCGCTGGTGCTGGACGCCGTGGCCGAC
Organism: Nocardioides sp. S-1144; assembly: GCF_005954645.2. NCBI lineage: Bacteria > Bacillati > Actinomycetota > Actinomycetes > Propionibacteriales > Nocardioidaceae > Nocardioides > Nocardioides dongxiaopingii. The sequence continues at coordinate 2,971,975 of NZ_CP040695.2, forward strand.
AAGCCCAAGCCGGCCGCCGCACCGGTGAGCGTCGAGAAGACCCCGGCCGGCACCACCACGACGACGGGCGCCACCACCGGCGCCACCACGGCCGACAGCACCGGCGCCGCCACGGCCACCGCCGCGGCCACCCGCCGCCTGGTCGCCGTCACCGCCTGTCCGACCGGCATCGCGCACACCTACATGGCCGCCGAGGCCCTCGAGGCCGCCGCGGCCCGCGCCGGCGTCGAGATCGAGGTCGAGACCCAGGGCTCGGCCGGCTCCACCCCGCTCGACCCCGCGACCATCGCCGCCGCGGACGCCGTGATCTTCGCCGTCGACGTCGGGGTGCGCGACCGGGGCCGGTTCGCCGGCAAGCCGCTGGTCTCCTCCGGCGTCAAGCGCCCCATCGACGACGGCGACGGCATCATCGCCGAGGCCCTGCGCAACGCCGAGGACCCGAACGCCCCGCGCGTCGAGGGCAGCGGCGGCGGCGACGAGGGCGCGGCGGCCTCCGGCGCCGGCGGCCACGAGTCGTGGGGTGGCCGCACCCGCCGGGTCCTGATGACCGGCGTGTCCTACATGATCCCGTTCGTCGCGGCCGGTGGTCTGCTGATCGCGCTGTCGTTCCTGCTCGGCGGCTACGAGATCGTCGGCCCCTACGGCGACATCGCGGTCAACTACACGCTCTTCGACCTGCCGGACCCGGCCGCCCTCGGTCTCGACCACGCGCTGCTCGACTCGGGGCTGATGGCCTACATCGGTGCGCTGTTCTTCATCATCGGCAAGACCGCGTTCATGTTCTTCATCCCGGCGCTGGCCGGCTACATCGCCTACGCGATCGCCGACCGCCCCGGCATCGCCCCCGGCTTCATCGTCGGCGGCCTGGCCGCCAACATCTTCAACGTGGCCGACCCCAACGGTGTCGGCCTGCCGGCCACCGGCTTCCTCGGCGCGATCGTCGGCGGCGTCCTGGCCGGCCTCGTCGCGCACTGGATCGCGGGCTGGAGCGTGCCGAAGTGGGCCCGCGGCCTGATGCCGGTGCTCGTCATCCCGCTGCTGACCTCGATCATCGCCGGCCTGCTCATGATCGTCGTCTTCGGTCGACCGATCGGCTGGCTGATGGACCAGCTCACCGACGGGCTGTCCGACATGAGCGGCAGCTACGCCGTCCTGCTCGGGGCGATCCTCGGCCTGATGATGGCCTTCGACATGGGCGGCCCGCTCAACAAGGTCGCCTACTCCTTCGCCGCGGCCGGCGTCGGCGGTGCCTCGCTGGCCGCCGACGCCCCCGAGCTGAAGATCATGGCCGCGGTGATGCTCGCCGGCATGGTCCCGCCGATCGCGCTGGCGCTGGCCACGGTCGTCCGGCCCAGGCTCTTCAACGCCGCCGAGCGCGAGAACGGCAAGGCCGGCTGGCTGCTCGGCGCGTCGTTCATCACCGAGGGCGCGATCCCGTTCGCGGCCGCCGACCCGCTGCGCGTGATCCCGGCGATGATGCTCGGGTCGGCCGTCACCGGCGGGCTGTCGGAGCTCATGGAGGTCAGCGTCCGCGCCCCGCACGGAGGTATCTTCGTGCTGTTCGCCGTCGACGGCGTGCTGGGGTTCCTGATCGCCCTCGCTGCCGGCGTCCTCGTCGGTGCGGCCGCCGTGATCGCCCTCAAGTCCACCGCCAAGGCCCCCGCGCCCGTGGCGTGACCCCCTGACCCAGCAGCTCCCTCACCCACCACCACCAGGAGAACCCATGCCCACCAGGACCGTCACCGTCGGCTCGGCCGTCGGCCTCCACGCCCGTCCCGCCGCGATCATCAGCGAGGCGGCCGGCGAGCTCGACTCCGACGTGCTCATCGGCGTCCCCGGCGAGGAGCCCGTCGACGCCGGCTCGTCGCTGCTGATCATGACCCTCGGCGCCGGCAACGGCGACACCATCGAGGTCTCCGGCGACAACCAGGCCGACGTCGACGCCATCGCGGCGCTGGTCGAGAAGGACCTCGACGCCGAGTGACCCACCGCCAGGACCACCCGGCCGCGGCGACGCCGCACCGGGCGGTCCTGGCCCCGGCGTTCCCCGCCGCTGGTCAGCTGCGGTGGGCGGCGTCGTCGACGCGCAGGGTGAGGTAGACCGCGCGCATGCCGACGGCGCGCTCGAGCTCCTCGGTGACCGCCGCGAAGAACTGGCTGCGGTAGGTGTCGTCGGTGACCGCCGAGACGGTGAAGTAGAGCCCGGAGAACGCGGCGAGGAACAGCGACACCTTGAGCAGCTCGTAGGAGAGCGTCGGCAGGAACGAGAAGCTGTCGACCCCGCCGTCGAGACCGGTCCAGGCGTTCTGCACGTCCACGGTCATCACGAGCGAACCGAAGAGCAGGAAGAAGCAGAAGACCGTGACGGCCAGCAGCAGCACCTGGCCGATCTGCACGACCAGCAGCACCAGGATCAGGTTCCAGCGGTCGTAACCCGCGACCTGGGCGTTCGCCGCCGGGTCGCGGCCCTCCTCGACGAGCCGGACGGCGTCCGCCTCGAGCGGCGTGCCGCGCGTGGTCCGGCGCAGGAACTCCTCGTCGACGGCGTCGTCGACCCGGTCCACCTCCTCGGGCAGCCGGACGAGCAGGAAGAGCACCGCGAGCGCGGTCAGCAGCAGCACGACGGTCCAGAGGATGCCGGGCTTGAGGTTGGCCGTCATCTGCCACGCCTCGGCGTTGATGAACAGGAACGTCACGAAGACCAGCAGGAGCGGCAGCGCCCGGCTCACCATCGGCACCAGCACCCGCAGGCTGCCGAAGGTGTGGTTCAGCGCCCACACCACGATGCCCTGCGCGCGCAGGGCGGTGAGGGCGTAGCCCAGCGCGCCGATGCCCGCGAAGGAGACGATGACCGCGGGAGCGGCGGTGACCTCGTCGGAGAGCCACGCCAGCAGCACCCCGACCCCGACGGCCAGCAGGGCCACGCCGAGCAGCGGCGGGAGGAAGCGCCGCGGCCGCAGGCCGGCCCGGACGGCGTCGCGCACGTCGGGCACGAAGTAGGACAGGCCGTGGGCCTGGAACCAGCGCTCGGCCTCCGCGACCGCCGGTGGGGCGGCGCCGTCAGGCACCGAGGACCTCGCGGGCCCGCCGGACGTCGTCGGCCATCTGCTCCACGAGGGCGTCGATCCCGTCGAAGGCGACCATCCCCCGCAACCGGGCGACGAAGGAGACCTCGACCTCGACGCCGTACAGCTCGAGGTCGGTCCGGTCGAGGACGTAGCCCTCGACGCGGCGGTAGCGGTCGCCGTCGAAGGTGGGGTTGGTGCCGACGCTGATCGCGGTCGGGAACGTCTCGCCGGAGTCGACGCGCCGCAGCCAGCCGGCGTAGACGCCGTCGGCCGGGGCCGCGGTGAGCCCGTCGGTGGGCACGTTGGCCGTCGGGTAGCCCAGCTCGCGACCGCGCTGGTCACCCTGCACGACGACGCCGTGGACGCTGAACGGCCGGCCGAGGGCCTCGGCGGCGCCGGCGACGTCACCGGCGGCCAGGCAGGTGCGGACGTAGGTGGAGGACCAGACCTGCGGTCCGCCGTCGAGCTCGACGCCCACGGCCTCGAAGCCAGCGGCCTGCCCGGCGGCGACGAGGAACGCGACGTCGCCGGCGGCCCGGTGCCCGAAGCGGAAGTTGGCACCCACCACGACCGCGCGGGCGCGCAGGTCCTCGACGAGCACCCGGTCGACGAACTCCTGCGGGGTCCAGGCGGCCATCGCCATGTCGAAGGGCAGGGCCAGGACGTGGTCGACGCCGACGTCGGCGAGCAGGACGGCGCGCTCCTCGAGGGTGGTCAGCATCGTCGGGGCGTGGTCGGGCCGCAGCACCGCCATGGGGTGCGGGTCGAAGGTGACCGCCACGAGGGGCACGCCGAGGGCGTCGGCGCGCTCGCGGGCGCGCGCGATCACCGCCCGGTGGCCGCGGTGGACGCCGTCGAAGTTGCCGATGGTGACGGCGGAGGCGGCGAGGTCGGCCGGGATCTCCTCGAAGGAGCGCCAGATCGTCACGTCGCAGAGCCTACGGCGCCCTCACACGAAGACGGCGACCGGCCGCGCGCCCTGGTCGCGCGGCTCGTAGAGGGCGAGGAACTCACCGTCGGGGGCGAAGACGGCGCTGAGCCCGCCCAGCTCGCGCTCGATCCGGCGTCCGACGCGGACGTCGACCGCCTCGGCCTCGTCGAGGTCGACGCCCGGGAACGTCGCCCGGGCCGCCTGGGCGATCGGGATGATCGAGTACTCGTCGTCGAGCTGCTCGAGGGTGCGGGAGGTGCCGAGGTCGAAGGGGCCCACCGCCGTGCGGCGCAGCGACGTCAGGTGCCCGCCGACCCCGAGCCGCTCCCCCGCGTCGCGGGCGATGGCGCGGATGTAGGTGCCGCTGGAGCAGCGCACCGACACGGTGAGCTCGGGCACCTCGGCGCCGAGCCGGACGTCGTGGACGACGAGGTCGTGCACGGTCACGCGGCGCGGCTTGAGCTCGACCTCCTCGCCGTCGCGGACCCGCTGGTAGGCGCGCTTGCCGTCGACCTTGATGGCCGAGACGGCGGTGGGGACCTGGTCGATCGGGCCGACGAACGCCGCCAGCGCCTCGCGGACGGCGTCCGCGGTCAGCTCGGCGACCCGGGAGGCGTCGGCGGTGGCGACGACCTCGCCCTCGGCGTCGTCGGTGCTCGTGGTGACCCCGAGCCGGATCGTGGCGTCGTAGCGCTTCTCGGTGAGCATCAGGTGCCCGAGCAGCCGGGTGGCCCGGTCGACGCCGAGCACGAGCACGCCGGTGGCCATCGGGTCGAGCGTGCCGGCGTGGCCGACCTTGCGGGTGCCGGCGAGCCGGCGGATCCGGGAGACGACGCCGTGCGAGGTGATCCCGCCCGGCTTGTCGACGACGACGAGACCGGGAGCGGTCACCTCGGGCCGTCGTCCTCGGCGGCGTCGTCCTCGGCGGGAGCCTCGTCGAGCTCCTCGTCGCCCTCGTCCCCGTCGTCCTCGTCGTCCTCGTCGTCCTCGCCGATGACCCGCGGTTTCTTGTACGGGTCCTCCTCGCCGGCGTAGGCCGAGCCACGGGCGGCGGCGACGGCGTCGTCCTGGGCCTTCGCGCGGGCCAGGACCTCCTCGAGCGCGCGGGCCTCGTCGGGCAGCGCGTCGTGGAAGAACGACAGGGTCGGGACGATGCGGGTGCCGAGCTGCTTGGCGACCTCGGAGCGCAGGATGCCCTTGGCGGACTCGAGGGCCACGGCCGTGCCGGCCATCTCCTCCTCGCCCCCGAGCACGGTGTAGAAGATCGAGGCCTGCTGCCCGTCGCCGGTGAGCCGGACGTCGGTGATGGTCACGAACCCGAGCCGCGGATCCTTGATCCGTCGCTCGAGCATCTCGGCCACGATCACCTGGATGCGGTCGGCGATCTTCCGGACGCGGGGGCTGGTCATGCTGCCTACTTTCTCAGACCGCCGCTGCACGGAGCAGGGCGGGACGTCGGTGGTGCTCCGGCCCGCCACGACGGGCCGGACGCGGTGGGCGCGCCGGTGGGTCCGGCGGCCCGAACGCCGCAAGCGGCCCCGCCAGGAGGCGGAGCCGCTTGCGGACGGGGAGCGGGTCAGCTCCGGGGGATCTCGCGCATCTCGAAGGCCTCCACGACATCGCCTTCCTTGATGTCCTGGAAGTTGCGCAGCACCAGACCGCACTCGAAGCCCTCGCGGACCTCGGAGGCGTCGTCCTTCTCGCGCTTCAGCGAGGCGAGGTCGAGGTTGTCGGCCACCACCTTGTTGTCGCGCAGGACCCGGACCTTGGCGTTGCGTCGGATGACACCACCGGTGACCATGCAGCCGGCGATCTTGCCGATCTTGGAGCTGGAGAAGATCGCACGGATCTCCGCCTGGCCCAGGGTCGACTCCTCGAACTCCGGCTTGAGCATGCCCTTGAGGGCGGCCTCGATCTCGTCGATGGCCTGGTAGATGACGGTGTAGTACCGGATCTCCACGCCCTCCTTGTCGGCCATCTCGGTCGCCTTGCCCTGCGGGCGGACGTTGAAGCCGATGATGATCGCGTCGGAGGCGGCCGCCAGGTCGACGTTGGTCTCGGTGATCGCACCGACACCGCGGTCGATGACGCGGATGCTGACCTCGTCGCCGACGTCGATCTGCGACAGGGCGTCCTCGAGCGCCTCGACCGAACCGGACACGTCGCCCTTGAGGATGAGGTTGAGCTCCTGGCTCGCGCCCTTCTCCATGGAGGCCATGAAGTCCTCGAGCGTGCGACGCACGTTGCGCTTGGCCTGCATGGCCGCACGCTGGCGCGACTCGCGCTTCTCGGCGATCTGGCGGGCCATCCGGTCGTCGTCGACGACGAGGAAGTTCTGACCCGCACCGGGCACCGAGCTGAGACCGAGGACCATCGCCGGACGACCGGGGTCGGCCTCGGTGATCTCCTGACCGTGCTCGTCGAGCATCGCGCGCACCCGGCCGTAGGCCGCGCCGGCGACGATCGAGTCACCGACGCGCAGCGTGCCGCGCTGGACCAGGATCGTGGCCACGGGGCCGCGACCACGGTCGAGGTGGGCCTCGACCACGAGACCCTGCGCGTCCTGCGTCGGGTTGGCCCGCAGGTCGAGCGAGGCGTCGGCGGTGAGGACGACGGCCTCGAGCAGCTTGTCGAGGTTGAGCTCGGACTTGGCCGAGACGTCGACGAACATCGCGTCGCCGCCGTACTCCTCGGGCACCAGGCCGTACTCGGTCAGCTGGCCGCGGACCTTGGTCGGGTCGGCGTCGGGCTTGTCGATCTTGTTGACCGCGACGACGATCGGGACGCCGGCGGCCTTGGCGTGGTTGAGCGCCTCGACCGTCTGCGGCATGACGCCGTCGTCAGCCGCGACCACGAGGATCGCGATGTCGGTGGCCTGGGCACCACGGGCACGCATGGCGGTGAACGCCTCGTGACCCGGGGTGTCGATGAGCGTGATGCGACGCTCGTTGCCGTCGACGTCGGTCGCGACCTGGTAGGCACCGATGTGCTGGGTGATGCCACCGGCCTCCTTGTCGACGACGTTGGCGCCACGCAGGGCGTCGAGGAGCTTGGTCTTTCCGTGGTCGACGTGACCCATCACGGTCACGACCGGCGGCCGGATGACCAGGTCGGTGTCGTCGCCCTCGTCGGAGCCGAACTCGAGGTCGAAGGACCCGAGCAGCTCGCGGTCCTCGTCCTCGGGCGAGATGATCTCGATGTTGTAGTTGAGCTCCTCGCCGAGCACCTCCAGCGTGGCGTCGTTGACGGACTCCGTGGCGGTGACCATCTCGCCGAGGTGGAACAGCATCTGCACGAGCTGGGCCGCGTCGACCCCCACCTTGTCGGCGAAGTCGGTCAGCGACGCGCCGCGCGCCAGGCGCACGGTCTCGCCGTTGCCCTTGCGGACGCGCATCCCGCCCAGGGTCGGGGCCTCCATGGCCTCGAACTCCTGGCGACGAGCGCGCTTCGACTTGCGACCGCGACGCGACGGACCACCGGGGCGACCGAAGGCACCCTGGGTCTGGCCGCGCTGGCCGGGACGACCGCCGCCGGGGCGACCGCCACCGGCGAAGCCGCCGGGGCGACCGGGAGCGCCGGCACCGGCACCGCCGGGACCACCGCCGGGGCCACCGCGACCGGGGGCACCGGGGCGACCCGGGGCTCCGCGACCGGGGGCACCGGGACGACCGGGACCGCCCGGACCACCGGGGCCACGGCCACCGGGGCCGTTGCCGAACGCGGCCGGGGACTTCGGCATCATCGCCGGGTTCGGGCGCGGCATGCCGGGACGCCCGGGGGCGCCGCCGTCGCGAGCCGACGGGGGCCGCGGCGGACGGTTCTCACCAGCGCCGGTCCCGGCACCGGTGCCGGTACCGGTGCCCGCGGGGGCGTCGCCGGCGGCGTCGGGGCGCGGGGCCGCGGGACGGCGTCCCATGCCCTGGTTGGACGAGAACGGGTTGTTGCCCGGGCGCGGGGTGCCGCCGGGCTTGCCGACCGGACGCGGGGCCGGGGCCTTGGGCGTCGGGGACGGCTTGGCCGGGCGGACGGGGACGCCGACGCGGCGGGTGCCGCGGGGGCGGCCGGCTCGGCGGCTGCCGGCTCGACGGCCGCCGGGGCGACCGGGGCGGCCGGCTCGACGGCGGGGGCCGGGGTGACCGGCGCGGGGGCCGGGGTCTCGACGACCGGCTCGGCCACGGGGCCGGGGCCTTCGGACCGGGCTTGGGGCCGGGACGGGCGCCCGGCCGCGGGCCGCTCGAGGGGCGGCACCGGACGACGCCGGGGCCGGCGCGGACGGCGCAGCCTCGGCGGGGGCCGCGGGCGCGGCCTTGAGGGAGGCGCCGACCTCCTTGCGGAAACGCATCTCCGCAGGCAGCTCGACGGTGGAGCTCGCCGACTTGACGAACTCGCCCATCTCCTTGAACTTCTCGAGAACGAACTTGCTCTCGACGCCGAACTCCTTGGCGAGCTCGTGTACGCGGGTCTTAGCCACAATTCTCCTTCATGGCTCGACCCGCGTGCCCTGGTGGGCGAATTGTGCGGTGACCGAGCCTCAGTGGTGGTGTTGCAAACTCATCGGGAAGTACTCATCGAGTGCTCATGAGCTGCTGCTCCAGTTCCCTGTGGTGGATGGTCATCTGCTGGTTGCTGCGTCCTGCGCGGCTGCGACGTGGTCCCTCACCGGCACGCTGGAGAGGCCCGGGTCGGCACGCAGTGCCCTCCCGAACGCCCTCCGGCGCACCGCGAGCTCGTAGCACTCGGTGGTGGGGTGCACGTGTGCCCCCCGGCCGGGTGCGGTGGCTGTCGGATCGGGCACGACGGCCGGGTGGCCACCTGCGTCCGCGCCGGCGGTCACCCGCAACAACTCGCGCTTGGCGGCCCGCTGCCGACATCCCACGCACGTGCGGACAGGCTCCGTGCGCACGAGGGACGACGATCGTTGGACCACCGCTCCCAGTCTAGCCAACTCCGGCCCGTACTCCGAACCGGGCACGACCGGGCCCGAATGACGGCGTCACGTCGGCGTCACGTCGGCGTCGCGCAGGCGTCGGCGCGGGGTCGACGCGGGGTCGGGCGCGGGTCAGCGCCGCGGCGCCTCTTCCTCGTCACCGTGGATGTCGATGCGCCACCCGGTGAGGCGGGCGGCGAGGCGGGCGTTCTGGCCCTCCTTGCCGATCGCCAGCGACAGCTGGAACGACGGGACGACGACCTTCGCCGAGCGGGCGGCGAGGTCGACGATCTCGACGCTCTTGACCTGGGCGGGCGACAGCGCGCTGGAGACGAGCCGCGCGGGGTCGTCGGACCAGTCGACGATGTCGATCTTCTCCTCGTTCAGCGCGTGCATCACGCTGCGCACCCGCTGCCCCATCGGGCCGATGCAGGCGCCCTTGGCGTTGATGCCGGGGGCGGTCGAGCGGACCGCGATCTTGGTGCGGTGGCCGGCCTCGCGGGCGATCGCGGAGATCTCGACCTGGCCGCTGGCGATCTCGGGCACCTCGAGCGCGAAGAGCTTCTTGACCAGGTTGGGGTGCGAGCGGGTCAGGGTGACCTGCGGTCCGCGCATCCCCTTGCGCACCGAGAGCACGAGGCACTTGATGCGGGTGCCGTGGCTGTAGCTCTCGCCGGGCACCCGCTCGCTGACGGGCAGCAGCGCCTCGAGGCGACCCAGGTCGACCAGGACGTCGTCGGGGTTGCGGCCCTGCTGGATGATCCCGGAGATCAGGTCGCCCTCCTTGCCGGAGAACTCACCGAACTTGATCTCGTCCTCGGCGTCGCGCAGCCGCTGCATCATGATCTGCTTCGCGGTGGTCGCGGCGATCCGGCCGAACCCGGCGGGGGTGTCGTCGAACTCCCCGACCTTCTCGCCGTCGTCGTCGAGCTCGGCGGCGAGCACGGTGACGTGCCCGGTCTTGCGGTCGAGCTCGACGCGGGCCTGCTCGTGGGCCCCGGGCGACCTCAGGTACGCCGTCTGGAGGGCCTGCTCGATGGCCTCGACGAGGACCTCGAACTTGATCTCCTTCTCGCGCTCCAGCATTCGCAGGATGCTCAGGTCGATGTCCATCAGTGCTCGTCCTCCTCGATGTCCGGCTCGTCGGCCGGACCCTTGCGGTTGAACTCGATCTGCACCAGCGCCCTGGCGACGTCGGCGTACGGCAGGCGGGTCTCGTCCCCGTCGACGTCGAGCACGACGGCTCCGTCGGGGTCGTCGTCGCTGGCGCCGATGCGCCCGGTCACGGTGCCGCCCTCGACGAGGGTGACCTTGACCAGGCGGTCGGCGTTGCGGCGCCAGTGACGCGGCAGCGTGAGCGGGCGGTCCACGCCGCGCGAGGTGACCTCGAGGGTGTAGGGCTGCTGCCCCATCGCCTCGGCGAGGTCGCCGTCCAGGACCTCGGCGACGCGGCGGGTCGCGTCGGCGACGTCGTCCATGGTGACGCCGCCGTCCTGGTCGACCGCGACGCGCACGACGCGGCGCTTGCCGGCCGGGGTGACCTCGACGGCCTCGAGGTCGAGCCCGAGCTCGGCCAGGGGGTCGGTGAGTCCTGCTTCGATGCGGCTGGACAACGCCTGCGTGGCGGACATCCTCGCGACCTCCTGTGCTGTTGTGTCGAGCGGTGGTGCCGGTCTCTCAGCGTAGGGCATGGCCGGCCCCGGGGCGGTGTCGGCGCCGTCGGCCGCGAGGTCCCGGGATATCGTCGCCCGGTGCCGCCGCGTCCTGCCCTCGTGACTCGCCGCGCCGTCGTCGGCGTGACCGTGCTCGGGACCGCCGGCTGCTCGATCGGGTCCCTCGACCCGTCGTCGGGCGACCCCACGATCACGCCGACGACGAGCCCGTCCGACGGCGCGGTCCCCGACCCCGGCGGCAGCGGGTCCGCCGACACCGACGCCGACACCGACGCGGCCCTGGTCGAGCAGGCCGCGCTCGCGCTGTCGGTGGCGCACCGGACGGCCCAGACCAACGCCCGCGCCCACCCGCCCCTGGCCGAGGCGCTGGCCCCGCTGGTGCGGCTGCACCGCGCCCACGCCGGGGAGCTCGGCGGGCTGCGCCCCACGAGCGGCAGGTTCGCCGTCGGCGGCGAGCCCGTGCGACGTGCCCGCCGCCGCGTCGCGGTGGCCGAGGAGACCCTCGAGCAGGCGCTGGTCGGCCTCGCCGTCCGCGCCGACAGCGGCGCGCTGGCCCGCCTGCTCGCCTCGATGGCCGCCTCGGTCGCCCAGCACCGGAGCGTGCTGTGACCTACCTCGACGCGCTGCAGACCACCCTGGCCGCCGAGCACGCCGCCCTCTTCGTCGGCGGCTACCTCGGCGCCCAGACGTCGGCCTCGGCGGACCCGACGCTCTACGAGGCGCTGCGCACCTCCTACGACGTGCACCGCGCCCGGCGCGACGAGCTCACCCGGTTCGTGCTCGCCGGGGGCGCCGAGCCGGTGGCGGCCGCGGCGTCCTACGACCTGCCGGGGGTGGTCACCGGCGACAGCGCCGCCATCCGCGGCGAGGCCCTGCGGGTCGAGCGGGCCTGCGGCACGACGTACGGCTACCTGGTGGCCAGCACCCCGGGCGAGCAGCGGAGCTGGGCGGTCGGGGCGCTCCTCGACTCGGCGCGGCGCGAGCTCGCGCTGGGCGGGAGCCCCCGCCCCTCCCCCGGTCGCTGACCGGGCGACCGGGCCGAAAACGCAGCCAGTCCGCGAACTCATCTTCCGGGGAACTCCCGAGATGCTCCCCGGAAGGATGAGTACGCGGACTGCTGGCGGCCTGGGACAGCGGCCGTCGGAGGGAGCCGACCCGAGTCGGTGGAGAACCCTTCGTGCAGAAGTCTGCAACAGCGGAGGCCCCCGAGGACACGACGGCGGATCATCACAAGTCTGCAATGCACAAACCTGCAATCACCTCGGCGCCCGGCTCGACGGTCGACCCGGGCGGGCACGGCGGGTTGCAGGAACGTGCAGCCGACGATGACGGCGTCCAGGGGTTGCGGCGGGGACCAGGTTCCGGTTCGTTGCTCGTAGGGGAATCGCAGCGCCGACGACGTCGACGCCGAGTTCGGAGGACCGAGACCATGAAGAAGCTCATCAACGACCCGGCGAACGTGCTCGCCGACGCCCTGCGCGGCATCGAGGCGGCCCACCCGGAGCTCCGGGTCGACCACCAGCACCGGGTGATCTACCGCGCCGAGCCGAAGCAGGACGGCCGGGTGGCGATCATCTCCGGCGGTGGGTCGGGCCACGAGCCGCTGCACGGGGGGTTCGTCGGTCCCGGCATGCTGGACGCCGCGTGCGCCGGCGAGGTCTTCACCTCCCCGACCCCCGACCAGGTGGCCGAGGCGACCGCGGCCGTGGACCGCGGGGCCGGCGTGCTCCACGTCGTGAAGAACTACACCGGCGACGTGATGAACTTCGAGATGGCCGGCGAGCTCGCGGCTGCCGACTCCGGGGTGCGGGTCGAGACCGTCGTCACCGCCGACGACGTCGCCGTCCAGGACTCCACCTACACGGCCGGACGACGTGGCGTCGGCCTGACCGTCCTGCTCGAGAAGATCGTCGGCGCCGCCGCCGAGGAGGGCCAGGACCTCGACGCCGTGGTCGCGCTCGCGCAGCGGGTCAACGACGCCGGCCGGTCGATGGGCATCGCCCTCACCAGCTGCACGGTGCCCGCGGCCGGCAAGCCGACCTTCGACCTCCCCGAGGACGAGATGGAGGTCGGCGTCGGCATCCACGGCGAGCCGGGCCGGCGCCGGGTGCCGCTGGCACCGGCCTCCGAGGTGGCCGCGCTGCTGGTCGAGTCGGTTCTCGCCGACCGCGACTTCACCGGCTCCCCCGCCGTGGTGATGCTCAACGGCATGGGCGGCACCCCGCTCATCGAGCTCTACGTGCTCTACGGCGAGGTGGCCCGGCTGCTCGCCGACGCCGGCGTGCCGGTGGCGCGCCGCCTGGTCGGCAACTACATCACCTCCCTCGACATGGCCGGCGCCTCGCTCACCGTGCTCGGCGCCGACGACGACCTGCTGCGGCTGTGGGACGCACCGGTCGACACCTCCGGGCTGCGGTGGGGGGTCTGATGGCCGGCACCGTCACCCAGGACCAGCTCGTCGGCTGGCTCGCGGCCTTCCGCGACGCCGTCCACGAGCACGGCGCCCACCTCACCGAGCTCGACTCCGCCATCGGCGACGCCGACCACGGCTCCAACCTGGTCCGCGGCATGGACGCGGTGATGGCCGCCGTGCAGCCGCCACCGGACTCCGTCGGCGCCCTGCTCAAGAAGGTCGGGATGACGTTGGTGACCTCGGTCGGGGGCGCGAGCGGGCCGCTGTACGGCACGTTCTTCCTCCGCGCCGGCGCCGCCGCCGACAACGCGACCGAGTTCGACGTCGCCGGCCTCGCCGCGGTGCTCCGGGCGGGCGTGGAGGGCGTGGTCGCCCGCGGCAAGGCCGACCTCGGCGACAAGACCATGTACGACGCGCTCGGCCCCGCGCTCGAGGCCCTCGACGCGGCGCTCGCCGACGGGGCCGACGCGGCCGGGGCCGTCCGGGCCGCCGCCGACGCGGCGGCGAGGGGGCGCGACGCGACCGAGCCGATGCAGGCTCTCAAGGGCCGGGCCAGCTACCTCGGGGAGCGCAGCATCGGTCACGTCGACCCGGGTTCGGCCTCGGCGACCCTGCTCGTCGAGGCGCTGGCCCGGGCGCTGGCCGACCCACCGGCCGACCCGCCGGCCGACCCGTGATCGGGATCGTGGTCGTCTCCCACAGCGCCGCGCTGGCCGCGGCGGCCGTCGACCTGGCCGCCCAGATGGTCCCGGACGGCGGACCCGTCGTCGCGGTGGCCGCGGGCACCGCCGACGGCGGCTGGGCACCGACGCGACCGAGGTGGCCACCGCGCTCGGGACCGCGGCGTCGCCCGACGGCGTCCTGGTGCTGATGGACCTCGGGTCCGCGGTGCTGAGCGCCGAGCTGGCCCTCGAGCTGAGCCCGCCCGAGGGTCACGAGGTGCGGCTGAGCGGCGCGCCGCTGGTCGAGGGCCTGGTCGCCGCCGTCGTCCGTGCCGCCGGGGGTGCCGACCTCGCCACGGTGGCGGCCGAGGCCGAGGACGCGCTGCGCCCCAAGATCCTCGCCCTGGCCCCGGCGGAGGATCACGGGCTCGGCGACGGGCTCACCGACGGGCTCACCGACGGGGCCGGCGACGGGGTCCGGCTCGTGCTGACGAACCCGCAGGGCCTGCACGCGCGCCCGGCCGCGCTCCTCGCGACCGCCGTCGGCGAGCTGGACGCCGAGGTGAGGATCACCCACGATGGGCGCAGCGCCGACGCCGCCAGCTCGCTGGAGCTGATGACGCTGGGCGCCGCCCAGGGCGCCGAGGTCGTGGTCTCCGCCACCGGCGCCGACGCGGAGGCCGCCGTGCGTGCGGTCAGCGCGCTGGTGGCCGACGGCTTCGGCGAGACCTGAGCCCACCGCGACGAGCGGCTACCAGCCCGCCACGATGTCGAGCACGTCGGCGATCCGGTGCGCCACGGCGTCCGGCACGCCCTCGGTGTGCCCGACCTGCGAGGCCGGGATGGTGCTGTGCGGCACGTGGATCGCCCGCAGCCCGGCGTTCTGGGCCCCCCAGACGTCGTCGAAGAGCCGGTCGCCGACGTAGACGCAGCGGGCCGGGTCGGTCGCGCCGACGGCGTCGAGCGCGGCCGCGAACGCCCGCGGGGACGGCTTCGTCCACGGGATCTCGCTGGTGTAGACGTCGCCGTCGATCAGGTGGCGGACGCCGTCGCGCTCGAAGAAGCCCTCGTGGACCGCGCGCGGCCAGATCGTGTTGGAGAGCACGCCCACCTTGATGCCGCGCTCGCGCAGCCCGGTCCACAGCGGGGCGACCTCGGGGTCGGTGAGCGTGTGCGGCTCCCAGAACTCGTAGTAGGCCGCGAGCAGCGCGGGGTCGTGCTCGAGGCCGGCCTCCACGAACAGGTCGGCCACCGTGGCGCTGCGCTGGTGGTCGCGACTGCGGCCCCAGATGACGTCGCCGGCGCGGTGCAGCCGCTCGCGGGCCACGTCCGGGTCGTGGCCGACGTCGACCACGGCCTGCACCAGCGCGAGCGACTCGGCGTGGAAGTCGACGTCGTGCCACCGGGTCAGGGTGCCGCCCCAGTCGAAGACGACGGCCTCGACCGCCGCGGTCGCCATCAGGAGCGGACCAGGGCGACCAGGTGGTCGACGATCGCGGTGGTCGCGACGTCCTCCCGCTCGCCGGAGCGCCGGTCCTTGACCTCGACGACGCCGTCGGCCAGGCCCTTGCCGACCACGACGATCGTCGGGACGCCGATCAGCTCGGCGTCCTTGAACTTCACGCCGGGGCTGATCTTGCCGGCGCGGTCGTCGAAGAGCACCTGGACCCCGGCCGCGTCGAGCTCGCGGGCGATCTCCTCGGCCGCGGCGAAGACGGCCTCGTCGCGGCCGGTGGCCACGAGGTGGACGTCGGCGGGCGCGACGTTGCGGGGCCAGCACAGCCCGACGTCGTCGAGGGTGTCCTCGGCGATCGCGGCGACCGCGCGGGTCACGCCGATGCCGTAGGAGCCCATCGTCACGGTGACGAGCTTGCCGTTCTCGTCGAGCACGCGCAGGTCGAGGGCGTCGGCGTACTTGCGGCCGAGCTGGAAGACGTGGCCCATCTCGATGCCCCGGGCGGTCTCGAGGGTGCCGGTGTCGCAGTTCGGGCAGGGGTCGCCGTCGCGGACCTCGGCGGCCTCGACGGTGCCGTCGGGGGTGAAGTCGCGGCCCACGACCAGGTCGAGGACGTGGCTGCCCGGCGCGTCGGCGCCGGTGACCCAGCGGGTGCCCTCGACGACGCGGGGGTCGACGAGGTACCGGATGCCAGTGGCGTTGCCCTCCCCCAGCACGCCGGGGCCGATGTAGCCCTTGACCAGCGCGGGGTGCCGGGCGAACTCCGTCTCGTCGAACGGCTCCACCTCGATCGGCTCGAGCTGCCCGTCGAGCCGCTTCTGGTCGACCTCGCGGTCGCCGGGGACGCCGATCGCCACCGGCTCGCGGGTGCCGTCGGGGTGCTTGAGGACGACGAGCACGTTCTTGAGCGTGTCGCCGGCCGTCCAGGGCCGGTCCTCGCGGGGGAAGGCGGCGTTGAGGTGGTCGACGAGGGTCGCGATGGTCGGGGTGTCGGGCGTGGCCTCGACGTGGGAGGCCGGCGCGTCGTCGTGGGCGACGGGCGCGGGCGGGCGGACCTCGACGGCCTCGACGTTGGCGGCGTAGTCGCAGCTCGTGCAGCGCACGTAGGTGTCCTCGCCGACGGCGGCGCGGGCCAGGAACTCCTCCGACTTCGACCCACCCATCGCCCCCGCGGTGGCCTTGACGATGACGTAGTCGAAGCCGAGCTTGTCGAAGATCCGCACGTAGGCGTCGCGGTGGCGCTGGTAGCTCTGCTCGAGGCCGGCGTCGCTGACGTCGAAGGAGTAGGAGTCCTTCATGGTGAACTCGCGCCCGCGCAGCAGCCCGGCGCGGGGCCGCGCCTCGTCGCGGTACTTGGTCTGGATCTGGTAGAGCGAGAGCGGCAGGTCCTTGTAGGAGGAGTAGAGGTCCTTGACCACCAGGGTGAACATCTCCTCGTGCGTGGGACCGAGGAGGTAGTCGCCGTCCTTGCGGTCCTTGAGGCGGAAGATGCCGTCGCCGTACTCCGTCCAGCGCCCGGTCGCCTCGTAGGGCTCGCGCGGCAGCAGCGCGGGGAAGCTGAGCTCCTGGGCGCCGATGCCGTCCATCTCGGCCCGGATGACGTCCTCGACCTTGCGCAGGACCTTGAGCCCCAGCGGCAGCCAGGAGTAGATCCCGGGCGCGGCGCGCCGGATGTAGCCGGCACGCACGAGGAGCCGGTGGCTCGGGACCTCGGCGTCCGCGGGGTCGTCACGCAGCGTGCGCACGAACAGGGACGACATCCGGAGAATCATGAGGTGCAGGCTACGGGTCGCGATCGCGCGGCAACCAATCAGTTCCCCGGGCGTCGTGCCGTCGCGTCGTCGCGCCGCGGCGTCCGGGGTGTCACCACATGACGGTGGAGAACCGGGTGGACTCCCGGAACCCCGCGCGGCGGTAGGCGCGGCGCGCGGGGTGGTTCCACTCGTTGACGTAGAGCGAGACGGTGGGGGCGATCTCGGCGCGCACGATCTCGACGACGGCGGCCATCCCGGCGGTGGCCAGCCCCTTCCCGCGGTGCTCCGGCGGCACCCAGACGCCCTGGATCTGGGCGGCGTCGTCGGTGGCGCAGGCGACCTCGGCCTTGAACACCAGCTGGCCCTGCTCGAAGCGGGCGAAGGACCAGCCGCGCGACATCAGCTGGGTGACCCGGGCGCGGTAGAGGTCGCCGGTGCCGCCGAGCTCCGGCGAGACGCCGACCTCCTCGGTGTACATGGCGACGCACGCCGGGTAGAGCACGGGCAGGTCGCCGCGCTCGGTGCGCCGCACGAGCGGGTCGGGCTCCACGGCCGGCGGGCCGTCGATGACCAGGTGGGGCTGCATCCACCGCGACTCACGCGGCCGGCCCCAGGAGCCGGCGACGGCGTTCCAGAAGGTGCGCACGGCCTCGTGCGGCCCCACGATCGTGGTTGCGGTGCGGCTGCGGGTCAGCGCCCGCTCGGCGAACGCGCGCGCGTCGTCGTCGGTGGCCTCGATCGGCACCAGGTTGGCACCGACGTGGCAGGCCGCCACCAGCTCGCCGTCGGCGTAGCGACCCCACATCTCACCGCCGAGCCAGCGCGGCTCCAGGCTGGTGGTCCGCGCCCGGTACAGCGCGAACACGTTGGTCACCGGGTCGCGCCCGGCCAGGGCGAGGAACGCCTCCAGGTCGGCGGGGCCGAGGACCCTGACCCCGTGGCGACTGGTTGGCACGCGGCAACCCTAGCGACGTGGGGTCGCATCGGCGCGCCTGGCGCCGCCGTCCCACCCCTGGGGTGGATCAGCCCGAGACAGAGACCTGGGCGCCGGCACCCTCGACGGCCTCCATGCCCTCGGCGATGCGCATGGCCTCCTCGATGAGGGTCTCCACGATCTGCGACTCGGGCACGGTCTTGATGACCTCGCCCTTGACGAAGATCTGGCCCTTGCCGTTGCCGGAGGCGACGCCGAGGTCGGCCTCGCGGGCCTCGCCGGGGCCGTTGACGACGCAGCCCATGACGGCCACGCGCAGCGGGACCTCGAGGCCGTCGAGGCCGGCGGTCACCTGCTCGGCGAGGGTGTAGACGTCGACCTGGGCGCGCCCGCAGCTGGGGCAGCTGACGATCTCGAGGCGGCGCTCGCGGAGGTTGAGCGACTGCAGGATCTGGATGCCGACCTTGACCTCCTCGACCGGGGGCGCGCTGAGCGAGACCCGGATCGTGTCGCCGATGCCCTGGCTCAGCAGGGCACCGAAGGCGGTGGCCGACTTGATGGTGCCCTGGAAGGCCGGCCCGGCCTCGGTGACGCCGAGGTGCAGCGGCCAGTCGCCGGCCTCGGCCAGCAGCTCGTAGGCGCGCACCATCACGACGGGGTCGTTGTGCTTGACCGAGATCTTGAAGTCGCGGAAGCCGTGCTCCTCGAACAGCCCGGCCTCCCAGACGGCGCTCTCGACGAGCGCCTCGGGGGTGGCCTTGCCGTACTTCTCCAGCAGGCGCTTGTCGAGCGAGCCGGCGTTGACGCCGATGCGGATCGAGGTGCCGCGGTCCTGGGCGGCGCGCGCGATCTCCTTGACCTGGTCGTCGAACTTGCGGATGTTGCCCGGGTTGACCCGGACCGCGGCGCAGCCGGCGTCGATGGCCGCGAAGACGTACTTCGGCTGGAAGTGGATGTCGGCGATGACCGGGATCTGCGAGTGCTCGGCGATCTCGGCGAGCGCGTTCGCGTCGACCTGGTCGGGGCACGCGACACGCACGATGTCGCAGCCGGTCGCGGTGAGCTCGGCGATCTGCTGGAGCGTGGCGTTCACGTCGGCGGTGACCGTCGTGGTCATCGACTGCACCGAGACCGGCGACTGGCTCCCGACCCCCACCTTGCCGACCTTGATCTGACGGGTCTGGCGGCGGGGGGCCAGCACGGGCGGTGGTGCGGCGGGCATGCCCAGGCTGATCGCGGTCATGGTCCCCAATCTACTGCGAGGGCCCGCACGCCCCCACTTCGGCGAGCTGACGGTCCGAGCTCGCGAGGACGGTCAGCTCGTGGGTGGTCGAGCAAGCGGCGCGGCTGAGGAACGAAGCCGCGACCCGAGTGTCGAGACCCCTGGCCCACCGAGGGCAACCCACCGCGGACGGCAGGCAGCGTCGGGCCAGAGGTTTCGTCGGCGCTCGCTGGCGCTCGCTTGCTCAACCTCCGGACTGGCGCTCGCTTGCTCAACCTCCGGGCTTGCGCTCGCTCGTGGCTCAGCCCGAGATGTCGAGCGGCACCACGATGTCGCCGACGATCAGCACGACGCCCATCACCAGCATGGCGCTGGCCACGACGTAGGCGATCGGGAGCAGCTTGGCGGCGTCGACGTAGCCGGGGTCGGGCTTGCGGCGCAGCCGGGCGATGCCGCGGCGCACGGCCTCCCAGAGGGCGGAGGCGATGTGGCCGCCGTCGAGGGGCAGCAGCGGCAGGAAGTTGAACAGCCCGATGAACAGGTTGAACCCGGCGATCAGGGTGAGCAGGAAGATGGTCTTCTCCTGCACGTCGAGCACGTCGCTGGAGGTCTGCTCCCCGGCGAACCGGCCGCCGCCGACGATGCTGACGGGGCTGTCGGCGGCCCGCTCCTCGAGGCCGAGGATGGCCTGGCCGACGTCGAAGACCTTCATCGGCAGCTGGCCCAGCGCCTTGACGGTGTCGACGGTCATCGTGCCCATCGCGTCGAGGGTGTAGATCGGGCCGCCCTTCTCCACGACGATCCGGGTGGCCGGCGAGATGCCGAGGAACCCGACCTCCCGGACGGCGTCGCCGACGTCGTCGCCGGGGCGCGCGGTGACGGTGGTGCTGGTCTGCGCGGTGGTCTCCGCGCCGTCGCGCACGTAGGTGATCGAGGCCGTGCCCTGGGCGTTGTCCTCGATCAGGTCGCGCAGCTGCTGCCAGCCGGTGACCTCGACGCCGTTGAAGCCGACGATCTGGTCACCGGGCTCGAGGCCGGCCGCGCGCGCCGGGCTCTCGGGGTCGCTGGCCGCGCAGTCGCGCAGCGGCCCCTCACCGGTGTAGGCGATGACGCACTGCGAGACCGTCTCGACCACCGGTGCGCCGGGCTCGACCTCCTGGCTGCGCTGGCCGTAGGTGGAGAAGACGATCAGGAACAGCACGAAGGCGATGAGCAGGTTGACCGTGGGCCCGCCGGCCATCACGACGACCTTCTTCCACCACGCCATCTTGTAGAAGAGCCGGTCGCCGTCCTCGGGACGGATCAGCTCCCACTCGGCGCTGCGGGCGTCGGAGATGAGCTGGGTGAACATGCCGGTGTTGGACTTGCGGACCCGCTGGACGCGGTTGCCCTCGGCGTCGACCTCGACCGAGTCGACCAGCTCCTCGGCGGCCGGCGGCAGCATGCCGACGATCTTCACGTAGCCGCCGAGCGGGATCGCCTTGACGCCGTACTCGGTCTCGCCGACCTGCTTGCTCCACACGGTCGGGCCGAAGCCGATGAAGTACTGGGTGACCTTCCCCCCGAACTTCTTCGCGGGGATCATGTGGCCGAGCTCGTGCAGGCCGATCGAGGCGAGGATGGCGGCGACGAAGATCACCACTCCGAGGAGGTACAGCAGGGCGGTCACGTCTCACTCCGGATCAGCTCGTGCGCGGTGCTGCGCGCCCACGCGTCGGCGGCGAGGACGTCGTCGACGGTGAGGGTCTGCGTCGAGGGTACGTCGTGGGACCGCAGCACGTCCTCGACAACGGACACGATGTCGGGGAACCGCAGCCGGCCGTCGTGGAAGGCCTCCACGCACACCTCGTTGGCGGCGTTGTAGACCGCGGGGGCCGTGCTGCCCCGCGCGCCGGCCTCACGGGCGATCCGCACGGCCGGGAAGGCGGTGTCGTCGAGCGGCTCGAAGCGCCAGTCGGCGGCCCGGGTCCAGTCGATCGGGCTCTCGGCGTCGGGCACCCGGTCGGGCCACCCGAGGCCGAGCGCGATCGGGACCAGCATCGTCGGGAGCCCGAGCTGGGCGACGACCGCGCCGTCGACGAACTCGACCATCGAGTGGATGAGCTGCTGCGGGTGGACGACGACGTCGATGCGCTCGAGCGGGACGTCGAAGAGCAGGTGCGCCTCGATGACCTCGAGCCCCTTGTTGACCAGGGTCGCGGAGTTGGTGGTGATCACCTTGCCCATGGCGAAGTTCGGGTGCGCGAGCGCCTGCGCCGGGGTGACCGAGGTGAGCTGCTCGCGGGTCATCCCGCGGAACGGCCCGCCGCTGGCGGTGAGCACCAGGCGCCGCACCTCGTCCGCGGTGCCGGCCCGCAGGCTCTGGGCGATGGCGCTGTGCTCGGAGTCGACCGGCACGATCTGGCCGGGGCGGGCGCGGTCGCGCACCAGCGGCCCGCCGATGATGAGCGACTCCTTGTTGGCCAGGGCCAGCGTCGTCCCGGCGTCGAGGGCGGCCAGGGTCGGACGGAGCCCGACGGCTCCGGTGATGCCGTTGAGGACGACGTCGCAGGGCCGGCCGGCCGCCTCGGTCGAGGCCTCCTCCCCCAGCCCCGAGAACGCCGGGGCGAACTCGGCGACCTGCGCGGCGAAGAGCTCGGGGTTGCCGCCGCCGGCGGTCAGCCCGACGACGCGGAACCGGTCGGGGTTGTCGCGGACGACGTCGAGGGCCTGGGTGCCGATCGAGCCGGTCGAGCCGAGGACGACGACGTCGCGCCGCTCGGGCTGGGAGGTCGGGTTCACGCCCCGATCCTGACAGCCCGGGCTCAGCGCGCGGGACCCGCGTCGCCGCCGTCGCGGCCCCCGGGGAGGTCCGGCTCGACGGCCAGCGGGTCGGCGGCGGCGAGGTCGGAGTCGACCCGCGGGTCCCCGGCGTCGGCGTAGTAGTCGCCGGCGGTCGTGGCGTCCCGGCCGTTGGGCACCTTGAGCGCGTGCAGCAGCACGGTGAGCAGCACGGTGACGACCAGGTTCAGCGCGAAGGCGGTGATCGCGATGTAGCCCATGTCGCCGAGGCCCGGGATCTCGGCGAGGCTGCCGCCGAAGTGGTCGGTGGCGGCGCTGGAGACCTGGTAGGCCTCGACGGTGCCGTAGACCATCCCGACCGCCCAGCCGGCCAGCAGCGCCTTGCGGTGGAACCAACGCGTGTAGAGGCTGAACACGATCGCCGGGAAGGTCTGCAGGATCCAGATCCCGCCGAGCAGCTGGAAGTTGATCGCGTTCTGCTTGTCGAGGGTGAGCACGAAGACCAGCGCGAACGCCTTGACGACCAGCGACATCAGCTTGGAGACCTTCGCCTCTTGCTGGGGGGTGGCGTCCTTCTTGAGCCACTCCTTGTAGATGTTGCGCGAGAACGTGTTGGCGGCCGCGATCGACATGATCGCGGCCGGCACGAGCGCACCGATCGCGATCGCGGCGAAGGCGACGCCGACGAACCAGTCGGGGAAGAAGTCCTCGAACAGCTGCGGCACGACGAGCTGCGGGTTCTTCTCGCCGTCGAGACCGGTGACGTCGGTGCCGGCGGCGATCGCCACCCAGCCGAGCAGCGCGAGCAGGCCGAGGACGAAGGAGTAGGCCGGCAGGATCGCGGCGTTGCGGCGGATGGTGTTGCGGCTGCCGGAGGACAGGCTCGCCGTGACCGAGTGCGGGTACATGAACAGCGCCATCGCCGAGCCGAGGCCGAGCGTGGCGTAGGCCCACATCTGGCCGTCGCCGGGGATGAACGAGCCGGTCGGCGCGCCCGTGTCGGGGTTGGGCGTGGCCATCTTGTCCTGGGCCGCGCCGAAGATGTCGTCCCAGCCGCCGACCTGCGAGGGCAGGTAGATGACGGCGACGATGATGACGACGTAGATCAGCGCGTCCTTGACGAAGGCGATGATCGCCGGGGCCCGCAGGCCCGAGGAGTAGGTGTAGGCCGCGAGCACCGCGAAGGCGATGAGCAGCGGTGCGTCCTGGGCGATGATGTTGTCGCCGCCACCGACGCCGGCCACCTCGAGCACCGCCTGGATGCCGACGAGCTGGAGGGCGATGTAGGGCATGGTCGCGACGAACCCGGTGACCGAGACCGCGAGCGAGAGGTGGCGGTCGTCGTAGCGGCCGCGGACGAAGTCGGCGGTGGTGACGTAGCCGTGGCGGTGGCTGACCGACCACAGCCGCGCCATGAAGAGGAAGATGATCGGGTACAGGATGATCGTGTAGGGCACGGCGAAGAAGCCGGCCACCGCACCCAGCGAGAACATCGCCGCGGGCACGGCCACGAAGGTGTAGGCGGTGTAGAGGTCGCCGCCGAGCAGGAACCAGGTCACCCAGGTGCCGAACTTGCGACCGCCCAGGCCCCACTCGTCGAGGCTGTCGAGCGACTCGGCCCGCCGCCAGCGCGAGGCCAGGAAGCCCAGCACGGTGACGACGGCGAACAGCGCGACCAGGACGACCAGCGCCGTGGTGTTGACCGAGGAGTCGGTCACCTGCGCCGTCGGTCCGCCGGCCAGCGCGTCGGCCGACGGTGCGCCCGGTGGTGCGGCCAGTGGTGCGCTCACCTGCGCCCCCCGCGGCGGGCGCTCCTGGTCAGCAGGTACGCCGTCCAGGTGAGTCCCGAGCAGAGGAAGACCCAGAGGAACTGGTACCAGAAGAAGAACGGGACGCCCCCGATGCTGGGGTCCTCCCGGGCGTAGCTGGGCACCCAGAGCAGGGCGACGACGGGGATCGCGAGGCACACGCAGGCCAGCGCGATCCGGCGTCGGTCGGCGTGCGGGACGCCCGTGGGCTCGGTGGGCGTGGGTGCGTCGTCAGGACTCCCGAGAGACATGGGTCGGACGCTACTCCCGACGGGCTCCCTTGGGGAGCCCTGCCGGACGTCGTCCGGCGGCGCGCTCAGGCGTGGCGGACGTGACCGTTCGCGACCGGGAGGCGGCGGGTGCTGGTGGCGGGCTCGGTGGCCCGGACGGCGGTGCTGGTGCCGGGGCGGGCCTCGGTGCGCAGGAGGCTGCCGAGCGCGACGACGGTGAGGACGAGGGCCAGGCCGGCGACGGCGGCGAAGGCGGCGAACCACGGGGTCATGGTGGGAAGGAGGTCGAAGGTCATGATGGGTTCCTCTCGGGCTTTCTACGGATGTAGTACCTACTGATGTAGAAACTACGCCTGTAGAAGGCCCGGGGCAAGTGCGCGAGGCTGTCTGCTGCGCCACACTGGACCCACCCCGTCGACCCGACGTCCCGCCCAACCCTGGAGTCGCCCGTGCCCCGCCCCGTCGCCACGGAACGCCGCTCGGTCCTGCTCGACGCCGCGCTCGACGTCGTCGTCCAGCAGGGGCTGCGCGGACTCACCCACCGCGCGGTCGACCGGGAGGCGGCCGTGGCCGAGGGGACGACGTCGGCCTACTTCCGCACCCGTCGCGCGCTGCACCACGCGCTGGGCGAGCGGGTCACCCACCGCCTCGCCGACGACGTCGACCGGGTCGTCGGCGACATCGGCGACGCCGACCCGGGCCGCCCGGAGGCGCTGGCGTGCGTCGTGGACCTCTTCACCGGGTGGCTCGACGAGTCGCCGCTGCTCCAGGCCAAGGTCGAGCTGACCCTGGAGTCGACCCGCGACGCCGAGCTCGCCGCCGTCCTGGCCCGCGAGCGGGAGCGGGTGGTCGGCCTGGTCGCCTCGGTGCTCGAGGCACGGGGCAGCACCACCGCCTGGCCGCGGGCCTCGGTGGTGGTCGCCGCGTTCGACGGCATCCTGCTCGCCGCGCTCACCAGCGCCCCGGAGGAGCGCGACCAGTTCGTCGCCGACGCCGTGCGCTTCACCCTGCAGCCGCTCTCGCACGAGGACACCTGACCCGTCCTGCCCCCCGCGCCCCGCGCCCCGGCCCCGGGGTCGCGAGGGGGCCTCAGCGGGTCTCGGGCAGGCCCGGCGCCCCGGCCGCGGGCAGCCGGACCGTGAAGGTCGTGCCCGAGCCCAGCGTCGAGGTGACCCGCACGGTGCCGGCGTGCCGCTCCACGACGGTCGCCACGATCGCCAGGCCGAGCCCGGTGCCCTGCTCACGCAGCGCCGCGGGGTTCGTCGTGCGGAAGAAGGCCCGGAAGAGACCGGCCTGGTCCTCCTCGGAGATCCCGAGCCCGTCGTCGACGACCCGCACGACCACCGCCTCCCCGTCGCGCTGGAGGTCGATGGTCACGACCCCGCCGGCGGGGGTGTACTTCACCGCGTTGCTCACCAGGTTCGACAGCATCCGGTCCAGCTCGACCGGGTCGCCGTCGACCACCAGCGCGGCCGGGACCGCCTCGCCGCCCTGACGACGGATCCTGACGCCCTTGGCCTCCGCGGTCGACCCGATGAGGCCGAGGACGTCGGCCGCGGTCCGTCCCAGGTCGACCGGGATCCGGACCAGCGGGTGCCGCGGGTCGCCGACCTGGGCCAGCAGCAGCAGGTCGTCGACCACCTTGTTCATCCGTCCCGCACCGCGGCTCATGGCGCGGTGGTGCCGGGCCGCGCCGTCGTCCAGGTCGAGCTCGCCGAGCAGCTCGAGGTTGCCCAGGATGACCGCGAGCGGGGTGCGGAGCTCGTGCGAGAGGGTCGCGATGAGCTGGCTGCGGTAGTCCTCCAGGCGCTTGAGCTCGCGCACCAGCGCCCGCTCGCTCTCGAGGGCGCGCACGGTCATCAGCGCCGCCCCGAGGTCGTGCCCGATCTCCAGCGCGGACGCCGTCTCGACCGGCGACCAGTGCGGCCGGGAGTCCTGACGGGGCAGCACGAGGAAGCCCAGGCACTCCTCCCCCGCCCCGAGCGGGATGCCGATCACCAGCGCCACGCCCAGCTCGGCGAGGAGCTGCCGGCCCGCCTCCAGGTGGCGTCCGGCGATGTCGTGGCCCTCGGCGCCGGCGACGCCGTCGGCGTCGAGGACGGCCACCCGCTGCTCGCGCCACAGCCGGGGGGCCAGCTCGCTGGCCACCTCGTGCAGCCACTCGGGCAGCACGACGAGGTCGCCGGCCTTCGTGCGCGCGTAGCCGCGGGTGCCGCCGTCCGGCTCGAGGATCTCGATCCAGGTGCCGACCGCGCCGAAGCCCTCGATCAGCGGCTGGTGGGTCGAGATCAGCACGGCGTCCAGCGAGGCGTGCACCGGGATCGAGGCCGCCCGGATCATCCGCCGGGCCGCCTCGGCGTGGGC
Organism: Nocardioides sp. S-1144; assembly: GCF_005954645.2. NCBI lineage: Bacteria > Bacillati > Actinomycetota > Actinomycetes > Propionibacteriales > Nocardioidaceae > Nocardioides > Nocardioides dongxiaopingii. The sequence continues at coordinate 2,998,198 of NZ_CP040695.2, forward strand.
CACCTGCTGGACGAGCTCCTCGCGCTCGAAGGCGGTGAGCACGGCCCGCTCGGTCTGGGCGGCGTAGCGCTCGAGGAGGTCACGCAGGGCGACGTCGGGCCGGCGACCCGAGAGCGGGCCGTCGAGGGACAGCGCCCCGACCAGGGCGCCCTCGTCGTCACGGAGCAGCGCGACCAGGATGTCGTGCGGGTCCCACCCGTCCTCGAGGGTCGGGTCCCCCTCGTCGGGCAGGACGAACCAGTACCCGTCGAGGTCGGCGGCGTCGTCGTACCGGTCGGCGGGGACGAACCGGAACCGGCCCCAGTCGTCACCGCGCTCGAGCACGAGGTCGAGGGCCGAGACCGGGTCGGCGTGCTCGAAGACGAGGTCGCGGAACTCGTCGGGGCCGGTGTAGGCGACCGTCACCAGCAAGTCGTCGAGGATCACGCTCAGCGCGGCCGTGCTGAACCCGGTCATCTGCGCGACCGAGTCGACCATCAGCTGGAGCACGGCCCGGGCCGAGGAGTCCGACCAGACCGAGGGGTCGATCCGTCCCACCGGGACCGACTGGTTGTCCATCACCTCGCGCTCGAGCGTCGCGGCGGCGTCAGCGCAGCCCGTTGCGCACGGTGGCGCGCGGGGGCCACGGTGCCTTCAGCCAGGCCCGGAAGAAGCCGTCGAGACGGGTGCCGGCCACCTGCTCGGCGAGTCGCCGGAACTCCGGGACGCTCGCGTTGGCGTGGCGGTGCTGGCGGACCCAGGTGCGCAGGAGACGGGTGAAGTCACGACCGCCGATGCGGTGCCGCAGCGCCTGCAGGGCCATGGCACCGCGGGTGTAGACGGCGTCGTCGAAGATGCGACCCCGGCCGGGGGCGGTCAGGTCGACCTTCCAGAACGACCGGTCGACGTAGCGGCCGTGGTAGGTGTCGCGCAGCCACTGCTGCCCGCTCGGACCGCCGTGCTTCTCGGCGTGCAGGACCTCCATGAAGGTCGCGAACCCCTCGTTGAGCCAGATGTCGCGCCACCGGTCGACCGAGACCGAGTCGCCGAACCACTGGTGCGCCAGCTCGTGGACGACGATCGAGGTGTCGTAGACGCCCGGGTAGGTCGGCCGCGTCTGGTTCTCCAGGGCGAAGCCCACCGGGAGCGCGGTGCTGAGCCCACCCGTCGACTCGAACGGGTACCGGCCCAGGCGCCCCGCGAGCCAGGAGGTGATCTCGTCGCTGCGGTGCAGGTTGCGCCTCGAGATCCGGCGACTCTCGGCCGGGAGCTCCTTCGAGACCGCGACGTACCACGGGATCTTGTCGCGCACGCCCCGCGTCACCTCGTAGCGGCCGAGCGCGAAGAACGCCAGGTACGTCGCCATCGGGCGGGCCGAGCGCCAGTGGGTCGTGGCCTCCGCGCCCGCGACCGTGCGCCCGACCAGCAGCCCGTTGGACACGACCTGGTGGGTGGCCGGCCCGGTGACGGTGACGTCGAAGGTCGCCTTGTCGCTCGGGTGGTCGTTGGAGGGGAACCACCACGGCGCCATGTGCGGCTCGTTCATGGTGACGACCTCGCTGTCGTCGGCGAGCCAGTTCTGCTCCCCGGCGTACTCGATGCCGCCGGGCGCGCCGGCGTACTCCACGACGACGTCGACGACGTCACCGGCCTCCAGCGGCGTGGCCGGGGTGATCTGCAGCTCGTGCCGGTCGGGCTTGGAGAACGCCGCCGGCTCGTCGTCGACCCGGACCGCGGTGACCGGCAGCAGCAGGTCGAGCTGGAACCGGCCGAGGTCGGTGGTGGCGCGCAGCGTCACGGTGGTCGTGCCGGACAGCACCCCGGTGTCGAAGACGTAGCGGTCGTGGACGTCGTAGTGCTGCACGTCGATGCCGCCGTTGCCGTCGAGCGGCCAGTAGGGGTCGCCGATCCCCGGGCTGCCCGGTCCCGGCACGCGGACCGACGCTCCGCCCGCGGCCGTGCCGGCCGGGAGCGTGGCCACGAGCAGGACGGTGGTGGTGGTCAGACCCACCCAGCGACGCAACGACATGCGAGCAAGGTAGACCGTCGCTCAGCCGAGCGTCGACGAAGCCATCTCACGCTGGCCCCACGGGGCGCCGTGCTCGGCGAGCAGGTCGAGGAACGGCACGGCGTCGAAGGCCTCCGGCCCGAGCACGCCGACGCCGGTCCACACGCCCGTGGCGAGCAGCTCGAGCGCGACGACCGGGTTGACCGCGGTCTGCCAGACCACGCACTGGTGGCCGTACTCCGCCATCGTCCACTCGTTGTCGACGACGTGGTAGAGGTAGGTCGACCGCGCCTGGCCGTCCTTGCCCGTGCCCGTCACCCACAGCCCGGCGCAGGTCTTGCCGCGCATCCGCGGGCCGACCGTGGCGGGGTCGGGCAGCACGGCCGCGACGACGTCGCGCGGGCTGACCTCGACACCCTTGACCCGCACCTTCTCGGTGCGGTCGAGGCCGAGGGTGTGCAGCACCTTGAGGATGGTGATGAACTCCTCGCCCAGCCCGTACTTGAACGTCGCCCGCCGGCAGTCGATCCAGCGCGGCATGAGGAGCACCTCCTCGTGCTCGACGTTGACGCACTCGACCGGGCCGATGCCCTCGGGGAAGTCGAAGACCTCCGGCTCGCTGAACGGCGCGGTGGTGTGCCAGGCGCCGTCCTGCCAGACCACGGGCGGGTTCAGGCACTCCTCGATCGTGGTCCACATGGAGAACGACGGCGCGAAGACCTCGTTGCCGTCGTTGTCGGTGACCACCAGGTTGGCGCCGTCGCGGGTGCCGAGCTCGTCGATCTCGGAGAAGAGGTGGTCGGCGGCGTAGCGGGCGAAGACGTCGGACAGGCCCGGCTCCACCCCGATGCCGACCAGGGCGAGGCGGCCGGCCGCGGCCCAGTCGTCGGCGACGGCGAACTGCTCGTCGCCGAGCTTGACGCCGGTCCTCTCGTACGGCGCCTCGGGGTGCGGCCGCGACAGCGACATCGCCATGTCGAGGTAGTCGGCGCCGGCGGCCAGGGCGCCGTCGAAGATCGACATGTTGAAGACCGGGTCGACGGCGTTCATCACGTGGGTGATGCGGTGCTCGGCGCACAGGGCCGCGACGGAGCCGGCGTCCGAGGCGTCGACCTGGACGGCGCTGAACCGGGCGTCGACGGCGGCGGCCCGCTCGGCCTTGGCGACGTCGTGGTCGCCGACCACGATCGCCTCGAAGAAGTCGCGGCGGGCCGCGATCGCGGCGAAGGCACCGCCGACGCCGCCGGCGCCGACCAGGAGGATGCGCATCGGGTCGCGGTCACTCACCGAAGTAGCTCATCACGTGCTTGACGCGGGTGTAGTCCTCGAGGCCGTACATCGAGAGGTCCTTGCCGTACCCGGAGTGCTTGAAGCCGCCGTGGGGCATCTCGGAGACGAACGGGATGTGGGTGTTGATCCACACCACGCCGAAGTCGAGCTTGCGGCTCATCCGCAGGGCGCGGCCGTGGTTCTCGGTCCACACGCTCGAGGCCAGGCCGTACTGGACGCCGTTGGCCCAGCGCAGCGCCTCGGCCTCGTCGGTGAACTTCTGCACCGTCATCACCGGGCCGAAGATCTCGTCCTGGACCTGCTCGTCGTCCTGGCGCAGCCCGGAGAGGACGGTCGGCTCGTAGAAGTAGCCGCGCTCGCCCTGGCGCGTGCCGCCGGTCGCGACCGAGGCGTGGTCGGGCAGCCGGTCGACCATCCCCGCGACGCGCTCGAGCTGGTGGGCGTTGTTGAGCGGGCCGTAGTAGGTGCCCTCGTCGTCGGGCGCGCCGGTGGGCATCCCCCGCGCAGCCTCGGCGAGGGCCGCCACGAACTCGTCGTGGATCCCCTCCTGGACCAGCACCCGGGTCGCGGCGGTGCAGTCCTGGCCGGCGTTGAACAGCCCGGCCCCGGCGATGCCCTCGGCCGTCCTGGCGATGTCGGCGTCGTCGAAGACCACGACGGGCGCCTTCCCGCCCAGCTCGAGGTGGACACGCTTGAGGTCGCTCGCGGCCGAGGCCGCCACCTCCATGCCGGCGCGCACCGAGCCGGTGATCGCCACCATCTGCGGCGTCTTGTGCGCCACCAGCGCGCGGCCGGTGTCGCGGTCGCCGCACACGACGTTGAGGACGCCGGGCGGCAGGAACTCCTGGCAGATCTCGGCCAGCAGCGACGAGCTCGCCGGGGTCGTGTCGCTCGGCTTGAGGACGATGGTGTTGCCGCCGGCCAGCGCCGGGGCGATCTTCCAGATCATCATCATCAACGGGTAGTTCCACGGCGTCACCTGGCCCACGACACCGATCGGCTCGCGGCGGACCCAGGAGGTGTGGTCGGCCATGTACTCCCCCGCCGAGCGGCCCTCGAGGATGCGGGCGGCGCCACCGAAGAACTTGAAGTGGTCGGAGGCGTAGGGCATCTCCTCGGCCATGGTCAGCCCGAGCGGCTTGCCGGTGTCCCTGCACTCGACGGCGTTGATCTCCTCGACGCGCTCCTCGATCGCGGCGGCGATCTTGAGCAGCGCGTTCGAGCGGTCCTGCGGCGTCGTGTCGCCCCAGGCCTCGAAGGCGGCGCCGGCGGCGGCGTAGGCGCGGTCGACGTCCTCCTGGCCCGAGAGGGGCGCGCGGGCGTAGACCTCTCCGGTGGTGGGGTCGATGACGTCGTAGGTCTCGCCCGACACCGAGTCGACGGGCTCACCGTTGACGACGTTCTTGAAGGTCTGGTCGGCCATGGCGGGGAGCCTAGTGAGGTGACAACGGAATCTGTAGCCCCTGGGGCGCTTTGATCACCGATTCCGTTGCTGGTGGACCACCTCGCCATCGATCCAGGTGCTCACGACGCGCGCCGCGCCGATCTCGGCCGCCGGCGCCGCGAACGGGTCGCGGTCGAGGACCACGAGGTCGGCGGCCGCGCCGGGGGCGACAACGCCGGCCCCGTCGCGGCGGTCGCGGTGGTTGATCCACGCGCTGCCCGAGGTGTAGGCCGCGAACGCCGCCTCGAGGGTGAGGGCCTGCTCGGGGAGGAACGCCACGGGCTCGCCCCCGGGACCGGCCGGCCCGTCCTGGCCGTCCTGGCCGTGCGCCCAGCGGTTGACCGCCACGTGGATCGCCTGCAGCGGGTCGGGGGTGCTGACCGGCCAGTCGGAGCCGGCGACCAGCCGGGCGCCCGCCCGGTGCAGGTCGCCGAAGGGGTACTGCCAGCGTGCGCGCTCCTCCCCCAGGAACGGCAGCGTCAGGTCGACCATCTGCTCGTCGAGGCAGGCCCACAGCGCCTGCGCGTTGGCCGCGACGTCGAGCGCGGCGAAGCGGCGGACGTCGTCGGGGTGCACGACCTGGAGGTGGGCGAGGTGGTGGCGGCGCTCGGCGCGGGTGGCGGGGTCGGTGCCCTCGAAGGCGTCGAGGGCCTCGCGGACGCCGCGGTCGCCGATCGCGTGCACGTGCACCTGGAACCCGGCCGTGTCGAGGGCGGTGACGGCCGCGCGGAGCTCGGCCGCGCTGAGGAAGGAGTGGCCGGTGTTGTCGGTGGCGTGGCCGCACCGGTCGAGGTACGGGGCGTCCAGGGCCGCCGTCCCGTTCTCGGCGACGCCGTCCTGCATGATCTTGACGCTGGTGGCGTGGAACCGGCCGCCCGACATCGCCTCGCGGCGCGCGACCAGCTCGGCGACCTGCTCCACGCCACGCTCCCGGTCCCACCACAGCGCCCCGACGACGTCGGAGCGGAGGTCGCCGCTGGCCGCCGCGGCCGTGTAGGTCGCCGAGGTGTCGTCCATGCCGGAGTAGGCGCCGACGATGGCGTCCTGCCAGCCGGTGACGCCGAGGGAGTGCAGGTGGGCCTGGCCCGTCAGCAGGGCGGCCAGCTGGTCGGCGTCCGTGGTGGGCGGCAGGTGCCGCGAGACCAGCGACGTGGCGCCCTCGTGCAGGGTGCCGGTCGGACGGCCGCCGGCGTCGCGCTCGATGCGCCCGTCGGCGGGGTCGGGCGTGTGCCGGTCGATCCCCGCGACCTCGAGCGCGCGCGAGTTGACCCAGGCGCCGTGGTGGTCGCGGTTGGGCAGGAAGACGGGGCGGTCGGGCACGACGGCGTCGAGGTCGGCGGCGGTCGGCGTGCCGCCCGGGAACGCCGGCATCGCCCAGCCGCCGCCGAGGATCCAGGGCGCGTCGGGGTTCGCGGCGGCGTGGGCGGCCACCGCGGCGACGTACTCCTCGCGGGTGTCGAGCTCCGAGAGGTCGCAGCGCATCCGCTCGAGCCCGCCCTGGACGGGGTGGACGTGCGCGTCGACGAAGCCCGGCGCGAGCAGGGCCCCGCCGACGTCCACGACGTCGTCGACCCCGGCGCGCGCCCGCGAGCCGAGACCTGCGGCGCCCGAGGCGCCGGCGGCGCCGACGGCGACGACCCGGCCGGCGTCGAGGAGCACCTCGTGACCGGGGCCGCGGTAGCGGCGGCCGTCGAACAGGGCGGCGTTGCGCAGGAGCGTCGTCACGGCGACGAGTCTGGCACGACTGGATCCGCAGCCTGAGGCGCCGACGACCACTGATTCACTTGCAGAAGCGGTCGACGACCCTCAGGATGGTTACATGGACGCCGCCGAACTGCAGCACGCCGCGAAGAACAACCTCTGGATGCACTTCACCCGCCACGGCTCGTACGGCGGTCCCCACGGGGCCGACGTGCCGGTGATCGTGCGGGGCGAGGGCGCCTACATCTTCGACGACAAGGGCAAGCGCTACCTCGACGCGCTCGCCGGCCTGTTCGTCTCCCAGCTCGGCCACGGCCGCACCGAGCTCGCCGAGGCCGGCGCCGCGCAGGCCCGCGAGCTGGCCTTCATGCCGCTGTGGTCCTACGCGCACCCCTCGGCGATCGAGCTGGCCCACAAGGTCGCGCAGGCCGCGCCCGGCGACCTCAACCGGGTCTTCTTCACCAGCGGCGGCGGCGAGGCCGTCGAGACCGCGTGGAAGCTGGCCAAGAACTACTTCAAGCTCACCGGCAAGCCGATGAAGCACAAGGTCATCAGCCGCGCCATCGCCTACCACGGCACCACCCAGGGAGCGCTCTCGATCACCGGCCTCCCGCTGCTCAAGCAGCAGTTCGAGCCGCTGGTGCCCTCGACGTTCCGGGTGCCCAACACCAACATCTACCGCGCCCCGATCCACGGCGACGACCCGGAGGCCTTCGGCCGCTGGGCCGCCGACCAGATCGCCGTCGCCATCGAGAACGAGGGCCCCGACACCGTCGCGGCGGTCTTCCTCGAGCCGGTCCAGAACGCCGGCGGCTGCTTCCCGCCGCCCCCCGGCTACTTCCAGCGGGTGCGCGAGATCTGCGACGAGTACGACGTCCTGCTCGTCTCCGACGAGGTCATCTGCGCCTTCGGGCGTCTCGGGTACCTCTTCGGCGCCGAGCGCTACGGCTACCAGCCCGACATGATCACCTGCGCCAAGGGCATCACCTCCGGCTACGCCCCGCTCGGCGCGATGATCGCCAGCGACCGGCTGATGGAGCCGTTCCTCCAGGGCGGTGAGATGTTCGCCCACGGCTACACCTTCGGCGGGCATCCGGTCTCGACCGCGGTCGCGCTGCGCAACCTCCAGCTGTTCGAGGAGGAGAAGGTGCTCGAGAACGTCCGCGACAACGAGGGCGCCTTCCGCGCCACCCTCGAGCGGCTCAAGGACCTCCCGATCGTCGGCGACGTCCGCGGCGACGGCTACTTCTACGGCATCGAGCTCGTCAAGGACAAGCACACCAAGGAGACCTTCACCGACGAGGAGTGCGAGCGCCTGCTGTTCGGCTTCGTCTCCAAGCAGCTCTTCGCCGAGGGTCTCTACTGCCGCGCCGACGACCGCGGCGACCCCGTCGTCCAGCTCGCTCCCCCGCTCATCTGCGACCAGACGCACTTCGACGAGATCGAGCAGATCATGCGCAACGTCCTGGAGAAGGCCGGCCAGATGCTCTGAGGCCACCGCCTCTCCCCGACCGGGGGGCTGAAACCTGAACTTGAGGGCCGGGATCCCGGCCCCCAAGTTCAGATTTCCCCGGTCGACCGGGGAAATACCGCCCCCGGGCCCCCGATCAGCTGTCGAAGCCCAACCCAGCCCGGTCGAGGGTCCGCAGCCACAGGTTGCGGCGGCCGCCGTCGCGGTCGGCGCGGTCCAGCGACCAGCGGGTCAGGTTGATGCCGAGGGCGCGGGCCGGCTCGGGCGGGAAGGGCAGCGGCTTGCGCCGCACCATCTCCAGCTCGGTGCGCTCGGTGGGCTCGCCCGCGAGCAGGTCGAGGACGACGTCCGCGCCGAAGCGGGTCGCGGCCACGCCGAGGCCGGTGTAGCCGAGGGCGTAGGCGGCCCGGCCGCCGAACGCCGTCCCGTAGAACGCCGTGAACCGGGTGCAGGTGTCGATCACCCCGCCCCAGCGGTGGCTGAACCGCAGCCCCTCGAGCTGCGGGAAGGTCTCGAAGAAGTGCTCGGCCAGGACGCCGTGGGTGCGGTCGGACTGCTCGAGCGAGCGGTCGATGCGCGAGCCGTAGTGGTAGACCGCGTCGTAGCCGCCCCACAGGATCCGGTGGTCGCGGGTCTGGCGGTAGTAGTGGAACTGGTTGGCGCTGTCGCCGACGCCCTCGCGCCCGCCCCAGCCGATGGCCGCGCGCTGCTCCGCCGACAGCGGCTCGGTCATCAGCACGTGGTCGTAGACGGGCACGCTCATCAGGCGCAGCCGGCGCAGCAGCGGCCGGAACGCGTTCGTGGCCAGCGCCACCTGGCGCGCGCGCACCGAGCCCCCGGCGGTCCGCGCGACGACGCCGCCGTCCTCGCGGTCGAGCGAGCGCACCACGCTGCCCTCGTGGATCGTCGCGCCCAGGTCGAGGCAGGCCTGCCGCAGCCCCCAGGCGAGCCGCGCCGGCTCGACGAGCGCGCACCCGGTGCGGTCGAGCAGCCCGCCGAGGTAGGTCGGGGAGTTCACGTGCGCCCGGACGCCGGCGGCGTCGAGCAGCTCGACGTCGTGCCCGGCGGCGAGCATCGCCCGCGCGGCCGCGGCGAGCTCCTCGACCTGGTGCGGCCGGGCGGCCACCGCCAGCTCGCCGGTCTCCTCCCACCCGCAGTCGATGCCGTGCCGGGCGATCGTCTCGCCGATCCCCCGCAGGTTCTCGGCGCCCAGCCGGTCCAGCTGGGCGAGCTCGTCGGGCCAGCGCTCCAGCCCGTTGCCGAAGCCGTGGGTCAGCGAGGACGCCGCGAACCCGCCGTTGCGCCCGCTCGCCTCGTGGCCGCACCGGCCGGCCTCGAGCACCACGACCGAGCGGCCCGGCTCGCGCTCGAGCGCCCGCAGCGCGGTCCAGAGGCCGCCGTACCCGCCGCCGACCACGAGCAGGTCGGCCCCGACGTCGCCCGCGAGCGCCGGGAGCGGCTCGGGTCGGTCGGGGTCGTCGAGCCAGAAGACCGACCGCTCGGCGGCGGCCAGCGCCCGGGCTGCACCCACGGCGGCCTACCCGGCCTGGCGCCGGGCGCGGGACTGGCCGATCAGCACGATCGCCAGCGAGACCACGATCATCACGGTGCCGACGACGTTGATCTGCATCGGGACCGAGCGGCGGCTGACGCCCCACACGTACATGGGGAACGTCGTGGTGTTGCCGGAGTTGAGGTTGGTGACGATGAAGTCGTCGAACGACAGCGAGAACGACAGCATCGCCGCGCCGAGGATGCCGGGGAAGACCAGCGGGAAGGTGATCTTCCAGAAGGTCTGCGCCGGGGTGGCGTAGAGGTCCATCGCCGCCTGCTCGAGGGCGTCGTCCATGCCGGCGAGGCGGGCGCGCACCGTGACGACGACGAACGACAGGCAGAACATCACGTGGGCGATGAAGATCGTCCAGAAGCCGAGCTGGCCGGCCAGGCCGGCCGCGACGAACATGGCCAGCAGCGAGGAGCCGAGCACGATCTCGGGGGCCGCCATCGGCATGAAGATCAGCAGGTTGCTCGTCGAGCGGCCCCGGAACTGGTGGCGCACCAGGGCGAAGGCCGCCAGCGTGCCGAGCAGCGTCGCCAGCAGGGTCGCGAGCAGCCCGATCTCGATGCTGCGCCCGAGCGCGCTGCACATGCTCGGGTCCGCGCAGGGGTTCAGCCAGTTGTCGAGGGTGAAGCCGTTGAACTCGTAGATCTTCGACTGCTCGCTGATCGGCTTGTTGAAGCTCATCAGCACCACGACGGCGATCGGCACGAACGTGTAGGCGAGTACGAGGATGCCGAGGATCAGCACGACGTGCTCGCGCAGCCACGCGAACGGACTCCGGCGCGGCGGCGCAGCGGCGCGTCCCCGCCGACCCGAGCCGCCCGAACCGCCCGAGCCGCCCGAACCGTCCGACTGGGTCGAGGTCGGGGTCGGGGCCTGGAGGGCGCTCACAGCAGCTCCTCGGTCCCGGCGCGACGGACGTAGACCAGCACCATCGCCAGGATCATCGTCATCAGGATCACCGACAGCGCACCGGCCGCCGGGTAGTCGTTGGCGTCGGTGAACAGGCTCTGGATGACGTTGCCGATCATCCGGGTGTTGGTGTTGCCGAGCAGCTCGGCGTTGATGAAGTCACCCACGGCCGGGATGAAGGTCAGCAGCGTCCCGGACACCACGCCCGGCAGCGACAGCGGCCAGGTGACCTTGAAGAACGACACGACCGGGTTGCCGTAGAGGTCGCGGGAGGCCTCGATGAGCCGGTAGTCCATCTTGTCGAGGCTGGCGAACAGCGGGAGCACCATGAACGGCAGGAAGTTGTAGGTCAGCCCCGCGACCACCGCGAACGGCGTCGCCAGCAGCCGGCCGTCGTCGCCGAGGACCTGGAGGAGTTGCAGGGTGTTGACGATGAAGCCGTCGTCGGCCAGCAGCAGCTTCCACGACAGGGTGCGGACCAGGAAGCTGGTGAGGAACGGCGCGATCACCAGCACGAGCATCAGCGTCTTCCACCGCCCGGACTTGAACGCGATCGCGTAGGCGAGCACGTAGCCGAGCACGAGGCAGAAGAAGGTGGCGATGGCGCCGTACAGCAGGGAGCGGAGCAGCGGCTGCCAGTAGGCCTCGACGACGTCGACGTAGTTCCCGAACGCGTAGGTCATCTGGTAGCCGCGGAAGTCGGAGCCGGCCGGGTCGTAGAGGCTGGTGGCGATCAGGGAGTAGAACGGGAAGGCGAAGAAGACCAGCAGCCACAGCCCGCCGGGGATGATGAGCAGGTAGCCGGAGCGCCCCCGCCGGCGCACCATCTCAGCCATCGGCGCCGACCTTGTCGGCACCCGCCGAGGCGTCCTGCGCGTGGTCGAGCAGGAACGCGTACTCCGGGCGCCACGACAGCTCGACGCGGTCGCCGGTGCGGAAGATCGTCACCCGCCCGGTGTTCTGCTGGAAGACCTGCAGCTCCTGGCCCCAGGGCATCCTGACGAGGTACTGGGTGCTGACGCCGAAGAAGCTGACGTCGGTGACGACGCCGCCCGGGATCGTGTTGCCGGGGGCGTCGAGCGCCTCGCCCGGCGCCCCGATGAGCACCTTCTCGGGCCGGATGCCGATCCACCCGCGCTCGCTCGTGGTGTGCGAGCGGCCGGCCGGCACCGACACCGCGATGCCGTGCATGTCCATCGTGACGACGTCGCCGGAGCGGCCGACGACGGCGCCCTCGACCAGGTTGGACTGACCGAGGAAGTTGGCCACGAACGTGCTCCGGGGGTTCTCGTACAGGTCGGCCGGGGCGCCCATCTGCTCGATGACGCCCTTGTTCATCACCGCGACGGTGTCGGCCATCGTCATGGCCTCCTCCTGGTCGTGGGTGACGTGGATGAAGGTCAGCCCGACCTCGGTCTGGATCCGCTTGAGCTCGATCTGCATGCTGCGGCGCAGCTTGAGGTCGAGCGCGCCGAGCGGCTCGTCGAGCAGCAACACCTCGGGCTTGTTGATCAGGGCCCGGGCCAGCGCGACGCGCTGCTGCTGGCCGCCGGAGAGCTGGGCGGGGCGCTTGCGGGCCTGCGGCCCGAGCTCGACGAGGTCGAGCATCTCCTTGACCTCGGACTCGACGTTCTTCTGCTTGCGGCGGCGCAGGCCGAAGGCGACGTTCTCGAAGATGTCGAGGTGCGGGAAGAGCGCGTAGCTCTGGAAGACCGTGTTGACCGGTCGCTGGTAGGGCTTGGTCGCGGTGATGTCGTCGCCGGCCAGCACGATCGAGCCCGACGTCGGGGTCTCGAGGCCGGCGACCATCCGCAGGGTCGTGGTCTTCCCGCACCCGGACGGTCCGAGGAGCGCGAAGAACGAGCCCCGTGGGACGTCGAGGTCGAGGTCGTCGACCGCGGTGAACGTGGCGAACGACTTCGTCAGCGCCCGCAGCCGGAGACCGTCGTAGGACGCCTCGCGGTCCTCGCCGGAGGACGTCGAGCCCCCGGTGCGCTCCACCACCTGCTTGTCAGCCGCCTGTGACACTGGCCCAGTCCCTCTCGTAGTCGATGCTCTGCCGGTCGTCGAGCGGCATGAAGTCGAACGTCGTCGCCAACATCTCCTCGTCGGGGAAGATCAGCGTGTTGTCGACCAGGGAGGGATCGACCTTCTCCATCGCCTCCTGGGCCCCCTGGACCGGGCAGATGTAGTTGACCCAGGCGGCGAGCTTCGCCGCGACCTCGGGCTGGTAGTAGTAGTCGATCCAGGCCTCGGCGTTCTCCTGGTGCACCGCCTGGTTCGGGACCATCATGTTGTCGCTCCACAGCGACAGCCCCTCCTCCGGCACGACGAACCGGATGTCCGGGTTCTCCGCGGCCACCGCGATGACGTCGCCGGACCAGGCCTCGCAGGCCACGATGTTCCCGGCGGCCAGGTCGTTCATGTAGTCGTTGCCGATGAACGAGCGGATCTGCCCGCCGGCCACGACGCCGCGCAGGTTGTCGATCGCGTTCTCCCACTGCTCCTGGGTGAAGTCGTCGGGGTCGGCGCCCTCGACCCGGAGCATGAAGGCCATCGTGTCGCGCATCTCGCTGAGCAGCGTGACCCGGCCCTTGAGGTCGGAGCGGGTCAGCAGGTCGCTGAACGAGCCCACCTCGTCGACCTTGGCCGCGTTGTAGGCGATGCCGGTCAGGCCCGACTGCCAGGGGGCGTGGTAGCTCAGGTCGGCGTCCCACTGGACGCCCTGGAGCGGCTTGATGAGGTTCGCGTGCAGGTTGGGCACCCGGTCCTTCTGGAGCGGCTGGATCCAGCCGAGGGAGATCATCCGGGCCGCCATCCAGTCGGTCAGGATGATCATGTCGCGGTCGATCGGCTCGCAGGACCCGAGCTGGTTGCGGACCTTGGCGTAGAACTCGGCGTTGTCACCGATGTCGTCGGTGTAGCTCACCTCGATGCCGGTCTGCTCCTGGAAGACCGAGATCGTCGAGGTCTTCTTCCGCGGCGGGTCCATGTAGCCCGGCCAGTTCGAGACCACCAGCTCCTTGGCCGACGACGACACGTCGCCGGCCCGGCACTGCATCGGGTCCTGCTGGGCGCCGGAGGCGCCGAAGAACGGCAGCTTGAGCGCGGCGCCCGCGACACCGAGCGCGGCGACACCCCCGCCGGCCTGCAACAGGCGACGTCGGGTGAGCGCACCCCGGCCACTCTGCGGACTCACGGATGGACCTGGCGGCATCCGACCCCCTCATGTCGACTCGCCCGGATCGTGCCACGCCACGGGGGTGACGACAAGGGATTCGGTCGACCGGAAACACGATGGCAACGAAATCCGTTGTTTCGACGCGAACCCGCCGACGGGCCGGGGGGTGCCTCCGGCGGCCCGGCATGGGTACCTTTCGCCCATGACGCGCTCCCCCTCCGCCCCCCTCGACGAGGTCTCGAAGGCGATCATCGAGCAGCTGCAGCAGGACGGACGCCGCTCCTACGCCGCCATCGGCAAGGTGGTGGGGCTGTCCGAGGCGGCCGTGCGCCAGCGCGTCCAGCGCCTGGTCGACGGCGGCACCATGCAGATCGTCGCCGTCACCGACCCGATGCAGCTCGGGTTCGCCCGCCAGGCCATGATCGGCGTCACCGCCACCGGCCCGCTCGACCCGGTGGCCAACGCGCTGGCCGCCCTCGACGAGGTCGACTACGTCGTGGTCACCGCCGGTCGCTACGACCTCCTCGCCGAGATCGTCTGCGAGAGCGACGACCGGCTCCTCGAGCTGATCTCGGAGAAGATCCGCACCATCGCGGGGGTCGCCTCCACCGAGACCTTCATGTACCTGCGCCTGCAGAAGCAGTCCTACTCCTGGGGCGTCGTGCGGTGATTGCCCACACCTCCCTTCCAGTGATATAAGTTGACCAACTTACATTACTTTGAAGGAGGAGGCGCCGTGAGCACTCCCGCCCGTCCCGTCACCGCCGTCCAGGTCACCGACGCCGTCCTCGCCGGGTCCTGGGTGATCGACCTGCGCGCCCGCGGCGCCTTCGCCGCGGCCCACGTGCCCGGCACCGTGAGCATCGAGTACGACGACCGCTTCGCGACGCAGGTCGGCTGGCTCGTGCCGTGGGGCGACGACATCGTCCTGCTGACCGACACCCCCGAGGTCCTCGAGCCGGCCCTGCGCCAGCTCGCCGCGCTCGGCATCGACGACGTCGGCACCCACCTCCTCGGGGCCGACGACGCGACCGCCACGGCGGGGGCCTCCTCGCTGTCCGCGCAGTACCGGCGCGCCGACTGGGCGGCGTTCCGCGACGCGAGCCGGATCGGCGCGGTCACCCGGCGCCGGCCGGTGGTGGTCGACGTCCGCCAGCTCGACGAGTGGCGCGACGGGCACCTGCCCGGCGCGCTGCACCTGCCGCTGCACGAGCTCGAGCTGAGCATCCACCGACTGCCGCCCGGCGAGCTGTGGGTCTACTGCCGCTCGGGCTACCGCGCCGGGATCGCGGCCAGCCTGCTGCACCGGGCCGGGCGCCACGTCGTCCACCTCGACGACCGCTGGGACCGCGTCGGCGAGCTGCACATCGAGGTCGTCCCCGCCGCCGCGGCCTGACCCACCCACCCCGCTGACCCGTCGCTGATCACTGACGGGTCACCGCACCCACCCCGCCGACCCGTCGCTGATCACTGACGGGTCAGCGCACGCACCCCGCTGACCCGTCGCTGATCAGCGACGGGTGGGCGGGAAACGGGTTGCGCGGTCAGGGGAGGTGGCCCCACCATGGCACCGAGCTCGTCGGAGTCGTCCAGGCGGCCGAGAGCGCCATCGAGAAGGAGCGTGACATGTCCATGACTGTCCTCGGTCTGCCCTGCGACCACCTCTCTCCTCTCGAAACGAGCACCGCCACCCATGACCTCCCAGGACTTCACTCCTGACCCACCGCTCCACCCCGACTTCACCCTCGACTGGACGACGTACGACGACGTCGACGACTCGCGGCAACGCTGGTCCACCTGGTTCGACGTCGAGCCGCTCTCCCGCGGACCCGAGCCGCGTCCTGACTGGGTCGTGACCTCGCGCGGCGCGATCGACACCGAGCTCGGCATCCTCAAGACCGGCAAGGAGGGCGACGTCTTCCTCCTCGAGCGGGCCGACCCGCTCGACCCCGACGGCGGCGTCGTGATGGCGGCCAAGCGCTACCGCTCCTCCGAGCATCGCACCTTCCACCGCTCCGCCTCCTACACCGAGGGCCGCTCGATGAAGCGCTCGCGCGACGAGCGCGCGATCAAGCGCAAGTCGACCTTCGGCAAGCAGGTCGCGGCCGGCGAGTGGGCGGCCTCGGAGTGGGAGGCGCTCAAGCGCTGCTGGTCGATCGGCGTGCCGGTCCCCTACCCCGTGCAGATCGACGGCACCGAGATCCTGATGGAGTGGATCACCGTCGACGGGGAGACCGCGCCCCGGCTGGCCCAGACCCGGCCAGACGTCGACCTGCTGGCCTTCTACTACGACCAGCTGCGCGACGCGATGGCCACGATGGTCCAGGCCGGGCTCGTCCACGGGGACCTGTCGGCGTACAACATCCTCGCCGCCGGCGAGCGGCTGGTCGTCATCGACCTGCCGCAGATCGTCGACCTCGTCGGCAACGTCAACGGCATGGACTTCCTGCTGCGCGACTGCACCAACATGTGCGCCTGGTTCCGACAGAAGGGCCTCGAGGACGCCGACGAGCACGAGCTGTTCGGGGAGCTCCTGGCGCACGCGTTCTGACGCGGAGGTCTCCCTCGCCCGTCGACCTTATCGAAGATCGATGTTATCGTTCTTCGACACATTGCTCGGCACACCCACGACGAGGGAGACCCCCGTGAAGCTGCCCGTGTTCGACCGCTGGGACTTCCTGGCCACGCAGGTCGTCGTCCTCGGGGTCGCCGCACTCACCGCGCTGGTGACCGTGGTCCGCCCCCTCGTCGCGTGGATCGGCGGCGGGGCCCTGGAGTGGGACCTCACCACCGACGACGTCGGCCGCGCGCCCGAGGGTCTCCTGGCCCGCGACGGCTCGACGGTCCGCGGCGTGGAGGGCATCCATGTCGAGGTGAGCGACGCGAGCGCCGCCACCTGGGCGGCGAGCCTGCTCCCCGGGGTCGTCGTCTCGGTCGCGGCCCTGGTGGTGGCGCTGCTCGCCGTGCGTGTGCTGCGGGGGATCCAGTCGGGACACCCCTTCACGCAGGCCAACGTGGACGCGCTGCGGGCGATCTCGATGGCGACGGCGCTCGGTGTGGTCCTCCACGTGCTCACCACGAGCCTGGCCGACCACCGGGTCCGGGCCGCGGCGCTGGTCGACCGGGACGAGGTCACGCTGTTCTGGGGGGAGGTCCCCCTGACCCTGCTCGGCGCCCTGCTCGTGGTGGGCGCCCTGGCGCACGCCTTCGACCGCGGGCGGCGGCTCGAGCAGGACGTCGAGGGCCTCGTCTGATGCCGGTCGAGGAACCACACCGCGTCGTGTGCCACCTCGACCGCCTGCTCGCCGAGCGCGGCATGACCGTCACCGCGCTCGCCGAGCAGATCGGCGTCACCAACGTGAACCTGAGCGTGCTGAAGAACCAGCGGGCCAAGGCGATGCGCTTCTCGACGCTGACCGCGATCTGTGACGCGCTCGGCTGCCAGCCCGGCGACCTGTTCTCGGTCGCCGCCGCGGGCTCCACCCCCGGGTAGGTTCGCGGCGTGAAGCAGACCCACGGGCGCGTCGTCCACGTCGAGTCGCTGGCGGAGGTGGACCGTCGCCTCGCCGCGGGCGCGAGCCGGATCGGCTCCTGGCGGGTGCACCACCTCGACCTCACCGAGCACGGCGAACGACTGCTGGCGTGCCGGGTCACCGGGGCAGCGTTCCTGGGCTGCACCTTCGCCCCGGGTGACGACGACGCGCTGGTCGCCGCGGGGGCGCTCGTGCTCCCGACGGTCGGCTCGACCCCGCTCGACGTCTACCGTCCGCGGCTCTACTCCCCCGACGAGCTCTACGACCGGACGCCGTACCTGCGCACGCTCGACGCGCGCGCCTACGCCTGGGCCCAGCGGGTGCCCGGGCGCGACGACACGCTCGCCGCGGCGCTGCACGACCACGCCGTCGGCGAGGCGCTCGGCGCCTGGGTGGCCGGACGCCGGGTGGTCGGCGTCATGGGTGGCCACGCGCTGCAGCGCGGCGACGCCGGGTACGCGGACGCCGTCCGGCTCGGCTGGCTGCTCGGGCGCGACGCCGTGGTCGCGACCGGCGGCGGGCCGGGCGCGATGGAGGCCGCCAACCTCGGCGGCCGGCTCGCGGGGCAGGACGACGCCGCCGTCCGGTCGGCGCTCGACGCGCTGGCCCCGGTGCCGTCGTTCCGGCCCTCGATCGACGACTGGGTGCGCACCGCCCGCGAGGCCGTGGCCGACCTGCCCGCGCGCGACGGCCTCGGCGTCCCGACCTGGCACTACGGCCACGAGCCGCCGAACCTGTTCGCCACCGCCATCGCGAAGTACGTCGCCAACGCGACCCGCGAGGCGGTGCTGCTCGAGGTCTGCACCGCGGGGATCGTCTTCCTCCCCGGTGCGGCCGGCACCGTCCAGGAGGTCTTCCAGGACGCGTGCGAGAACTACTACGCCGACGAGTCGTCGGTCGCGCCGATGGTGCTGGTCGGCCGCGCGCACTGGACCGGGACGCTGCCGGCGTGGCCGCTGCTGCAGGCCCTGGCCCGCGGGCGCGCGATGGAGCAGCACGTGCACCTCGTCGACACCGTCGAGGAGGCGGCCGCCATCATCGCCGGCCCTGACCCGCTGCCGGCAGTCCCAGGGCGGCCCTAGGCGGCCCGTCGCGCGGTGCGGGCCTCGATGACCTCGCGGTAGTGCCCGACCAGGGCGTCGTTGACCGAGGCCCACGAGCGACCCGCGACCGAGCGCCGGGCGGCCAGGGCCATCCGGCGGCGCAGCAACGGGTGCGCGGCCAGGAGGTCGACGTAGGTGGCCAGGTCCCTCGCGTCGCCGGGGCGGTAGAGGAAGCCGGCCTCACCGTCGCTGACCACGTCGATCGGGCCACCGGCACGAGGCGCGACGACGGGCACACCGGAGGCCAGCGCCTCCTGCGCCGACTGGCAGTACGTCTCGTGCCGCCCGGTGTGCACGAAGACGTCGAGCGCGGCGTAGGTGGCGGCGAGCTCGTCGCCGTGCTGGACGCCGAGGAACCGGGCTCCGGGCAGCGCCGACCGGAGCCGCTGCTCCTCGGGACCGCCGCCGACCACCACCAGGGCGAGACGGGGGTCCTCGGCGAGCACGGCCAGGAGCCCGAGCTCCTTCTCGGGGGCGAGCCGCCCGACGTACCCCACCAGGAGCGCGTCGGGCCGGTCGCCGAGCAGCCGGACCCGCAACGCGGGGTCACGACGGCCGGGGTGGAACTGCTCCAGGTCCACCCCGCGCGGCCAGAGCGCGGTGCCGGGGACGCCGAGCGTGGCCAGCTGGGCCAGGCTCGCCGTCGACGGCGCCAGGGTGCGGTCGACGCGGGTGTGGATCCGGCGGGTCAGCCGGGCCGCGGCCCGGGCGCCGCCCGGGACGTCGTAGCGCTCGGCGAACCCGACCAGGTCGGTCTGGTAGATCGCGACCGCGGGGATCCCGAGCTCGCCGGCGGCCCTCACCGCCTGGTGGCCCAGGGTGGCCGGCGAGGCGATGTGGACGACGTCCGGGCGGAAGCGCAGCATCTCCGCGCGCAACCGGGCCGTGGTCTCGAGCCCGATCTTGAAGTCCCGGTAGAACGGGAGGTGGGCGCCGCGCGCGTGCCGCACCGGGAACCCGGCGTAGGTGTCGGGTCCGGTCGGGGCGACCAGCTCGGCGTCGTGCCCGGTGGCGGCGAGGTGCTCGAGCACCCGGCGCACCGAGTTGGTGACCCCGTTGACCTGCGGCAGGAACGACTCGCTGACGATCAGGACGCGGAGCGCATCGGTCATGTGCGTGACGCTAGGGAGCCCCCGGCAACGCACGACGAGGACGGCGTGGCCGGGATGTGAACAGCATCAGGCCGGCAGGACGTGGGAGCGTTCCCGGCCGAAGACCGCGAAGCCGGCGCGGCGCAGGATCGGCCCCGAGGTCTCGACGCGGCCCTTGACCAGCGCCATCGACGCACCGCGGGTCCGCGCCAGGTCGAGCCGCGCCGCGAGCACGGCGCGGTAGACGCCCCGGCCGCGCGCCTCGGGGACGACGCCGCCACCCCAGAGCCGCGCCACGTCGTGGCCGCCGGCCCCGGCGAGGGTCAGGCCGCCCGACCCGACGGGACGCCCGTCGAGGTAGGCCACGGCGGTGCTGGCCCGGCCGGCCTCGTGGTCGGCCGCCGCCTGGACGGCGAGCTCGCCGACCCGCTCGTCGGAGGGGACGGCGCCCTCCTCGAAGGCCTCCGCCGCGACCCGCAGCGCGTCGCGGGTGGTGGCCTCGTCGGCCTGCCACCGCACCTCGACGTCACTCGGCACGTCCAGGCCAGGCCCGCCAGGGACGCCGTCACCGAGGTCGAGCGCGAGCACGTCGAGGGTCTCGTGCACCCTCGCACCCCGGGCGGCGAGCGCGTCCTCCAGCCCGGCGGGGGCGTCGAGCCCGACCCGGACGACGAGCTCGTCGCGGCCCCAGGCCCGCACCTGCGCGAGCGCCTCGTCGAGGACGCCGTCGACCGGCGCCGAGCCCGAGACCCGCAGCAGGTTCGGCGGCGCCCCGAAGTAGTCGGGCCACCGCACCAACACCAGCCGGTCGTTGCGGACGACGTCGGCGTCGTCGGGGTACCAGACCCACGCGGCCGACTCCGCGGCGACGCGCGCCGCGGTGACCGCGGGGCTCACGCCTCGGTGGCGGCCAGCTGTCCGCAGGCCGCGTCGATGTCGCTGCCGCGGGTGTCGCGGATCGTGGTCGAGATGCCCTTGGCCTCGAGCCGGCGCACGAACTCGTCCATGTCGTGGTCGAAGGACCGGGTGAACCTCGACCCGGGAACCTCGTTCAGCGGGATCAGGTTCACGTGCACCCACCCCCAGTCGCCCCGCGCCTGCAGGACGTCACCGAGCAGGTCGGCGCGCCAGGCCTGGTCGTTGATGCCGCGCATCATGGCGTACTCGATCGAGACCCGGCGCTTGGTGACCTGGGCGTAGTGCCAGGCGGCGTCGACGGTCTCGTCGACCGAGTAGCGGGTGTTGATCGGGACCAGGTCGTTGCGCAGCTCGTCGTCGGGCGCGTGCAGGCTCAGCGCGAGGGTCACCGGGATGCCCTCGTCGGCCAGCTGCAGCATCCGCGGCACCAGGCCGACGGTGGAGACGGTGATGTTGCGCGCCGACATGCCGAGGCCGTCGGGCGTGGGGTCGGTCAGGCGCCGGACGGTGCCAATGACGGCCTTGTAGTTGGCCAGCGGCTCGCCCATGCCCATGAAGACGACGTTCGAGACGCGTCCGGGGCCGCCGGGGACCTCGCCGCGGGTCATCGCCCGGGCACCGGCCACGACCTGCTCGACGATCTCGCCGGTCGACATGTTGCGCTGCAGGCCGCCCTGGCCGGTGGCGCAGAACGGGCACGCCATGCCGCAGCCGGCCTGGCTCGACACGCACACCGTGGCGCGGTCGGGGTAGCGCATCAGCACCGACTCGACCAGGGCCCCGTCGAAGAGCCGCCACAGCGTCTTGCGGGTGGTGCCCTTGTCGGCCTCCATGGTGCGCAACGGAGTCATCAGGCTCGGCAGCAGTGTGGCGACGAGCTCGTCGCGCTGGCCGGCCGGCAGGTCGGTCATCTCCGCGGGGTCGTCGACCAGCCGGGAGAAGTAGTGGGTCGAGAGCTGCTTGGCGCGGAACCCGGGCAGGCCGTTCTCCTCGAGCAGCGCCTTGCGCTCGGGTGCGGTGAGGTCGGCGAGGTGCCGCGGCGGCTTCTTCCGCCCGCGCGGCTCGTCGAAGACCAGCTTCAGCGACGTCGCCCCCTCGGGGGCGGTCGGGCTGTCGGTGGGGGTGGGGTTCTCGGCCATGTCCGTACGATTCTCCCACCCCTGCCCACCTCGACCCAAACGTCGAGCCCGGCCCGCCGCCACCCTCCCCGGAGGTTGAGCAAGCGAGCGCCAGCGAGCGCCGACGAAACCGCAGCCCCACGCCGCCACCCCCGCCGGAGGTTGAGCAAGCGAGCGCCAGCGAGCGCCGACGAAACCGCAGGCCCTCCCCCGCCAACCTGCCCTCGGCGGCCCAGCCCGGTGGGCCAGCAGTTTCGACACGCGGGTCGCGACCTCGTTCCTCAGTCGCGCCGCTCGCCCAACCCCGTCGAGCTGCCCCGTCCTCGCAGGCTCGGACAGTCAGCTCAGCTGGTGAGCGGGACGACGTCGGCCGCGCCGAGCCGGGCGGCGTCGGCAGTGGCGTCGTCGGGCATCTGCTGGCTCTCGAGCTCGGCCTCGACCCGCTTGACGTAGTGGTCGATCTCGAGCGCCCGCTGCTCGTCGCTCCAGCCCAGCAGCGGCCCGGCCAGGTCGGCGACCTCCTCGACGGCGCGGACGCCGCGGTCGAAGGTCTCGATCGAGAGCCGGGTGCGCCGGGTGAGGATGTCGTCGAGGTGGCGCGCGCCCTCGTGGGAGACGGCGTAGACGACCTCGACCCGCAGGTAGTCGGGGGCGCCCTCGAGGGGCTCGCCCAGCGACGGGTCGGCCGCGACCAGGTCGAGCAGCTCGTGGATGAGCGAGCCGTAGCGGCCCAGCAGGTGGTCGATCCAGACCTCGTGCAGGCCCGAGGACTCCGCCAGCAGGTGCCGGGCGTTCTTCGCGGCCTGGTACCCCTCGGCGCCGAGCAGCGGGATCTTCGCGGTCACCGAGGGCCCGACCGTGCGGTCGAACATCGCCGACATGCCGTGCACCGCCTCGTCGACGGCGTCCTCGGCCATGATCCGGTAGGTCGTGTACTTGCCGCCCGCCACGACGACCAGCCCGGGCGCCGGGTGGCCCACCGCGTGCTCGCGCGACAGCTTGGACGTCGCCTCGGACTCGCCCTCCAGGAGCGGCCGGAGCCCGGCGTAGACGCCCTCGACGTCGGCGCGGGTCAGCGGCGTCTCGAGGACGGCGTTGACGTGCTCGAGCAGGTAGTCGATGTCGGCCTGGCTCGCCGCGGGGTGCGCGCGGTCGAGGGTCCAGTCGGTGTCGGTGGTGCCGATGATCCAGTGCCGGCCCCACGGGATGACGAAGAGCACCGACTTCTCGGTGCGCAGGATCAGCCCGACCTCCGAGCGGATCCGGTCCTTGGGCACGACCAGGTGGATGCCCTTGCTGGCCCGGACGTGGAACTGGCCGCGCTGGCCGCCGAGGTCCTGGGTCTCGTCGGTCCACACGCCGGTCGCGTTGACGATCTGCTTGGCGCGGATGGTGACGGTGGTGTCGTTCTCGAGGTCGCGGACGACGGCGCCGGTGACCCGCTCGCCCTCGCGGAGCAGCTCGACGACGCGGGCGCGGGAGGCCACCTTGGCGCCGTAGGCCGCCGCGGTGCGCGACAGGAACATCGTGTGCCGGGCGTCGTCGACCTGCGCGTCGTAGTACTTCAGCGCGCCGACGAGCGCGTCCTTGCGCAGCGACGGCGCCAGCTTGCGCGCACCGTTGCGGGTCAGGTGCTGGTGCAGCGGGACGCCCGCGCGGCCCGAGACGCGCGACATCACGTCGTAGAGCGCGACGCCCGAGCCGGCGTAGAAGCGCTCCCACCAGCGGTGCTGGAGCGGGTAGAGGAACGCCACCGGGGTGACCAGGTGCGGGGCCAGCTCCTGCAGGAGCAGGCCGCGCTCCTTGAGCGCCTCGGCCACGAGCCGGAAGTCGAGCATCTCCAGGTAGCGCAGGCCGCCGTGGACCAGCTTGCTGGAGCGGCTCGAGGTCCCCGAGGCGAAGTCGCGCGCCTCGACCAGGCCCACCTTGAGGCCGCGGGTGGCGGCGTCCAGCGCGCTGCCCGCGCCGACCACACCACCGCCGATCACCAGGATGTCGAGCTCCTCGGCCGCCATGGCTCGCAGGGAGTCCTCGCGGTACTCGGGCGACAGTGCGACGGACCTCATGGCAGGTGTTCCTCTCGGGGGTGGTTTCTCTCGACGGTACTGCGCGGTGGTGCGGTGGCCAGGGCCCGACCGGGTGGTCGGGCCCCGGCCGGCGGCTCAGTCGACGTCGACCCAGTCGAGCGTGCGCTCGACGGCCTTCTTCCACTGGGCATAACCCTCGGTGCGCTGCTCGTCATTCCACTGCGGCGACCAGCGCTTCGCCTCGTTCCAGTTCTCGCGCAGCTCGTCGGTGTTGTTCCAGAACCCGACCGCCAGGCCCGCGGCGTAGGCCGCACCGAGCGCCGTGGTCTCGGCCACCACCGGGCGGCTGACCTCGACCCCGAGGACGTCGGCCTGGATCTGCATGCACAGCTCGTTGGCCGTGACGCCGCCGTCGACCTTGAGCACCTCGAGGGTGACGCCGGAGTCCTTCTCCATCGCCTCGGCCACGTCGCGGCTCTGGTAGCAGATCGACTCCAGGGTCGCGCGGGCCAGGTGCGCGTTGGTGTTGTAGCGCGACAGCCCGACGATCGCGCCGCGGGCGTCGGAGCGCCAGTACGGCGCGAAGAGGCCCGAGAACGCCGGGACGAAGTAGACCCCGCCGTTGTCGTCGACCTGGCGGGCCAGCGACTCGCTCTGCGCGGCACCGCTGATGATGCCGAGCTGGTCGCGCAGCCACTGCACGGCCGAGCCGGTCACCGCGATCGAGCCCTCGAGGGCGTAGACGGCGTCGGCGTCACCGAACTTGTAGCAGACGGTCGTCAGCAGGCCGGCCTCCGAGCGGACCAGCTCGGTGCCGGTGTTGAGGAGCATGAAGTTGCCGGTGCCGTAGGTGTTCTTGGCCTCGCCCGGGGCGAAGCAGACCTGGCCGACGGTGGCCGCCTGCTGGTCGCCGAGGATGCCGGTGATCGGGACCTCGCCGCGCAGCGGGCCGTTGGCGCGGGTGGTGCCGTAGGCGTCGGGCTCGCTGGAGGAGCGGATCTCGGGGAGCATCGCCCGCGGGATGTTGAACAGCGCGAGCAGCTCGTCGTCCCACGCGAGGGTCTCGAGGTCCATCAGCATGGTGCGGCTGGCGTTGGTCGGCTCGGTGACGTGGACGCCGCCGTCGGTGCCGCCGGTGAGGTTCCACACCAGCCAGCTGTCGGTGTTGCCGAACAGCGCGTCGCCGCGCTCGGCCGCCTCGCGGACGCCGTCGACGTTCTCGAGGATCCACTGGATCTTGCCGCCCGAGAAGTACGTCGCGGGCGGCAGTCCGGCGCGCTGCCGGATCAGGTCGCCGTGGCCGTCGCGCTCGAGCTTGCTGGCGATCCTGTCGGTGCGGGTGTCCTGCCACACGATCGCGTTGTAGTACGGACGGCCGGTGTTCTTGTCCCACACGACGGTGGTCTCGCGCTGGTTGGTGATCCCGAGGGCGACCAGGTCGCTGGCGTTGAGGTTCGCCTTGCCGAGGCCGGTCTGGAGCACCGAGCTGGTGCGCTCCCAGATCTCCACCGGGTCGTGCTCGACCCAGCCGGCCTGCGGCATGATCTGCTCGTGCTCGAGCTGGTGCCGGGCGACCTCGTTGCCGCTGTGGTCGAAGATCATGAAGCGGGTGCTGGTCGTGCCTTGGTCGACTGCTCCGACGTACTGGGCCATGGGTGTGTCTCCTGTGGTGGTGTGGACGTGAGATGTCGTGGGTGGTGGGGCGGGCCGCAGGCTCAGGCCTGGACGCCCTTCTCGCCGGCGGTCTCCGGCTCCTCGGCGGGCAGGTGGATCTCGATGAGGAACTTGAACGCCGCGCCGCCGATCAGGCCGCCGATCACCGGGGCCACGATCGGCACCCAGAAGTAGAGGTCGTTGCTCCCTGCTGCCTCCCACACGTCGTTGCCGTACCCGGTCATCCAGGCGGCGAGGCGGGGGCCGAGGTCACGGGCCGGGTTGATCGCGTAGCCGGCGTTCGCACCCCAGGCCATGCCGATCGCGACGACGACCATCCCGACGAACCAGGGCGTCAGGTTCGCCAGCGGCGGGGCGTTGGTCGCCGTGGTCAGCGCCAGGACGAGGAAGACCAGGATCGCGGTGCCGAGCAGCTGGTCGGCGAACGCGGTGGTGATCGACACGACCGCCTCGCCGTCGGGCGTGGCGCCCGGCGAGGTGAAGAAGATGCCCATCGAGGCCTTGCCGAGGTCGGGGTCGATGGCCTTGATGAAGTCGGCGTAGGTGAAGCGGACGATGATCGCGGCGACGAACGCGCCCGCGAGCTGGGCCAGGGCGTAGGGCCCGACCTTGCTCCAGGGGAAGCCGCGGAACACGGCCAGCGCGACGGTCACGGCGGGGTTGAGGTGGGCTCCGGTGATCTTGCCGGCGGTGTAGATGCCGAGCACGACGCCGAGGCCCCAGGCCCAGCTGATCGAGTCTGCGTCACCGCGTCCGGCGGCGACGACGGATGCGACGACGCCGCACCCGAACAGGATCAAGATCAGGGTCCCGGCGAACTCGGCGCTCAGCTCGCCGACCAGGGTGTTCTTCTTCGTGGACACAGCAGTGTTCTCCTCCCGGGTGCCTGTGGTCGGCACCGCGACCACTGTGACGCCCGTCACGGGTCGGGCGCCACCCCTGCCGTTCGACATGGTCGAACGTCGGGTCGACATGGTCGAACGGACCCTAGGATGGGCCGGTGCCCGGCTCGATCCAGTCCATCCAGCGCGCCGCGGTGGTGCTGCACTTCCTGGGCGCGCTCTCGGAGCCGGTCCCGCTCGGGGACGTCGCCCGGATGCTCGCCCTGCCCAAGCCGACCGCCCACGGCATCCTGCGCACCCTGTGCGAGGTCGGCTTCGTCGTGCAGGAGCGCGACACGGGGCGCTACTCCCTCGGCACCGGCCTGTCGCGCCTCGGCGAGGCGCTCGACCCGCACCTCCTGCGCTCGCGCGCGGTCAACTGGGCCGACGGCCTCGCCGCGCGCACCGAGCTCGAGGTGCAGCTCGGCATCCTCACCGGCCAGTCGGTCGAGGTGCTCCACCACGTCTTCCGGCCCGACGGGTCGCCCCAGCAGCTGCGGGTCAGCGAGCTGCAGCCGCTGCACGCGACCGCCCTCGGCGTCACGCTGCTCGCCTTCTCCCCCGCCGCCGGGCGCCTGCACGACCTCCGGCTGCCGGCGTACACGCCGTCGACGCCGGCGAGCCGCGTCGACCTCACCCGCGTGGTGCAGCAGACCTTCCGGCGCGGCTGGGTCCTCACCGACGGCACGCTGCGCCCGGGCGTCGCCGCGGTCGCCGCGCCGATCCGGCACCACATCGGCATCGGCGTGGGCGCGCTGGCCGTCGTCGGGCCCCGCGACCGGGTGATCGCCGCGGCGGGCGAGCCCCGTGCCGGCATCGTCGACCAGGTGGTCGCGGCCGCCGACGCGATCTCGGTGCACCTGCAGGACCGGTTGTGAGGGACCGGCGGTGAGGGCCTACGTCGCGGCGATCGACCAGGGCACGACCTCGACCCGCTGCCTGATCTTCGACCACCACGGCCGGATGGTCTCGGTGGCCCAGCACGAGCACGCGCAGCACTACCCCCAGCCGGGCTGGGCCGAGCAGGACGCCGCCGAGATCTGGCGCAACACGCTGCGGGTGCTGCCCGAGGCGCTCGCCGACGCCGGGCTGTCGGCCGCCGACCTCGCCGCGGTCGGGATCGCCAACCAGCGCGAGACCACCGTGGTCTGGGACCGCACGACCGGCCGGCCGCTGGCCCGGGCCATCACCTGGCAGGACACCCGCACCGCCGAGCTCGTCGAGGAGCTGAACCAGGGCCCCCACGCCGACCTGTTCCGCGAGGTGTGTGGACTGGCGCCGGCCGGCTACTTCGCGGCCCCGCGGCTGCGGTGGCTGCTCGACCACGTGCCCGGGCTCGAGCGCCGGGCCCGCAGCGGCGACATCGCCTTCGGGACGATGGAGAGCTGGCTGATCTGGAACCTCACCGGCGGGCCCGACGGCGGCGTCCACGTCACCGACGTGACCAACGCCAGCCGGACCCTGCTCATGGACATCCGCACGCTCGACTGGGACCAGCGCCTGCTCGACGCGCTCGACATCCCGCGCGAGCTGCTGCCCGAGGTCCGGCCCAACGCCCAGGTCTACGGCGAGTGCGTCGTCGGCCTGCCGGGCGTGCCGATCGGCGGCGCCTTCGGCGACCAGCAGGCCGCACTGTTCGGCCAGACCTGCTTCGAGGCCGGCGAGGCGAAGTGCACCTACGGCACCGGCGCGTTCCTCCTGATGAACACCGGTGACCAGATCACCACCTCCGAGCACGGGCTGCTCTCGACGGTCGCCTACGCCCTGGAGGGCCAGGCGCCGGTCTACGCCACCGAGGGGTCGATCGCCGTCGCCGGCGCGCTCGTGCAGTGGTTCCGCGACTCGCTGGAGATGATCCGCTCGGCCCCCGAGATCGAGACGCTCGCGCGCCGCGTCGAGGACAACGGCGGGTGTTACATCGTGCCCGCCTTCGCCGGGCTCTTCGCGCCCCGCTGGCAGCCGGACGCGCGCGGCGTGGTGGTCGGGCTGACGTCGTACGTGACGCGGTCGCACCTGGCACGCGCCGTCCTCGAGGCGACGGCGTGGCAGACCGCGGAGGTGGTCGAGGCGATGGCCGCCGACACGGGGATCAACTTCACCCGGCTCAAGGTCGACGGCGGGATGACCGCCAACCACCTGCTCATGCAGTCGGTGGCCGACGTCCTCGCCGTGCCGGTCGAGCGACCGCTGGTGGCGGAGTCGGTCTCGCTCGGCGCGGCCTACGCCGCCGGCCTGGCCGTGGGCTACTGGCCCGACCTCCAGGGACTGCGCGACAACTGGCACCGCGCCGCGGTGTGGGAGCCGGCGATGAGCGACGCGCTCCGGCGCCGCGAGCGGGCCGCCTGGGACCGCGCCGTCGAGCGGACCCTACACTGGGTGCACGACGACGACGCCGCCCGCTGAGCGCCTGGGTCAGCCGTCGCTCCTGAGCAGCAGGTAGGTCGTCGCGACCGCCGTCAGGGCCACGACGAGCGGCGTGAGCAGGACGCCGAAGAGCATGTAGCGCGCGAACCGGCGGGTCCCCGGCAGCGCGATCAGCACCAGGTCGACCACCAGCACCAGGCCGACCGCGACGAGCAGGATCCACGGCTGGTCGGACACGTCGTAGCCGATCACCGTGTCGAGCAGCCAGCCGAGCGCGAGCAGCGCCACCAGGATCGCGGCGACCCCGGCGAAGAAGCCGGCCAGCGGCGTGAACACCGGGTGCTCGCGGTGCCAGAAGCGCGGGCCGTCGTCCTCGGACGACGGTGCCGGGTCGGCGGCCGGGTCGGCGGCCGGGTCGTCGGCCGGGCCGTCGACCGGCGTCGGCTCGTGCGGCGTCGTCGTCGTCGGCGGCGTCGCGGTGCCGTCGCTCGGGGTCTCGGGGCCGCCCTGGTCGACGCGGACGCCCTCATCGGTGCTCATCACCGATGATCGTAGGCGGTGGGGCGCAGCGATCAGGCCAGATCGAGGACCAGCACGTCCGGGAGGGTGAGGCGGGCCCACCGGTCGAGGTCCGGCTCGGTGCCGCCCAGGACGGCGGCCAGCGCCGTCCAGGCGGTCCCGTGGCCGACCAGGACGACGTCCTCGTCGGCGTGGGTGGCCAGGATCGGCTCGACGGCCGCGACCACGCGGGCGCGGCAGTGCGCGAGCGGCTCCCAGCCCGCGCGGACCGACACCTCGGGCCTCGCGAAGGCGTCGCGGACGGCGTCCTCGAGGTCCTCGACCCACTCCGTCGAGTCGCGCACGTGCTCGCGCAGCCCGTCGACGATCCCCACGCCGGCGTCGGTGAGCAGCTGGGCGGTCTCGGTCGCCCGGGGCTCGGGCGAGCAGTACCAGGCCGCGTGCCGCGGCAGCCGGTCGCGCAGGGTCCACACGTCGTCGTAGTGCGCAGGGTCGAGCACCCACTCGTGCGCGGGCCGGTGGCGCTCGACCGAGGGGCGGCCGTGGCGGACCAGGTGCAGCCTCACGTGAAGACGAGGTAGTGCAGGAGCAGCCAGATCGGCGCGATCGTGGCCAGCAGCGAGTCGAGGCGGTCCATCAGGCCGCCGTGGCCCGGGATCACCTGGCTCATGTCCTTGATGCCGAGGTCGCGCTTCATCACCGACTCGCACAGGTCGCCGAGGGTCGCCATGACCACGGTGACCAGGCCGAGGCACAGGCCGACCCACCAGTCGCCGTCGAGCAGGAGGACCACGAGCGCCCACCCGGCGGCCAGGCAGAACACCGCCGAGCCGGCGAAGCCCTCCCACGACTTCTTCGGGGAGATCACCGGGGCCATCGGGTGCTTGCCGAAGAGCACGCCGGCGATGTAGCCGCCGATGTCGGAGGCGATGGTGACCAGGATGAAGGCGAGGATGCCCTGGACGCCGTCGTCGTCGAGGCCGCCCCCGTCGAGGCCGCCCTCGGAGAGCATCAGCGCGACGAAGGAGCCGAGGAACGGCACGTAGACGAGCGTGAAGACCGACGCGGTGGCCGTCTTGACGTACCCGTCGATGCCCCGGCGCAGCAGCCACAGCATGACCACCAGCGCCGAGACGGCGGTGGCGGTGACCAGCGCGTCGGTGCCCCACAGGTAGGCGACGACGACCATCACGACGCCGCCGAGCATCAGCGGCTGCTCGGGCAGGTCGATGTCCTTGGCCAGCAGGCCCTGGCGCAGCTCCCAGATGGCGACCACCACGGCGATCACGACGATCACCATGAAGGCCGGCTTCCAGAACGCCAGCGAGGCCGCGATCGCGCCGAGCAGCACCACGGCCGAGCCGACGGCCGCCTTCAGGTCACGGCCGGCCCGCCCGTGGTCCTTCGGCGGCGCCGCCGACGGACCGGAGGAGGAGCCGGACGACGACGGGGAGGGGGCCGGGGACGCGGGTGGCATGGGTGGGGTCGGGCGGCGGAGGTCTCAGACCTCGAGCAGCTCGGCCTCCTTGTTCTTCAGCATCTCGTCGATCTCGTCGGTGTGCTTCTTGGTGACGCCGTCGAGCCGCTTCTCGGCGCCGGTGACGTCGTCCTTGCCGACCTCGCCGTCCTTCTCGAGCTTCTCGAGGGCCTGCTTGGCGTTGCGCCGCAGGTTGCGCACGGCGACACGGCCGTCCTCGGCCTTGCCGCGGGCGAGCCTGATGTACTCCTTGCGGCGCTCCTCGGTGAGCTCGGGGAACACGCAGCGCAGCACCTTGCCGTCGTTGGCGGGGTTCACGCCGAGGTCGGAGTCGCGGATCGCCTTCTCGACGTTGGGCATGGCGCTCATGTCGAAGGGCTGGATCATGATGACCCGCGCCTCGGGCGCGGTGAACGACGCCAGCTGCTGCAGCGGCGTCGGGGTGCCGTAGTACTCGACGACGATCTTGTTGAACATCGACGGGGTCGCGCGACCGGCCCGGATCGCCGCGAACTCCTCGCGCGTCGCCTCGACCGACTTGTCCATCTTGCTGTCGGCCTCG
Organism: Nocardioides sp. S-1144; assembly: GCF_005954645.2. Lineage (NCBI taxonomy): Bacteria > Bacillati > Actinomycetota > Actinomycetes > Propionibacteriales > Nocardioidaceae > Nocardioides > Nocardioides dongxiaopingii. Next base: position 3,029,012 of record NZ_CP040695.2, read on the forward strand.
TTGAGGATGTCCTTGATCACGGGTGTTCCCTTTCCGGTGGTGACGCTCGTGCGGGCGGCTCGTGCGACGGGTGCTGGTGGGCGCGTGCGGCGGGTCAGTCGGCGCTGACGAGCGTGCCGATCCTCTCACCCTGCACGGCGCGCAGGATGTTGCCCTCGGGCTCCATGCCGAACACGATCATCGGCATCTTGTTCTCCATGCACAGGGCGAACGCCGTCGCGTCGGCCACGCGCAGGCCTCGCTGGAGGGCGTCCTGGAACGTCAGCGACTCGAGCTTGGTGGCGGTGGGGTCGATCTTCGGGTCGGCGGTGTAGACGCCGTCGACGCCGTTCTTGCCCATCAGCACGACCTCGGCCTTGATCTCGAGGGCGCGCTGGGCGGCGACGGTGTCGGTGGAGAAGAACGGCATCCCCATGCCGGCGCCGAAGATGACGACCCGGCCCTTCTCCATGTGCCGGATCGCGCGGCGCGGGATGTAGGGCTCGGCGACCTGGCCCATCGTGATCGCGGTCTGGACCCGCGTCTCCACGTCGAGCTTCTCCAGGAAGTCCTGCAGGGCCAGGCAGTTCATGACGATGCCCAGCATCCCCATGTAGTCGGCGCGCACGCGGTCGATGCCGCGCTGCTGGAGCTCGGCGCCGCGGAAGAAGTTGCCTCCCCCGGTGACGACGGCGATCTGGACGCCGGCCTGGGCGACCGAGGCGATCTCGCGCGCGATGGCCTGGACGACGTCGGGGTCGACCCCGACGCTGCCGCCGCCGAAGACCTCGCCCGAGAGCTTGAGCAGGACTCGCTTGTAGCCGGTCATCGGGTCCTTCCGTCCGTGATGAGTCGCTGTGAGGCTACCGCCCGACCACCCGTGCCGCACCGTCGGGCCGGACGCGCGCCGCAGACGCCAGCAGCGCCGCCGGTTCCGGCGGCGCTGCTGGGTGGTCGTGCTGGTGTCGAGCTGGTGTCGAGCTGGGTGGTGCTGGGTGGCTAGGCGCCGACCTCGAAGCGGGCGAACCGCGTCAGGGTGGTGCCGGAGGCGTCGAGGACGGCCTTGACCGTCTTCTTGTTCTCGGTCACCGAGGCCTGCTCGAGCAGGACGACGTCCTTGAAGAAGCCGTTGAGCCGGCCCTCGGTGATCTTGGCGATCGCCTGCTCGGGCTTGCCCTCCTCGCGCGAGGTCGCCTCGGCGATCTCGCGCTCCTTGGCGACGACGTCGGCGGGGACCTCGTCGCGGGTGAGGTACTGCGGGCGCATCGCGGCGACCTGCATGGCGGCCGCACGGGCGGCCTCCGCGTCACCCTCGTACTGGACGAGGACGCCCACGGCGGGCGGCAGGTCGGCCGCACGCTTGTGCATGTAGGCCACGACGTTGCCGTCGAAGTAGGCGAACTGGCCGAGCTCGATCTTCTCGCCGATGCTGACGGCCAGCCCGTCGACGACCTCGCCGACGGTCTGGTCGCCGAGCGACACCGAGCGCAGCGCCTCGGCGTCGGCCGGCTTGGCCTCCGACGCGGCGTCCGCGATCCGCTGGGCGGCGGCGACGAAGTCGGCGTTCTTGGCGACGAAGTCGGTCTCGCTCTTCAGCTCGACCAGGACGCCGGGCGCGTGCGCCACGAGTCCGGACGAGGCCTCGCGCTCCGCACCGCGCTTGGCCGCCTTGGCCTCGCCCTTGATGCGCAGCAGCTCGACTGCCTTGTCGAAGTCGCCGTCGGTCTCGTCGAGCGCCTTCTTGCAGTCCATCATCCCGGCGCCGGTCAGCTCACGGAGCTTCTTGACGTCGGCCGCGGTGAAAGCCATGGGTACTCCTTCGTACGGGTAGCGGGAAGCTGGATCAGGACTCGGAGGAGACCTCGGCCGGAGCCTCGGTGGTCTCCTCGGTGGGGGCCTCGGCAGCGGGCTCCTCGGCAGCGGGCTCCTCGGCGGCGGGGGCCTCGGTCGGCACGGCCGACTCGGCGACCTCGGCGGCCTCGGCACCCTCGGACGCGGCACCGGTGGCCTCGGCGGCCGGGGTCTCGGCGGCCGGGGCGCTGGTGGCGGCCTCGGCGGCCTTCTCGGCGTCGCCACCCAGGAGCTCGCGCTCCCACTCGGCGAGGGGCTCCTCGGCCGTGGCGGTGGCACCGGTCTTCGCACCGGAGCGGGCGATGAGGCCCTCGGCGACGGCGTCGGCGATCACGCGGGTCAGCAGGCCGACCGCGCGGATGGCGTCGTCGTTGCCCGGGATCGGGAAGTCGACCTCGTCGGGGTCGCAGTTGGTGTCGAGGATGCCGATGATCGGGATCCGCAGCTTGCGCGCCTCCTCGACCGCCAGGTGCTCCTTCTTGGTGTCGACGATCCACACCGCGGCGGGCGTGCGGACCATGTCGCGGATGCCGCCGAGGGTCTTGTCGAGCTTGTCGCGCTCCCGCTTCATCTGCAGGAGCTCCTTCTTCGTGCGACCCGAGCCGGCGACGTTGTCGAAGTCGACCTCGTCGAGCTCCTTGAGGCGGTTGATCCGCTGGTGCACGGTCTGGAAGTTGGTCAGCATGCCGCCGAGCCAGCGCTGGTTGACGTAGGGCATGCCCACGCGGGTCGCCTGCTCGGCGATCGCCTCCTGCGCCTGCTTCTTCGTGCCGACGAACATGATCGTGCCGCCCTTGGACACGGTCTCCTTGATGAAGGCGTAGCTGCGGTCGATGTAGGCCAGCGACTGCTGCAGGTCGATGATGTAGATGCCGTTGCGCTCGGTCATGATGAAGCGCTTCATCTTGGGGTTCCAGCGACGGGTCTGGTGCCCGAAGTGGACGCCGCTCTCGAGGAGCTGGCGCATGGTCACGACTGCCATGGTGGTTCTCTTCTCCTGTGGTGGGGCCACCGCCGTCCGCACGACCTTGAGGCAGGACGCGCCGGGGTGACTCCGGGTGTGTTTTCAGTTCGACGCCGCCGACGGGTGCCGGTGGCCCTGACGCCCACGCGCGATCCGACCGGCCGGGCGTTGGTGCTGGTGTCCGGCAGGACCGAGGATCGTCGCCCGCGGGTGATCGGCTGCCCGACAGGAGTCGGGCGGTCGTCGCGGTCTGGGAGCGTGCGAATTTCACTCTTCCGAGTGATGGGCACAGCGTAGTCCGTGGCCCGGCACGACCGCGAATCCCGCCCGTGACCACCTGTCGTCCACAGGTCCGCGCCGACGACGGTTCTCCCCAGGCCGGCCCGCGGACGTCGCCGGGCGCCGGAGTCCTCCGGCACCGTCGGTCCATGACCCCCACCGCCGCCCGGGCCCCGCGCGCCCTCGTCGTCCTGCTGGCCGTCGTCGGCTGGCTGCTCCTCCCCGTCGCGGCCGCTCCCGCCGTGGCCGACCCGGCCGGTGCCGACCCGGTCGGCGTCTGGCCGTTGGCTCCGGAGCCGGAGGTCGTGGCGCCCTTCGACCCGCCCGACACGCCCTTCGGGCCGGGGCACCGGGGCGTCGACCTGCGCGGCACGCCCGGCCAGGGCGTGCGCGCCGCGCTGCCCGGCACCGTGTCGTTCGCGGGCACGATCGCCGGGCGCGGCGTCGTGGTGGTCGACCACGGCACCACCCGCACGACCTACGAGCCGGTCGCGGCGTCCGCGGCCGTCGGCGACGCGGTCGCCGCCGGTCACCGGATCGGCACGCTGCAGCTGCCGGGGTCGCACTGCTTCCCGGCCGCCTGCCTGCACTGGGGCTGGATCGAGGGAGCCTCGACCTACCTCGACCCGCTGCGTCTCGTGGGGCTGGGGCCGGTCCGGCTCCTCCCCCTGTGGCGCGACCTCCCGGTCGGTCCCCCGGGCCGCCCGCCGGCCCGCCCCCTGGTCCGGCTGCCCCTGGCGCTGGTGCTCGGGTTGTTCCGGTGAGGGCGGGGCACCGGGCTCAGGCCCGGGGGTGCGCCTGCTGGTAGGCCCGGCGCAGGCGGTCGGTCGTCACGTGCGTGTAGCGCTGGGTCGTGGCCAGCGAGGCGTGGCCGAGGAGCTCCTGCACGGAGCGGAGGTCGGCCCCGCCCTCGAGCAGGTGGGTCGCCGCGGTGTGCCTCAGCCCGTGCGGACCCATGTCGGGCGCCCCGGGGACGTCGGCGATCCGCCGGTGCACGAGGGTGCGCACCGCGCGCTGGTCGATGCGCCGCCCGCGCGCCCCGAGGAAGAGCGCGCCGCCGGCGCCGTCGACGACGAGTGCCGGGCGCCCGTGACGCACCCAGAAGTCGAGGGCGCGCGCGGCCGGGCGGCCGAACGGCACGGTCCGCTCCTTGCGCCCCTTGCCGAGGACCCGGACGACGTTGCGGTCGCGGTCGACGTCGTCGACGTCGAGGCCGACCATCTCCCCTACCCGGATTCCCGTCGCGTAGAGCAGCTCGAGCATCGCGATGTCGCGCAGCCCCACCGGGCTGCCGTCGTCGGCGGCCTCCACGGCGGCGGCGATCAGGTCGCGGGCCTCGTCGGCGCGCAGCACCGAGGGCAGCGTGCGGTGCGCCTTGGGCGAGCCGAGGCTCGACCCGGCGTCGACGGCGACCCGGTCGGTGCGGGCGAGCCAGGCCGTGAAGACCCGGACCGCCGTGGCCCGCCGGGCCAGCGTGGTGCGCGAGCGGCCGAGGCTCTGCTGCTTGGCCAGCCAGCTGCGCAGGGTCCGCAGGTCCACCTCGCCGACGTCGGCGCAGCCCAGCCGGGCGGCGTGCTCGAGCATCCCGGCGACGTCGCCGAGGTAGGCCCGGACGGTGTGGGGCGTCAGGTCGCGCTCGAGGACCAGGTGTCGCTCGTAGTCGGCGAGCACCCGCGCGAACGACTCGGGCAGCACGTCGGGCTGCTCGGCTCGGGCGTCGTCGCTCACCCGCCGATCGTAGGGGCGCCACCCGCGCTCACCCGTGAGCCTCGGCGGTGAGCCGCCACCCGCCGTCGGCGAGCTCGACCAGCCCGGAGTCGAGCAGCCGGGCGAGGCCCGCGCGCACCTCGAGCAGGCCGAGACCGGCCACCCGGGCGATGGAGTCGGGATGGGCCGGGCGGCCGACCGGCACCGCGTCGAGCACCTGACGCTGCCGGACGGTGAGCCGGTCGCGCGCGGTGGACGGCTCGCGGTGCTCCTCGACCAGGTGCTCGCCGGCGGCCCCGACCATCTCCAGCACGTCCCCGCCACCGGTCACCAGGGTCATCGCACCGGCCCGGATCAGCTCGTGGACGCCGGCGGAGCCGGCGCTGGTGACCGGACCAGGGACGCCCATGAGGGAGCGTTGCAGCCGCCCGGCCCAGTTGGCGGTGTTGAGGGCACCGCTGCGCCGGGCGGCCTCCACCACCACCGTGCCGCGCGACAGTGCGGCGATCAGCCGGTTGCGGGCCAGGAACCGCACCCGTTGCGGGGAGCAGCCCGGCGCCGCCTCCGACACGACCGCGCCGGTGGCGGCGATGTGGTCGACGACCTCGCGGTGGGCCTGCGGGTAGACCCGGTCGGCCCCGCAGGCCAGGACCGCCACCGTGGGCCCGTCGGTGGCGGCACCGCTCGGCGCGCCGCCGCTGATCGCGCCGCGGTGCGCGGCCACGTCGATGCCGAACGCGGCGCCGGAGACGACCACCCTCCCGGACCGGGCCACCACGGCCCCGATCTCCCGGGCGACGTCGGCGCCGTACTGGGTGGCCGCACGGGACCCGACCACGGCGACCGCGTCGACCAGCCGGTCGAGCCGGAGCGGTCCCTTGACCCACAACCCGACCGGCACGCCCCCGCGGTCCTGGATCGAGCCGGCCGCGGCCAGGTCGCCGAGCGGCTCGGGCCACTCGTCGTCCCCGGGCACGACGAAGCGCAGCCCGAGCCGCGCCGACCGGTCGAGCTCGCCGCACGGGTCGACCGAGGCCAGCCGCGCCGCGACGTCGGTGCGCAGGCCGTGCGGGTCGCGCTCGTGCAGCAGCAGGTCGTGCAGCCGGACGGCGCCGAGCTCGGCCACCAGCGCGGTCATCTTGACGTCGCCGGGCTCGCCGAGCCGGTTGAGGGCCACCCGGGCGAGCCGCTCGCGGTCGGGCACGCTCATCCGGCCATCCCCCGCTCCAGCGTGTGCACCATCAGGGCGTCGCCGGCGCGCAGCCGCAGCGCGACGTCGACCTCGTCGCGGTCGGGCCCGACGTCGCCGCCCGCGGTGACCGCGCGCAGGTCGGCGATCGTCCAGGCGAGCCGGTGGACCCGCACGGCGCCGCGGCTGCTGAGCCTGCCCTCGTAGAGCCGGTCGTCGAGCAGGCGCTGGGCGCCGGCCGGCAGCGGCCAGCGGTCGCGCAGCACCGGACCGGGGACCTGGCTGTTGAGGCGCCACCCGCACCCGGCGTACCGCTCGGCCTGGCGGGCCCGGGCCGCGGCCACGCGCCCGCGCACCTCGGCCGAGGACTCGAGCCGCGAGAACCGGTCGTGGTCGTGGGGTCGCAGCGGCCCGACGTGGCGGGAGATGTCGAGCCGGTCGGCGATCGGCGCCCGCATCTTGCGGCGGTAGTCGCGCAGCTCCACGGCACGACAGCTGCACCGGTTCTGGCCGCGGTCGTCGCTGTAGTCACCGCACGGGCACGGGTTGCAGGCCAGGACGAGCATCCCCCGCGCCGGGAGGGTGACCGACTCGTCGGAGCGCGCGACGGTGATCTCGCCGCTCTCGAGCGGCTGCCGCAGCGCGTCGATGACGTCGGAGCGGAACAGCGGCCACTCGTCGAGGAACAGGACGCCGCCGTGGGTGCGGCTGAGCTCGCCGGGACGCACCTGCCCGCTGCCGCCCCCGACGATGCTCGTCTTGCTCGCGTCGTGGTGCGGTGCCGAGAACGGCGGCCGGGTGATCAGCCCGTCGCCGGGCTCGAGGGCGCCGGCCAGGGAGTGCACGGCCGTCAGCTCGAGCGCCTCCTCCGGCCCGAGGTCGGGCAGCACGGTCACGATGCGCTCGGCGAGGCTGGTCTTGCCCGACCCCTTGGGCCCGGACAGGTGGAGGGGGTGGCCGCCCGCCGCGGCGACCTCCACCGCGTACTTGGCGTCGGCCATGCCGTGCAGGTCGGCCAGGTCGACGTCGTCGAGCCGGTCGGCCCCGCGCCAGGCCAGCAGCCGGGTGCCGGACATCGGCGCGACCGGCGGCGCGGTCGGCACCACCTCGCCGCGCAGCTCGGCGACGACCTGGAGCAGCGAGCGCATGCCGAGCACGGCCACGCCGGGCACCATCGCCGCCTCCTGGGCCTGGGGCTCGGGCACGACGACGTGCCGGATGCCCCGGTCGACGGCGGCCAGCACCATCGGCAGCACGCCCGGCACCGCACGGAGCCCGCCGGCCAGGGTCAGCTCGCCGATGAACACGGTGTCCCTCAGCGCCTCGGGCGGCAGCTGCCCGTCGGCGGCCAGCACCGCGACGGCGATGGCCAGGTCGAAGTGCGGTCCGCGCTTGTGCAGGTCGGCCGGCGAGAGCAGCAGGGTGGTCCGCTTGGTGGCCGGCCAGACCAGGTCGCTGTTGGCGATCGCCATCCGGCAGCGGTCACCGGCCTCGCGCAGCGACAGGTCGAGCCGGCCGACCATCGCGAGCCCGGCCTGGCCGGGCGAGACGTCGGCCTGGACGTCGACGAGGTGACCCAGCGCCCCGTGCAGGGAGACCGCGTGGGCGGTCGCGAACGGCATCAGCCGACCCCGCGGACGTGCTCGACGACCGCCGGCCCCCGGCGGGGTCGCATCACCGCGACCAGGTCGACGCGGATCTGGGCCGGGCGCACGCCGCGGGCCTCGGCCCACCGGACCCCGAGGCGCTGCAGCCGCTCCCGCTTCACGTCGGTGATCGCCTCGTGCGGGCTGCCGTTGACCAGGCTGGTGCGGGTCTTGACCTCGCACACCACGAGCACCGGGCCCTCGCGCAGCACCAGGTCGATCTCGCCCTCGCGGCAGCGCCAGTTGGCGTCGAGGGTCACCATCCCCTGCTCGACGAGGTAGCGCTCGGCGACCCGTTCGCCGTACGCCCCGATCGCCTGCCTGCTCGTCGTCGCCCTCGTGACCCGTGTCGTCGTCATCTGCTGACCTCCTGCGGACAGCGTGGGCGGCGGCGCGACGTCGCGGGCCCGGCACCGAGCCGCCCTGTGGAGAACACCGGGACCGCCCGGCCTGTGGACGACAAGTGGTCGTCCCGCCGGCGTGTCAGGTGGTCAGGGCGTCGCCGGCGTCGGCGGCGAGGACGAGGCCCACGATGGTGAGCACCCAGTAGACGGCGCCGGCGCTGTGGTCGAGCATCCACGTGGACAACCGGGCGAGCGGCCGGCGCAGGATCCCCGCGAGCGCCAGCCTCAGCACGAGCAGCACCACGGCCGGGGCCACCATCACCAGGCAGTACCCGGCCACCACGACCACCCGCTCGACCGGGTTCAGGTCGGCGGCGGTGACCAGGGCGGCGGCCGCGAAGAACGGCACCATCGACGCCACCTCGACGGCGGCCGCGAGCAGGGCGACGCCGACGACCACGCGGTAGCGCCCACGAGACCCGGGGCCGGCCCCGGAGTCCTCGAGCCGTTGCTGCCAGCGCTCGAGGCGGGCCCGTCCGGCGTCCGGCCCCGGCCGGCCCCGCCCGAACCACCGACGCGGGTCGCCGAAGACCCCGATCGCGAGCAGCGTGAGCCCCACCCCGAGCTCCGCCTGCCGGACCCAGCGCCACGAGCCCAGCTCGCTGCCCCAGGAGGTGAGCCAGGCGGCACCGCTGACCACCAGGAGCCCCACGACCGCGTAGGCGACCGCGATGGTGAGCAGGTAGACCAGGTAGGAGCGCACCTGCACGCGCGGCGACAGGAGCATCAGGAGCGGGAGCACCAGGGTGCCGATGCTGGTGCTGTCGACGAGCGCCAGGGCGAGCAGCGCCCCGAGCAGTGCCGAGCCGGTCATGCGAGACCTCCCTCATTGGCGGTCGGGCACGCCGAACCATAGGCGAACGACACGCCACCGAGGTCGATGACATGATTCCGTGTCACTTTCACCGGCTGCGGCTCACCGCTGCTCGACCGCTGCCTCGCCAGTAGGGGTGTAGTCGAGGGATCGATACCGTGGTGGGTATCCGGTGCGTCGCCGCCGGTCGGACTGCGCCGTTGATCGCGCAGGGCCGACACAGGGCAATTCCACCGCAGTCACGTGGACGCAAACTTCCTCAAACACAACTCTGTACCGCTCTCTGGCGGAACGCCGGCGGCTGCCCGGCTCACCACGCGGCGACCCGTCGAATACACAGCCAGACCGGCAAACAATACAAGATTCAATTTCCGGAACAATCCGTTGTGCCCCTGCCCGGAATTGACGGACAAGTAAAGTGCGTCCCAGAAAAGTTCTCTCGAGACCAGCATCCACCAGAACTCTCGGGGGGAAGTGCCGCAATCCGGGGAGGACCATGCCAGAGCACTTCATTCCGTCCAGCACGACCAGGGGCGGGAGCGGCGCCGCGCGACTCTCGGTGGCCGACGCCGATCCCGAACCGTCCGCCGAACCGCCCGCCGAGCGGTCGGCCGCCGGGGCGTCGGCAGCGCCGGGCGACGCGGTCGTCCAGTACGACATCCACGAGCTGGCCGCGGCCACCCACCTCTCGGTGCGCACGATCCGGGCGCACCAGACCCGCGGGCTGCTGGCCCCGCCACGACGTCAGGGCCGGCGCGTGGTCTACGGCCGCCGCCACCTCGAGCGGCTCGAACGGATCAAGGCCCTCCAGCAGGAGGGCTACAACCTCGCCGCGATCGCGGCCCAGTTCCTGCCGTCGCGGGTGACGGTGCAGAACCAGACCGCCCTGCGCCTGCTGCGCCGCTCCGCGGCCAAGCACCCGGTGGTGGTGGCCAACCTGCTCAAGCACGGCGTCGTGATGATCACGCCGAGCGGGAACATCGAGATCGCCGAGGAGTCGCCGGTGCTGGCGGCCTTCGAGCTGGTGCACCTCGGCTTCGAGGTCTCCGACTGCGTCTACGTCCTCGCCGAGGTCATCGACGCCATCGCCACCGCGATGCCCGGCGTGCTGCGGAGCATCGACCAGACATCGCGGGGGCCCGGGCTGCTGGCCCTCGCCCTCGAGGGCGAGGACGCCGACCCGCGCAGGATCGAGGTGTCGGCACGGATGCTCACCGAGGCCTTCCGCATCTCGCTCCTCGCGTGTGCCGCACCGTCCGACGACGGCGCCGCGGCGGCCTACGACGAGAGCGAGCCGCTCAGCTACCTGTCCCGCTGAGGCGCCACCACCGCCGGTCGTCCCTCAGCCGGTCGTCCCTCGGTCGGTCGTGCGTCAGCCGGCCGCCGACGGGGCGGCGGCGGGCTCGTCGCCGGCCAGACCCTGACGGGTCGCGAACTCCCGGTAGAGCTCGCTGCTCGCGAGGAGCTGGTCGTGGCTCCCGGTCGCGACCACCCGGCCCTGGTCGAGCACGTAGATGACGTCGCTGCCGATCACCGTCGACAGCCGGTGGGCCACCACGACGACCGTCATCGCGCGGAACGGGCGGGAGCCCAGCAGGTTCTGCAGCCGCCACTCCGTCTGGGCGTCGAGCGCGGACGTCGGCTCGTCCAGGAGCAGGATGTCGCACCGCCGGGCCAGGGCCCGGGCCCAGGCCAGGCGCTGACGCTGCCCGCCGGAGAGCTCGGAGCCGGCCTCGCCGACCTCGCGGTCCAACCCCTCCGGGGTCGAGAACTGGCCGAGGCCGACGTCGTCGAGCACCCGGCGCAGGGTCGCGTCGTCGGCGTCCGGAGCCGCCAGCAGCAGGTTGGTCCGGATCGACCCCGCGAGCATCGGCGCGTCCTGCTCGACGATCGCGAGCAGCTCGCGCACCTCCTCGATCGGGCCGTCGAGGATGTTGCGGCCGCCGATGACGACCTCGCCGCGGTCGGCCCGGTACAGCCCGCCGATGAGCGACAGCAGGGTCGACTTGCCACTGCCCGACGGGCCGACGATCGCCACCCGGTCTCCGGTGGGGGCCACGAGGTCGACGCCGCGCAGCACGGGGTGGCCGCCGGGGTAGGCGAAGTCGACGCCGCGCAGCTCGATCGCGGGGTGCCTGGTGAGGTCGATCGCCGGGAGGTCGGGTCGCGGGTCGGCGCCCTCCTCGATGCCGAGGTCGGCCAGCTCGACCGGCTCCGCGGCGACCTCCTCGGTCCGGTCGACGGCGGCCAGCCCGACCTGCACGGCGGTCAGCGCCCGCGCGGCGTCGCTCATCGGCACCACGACGCCGAGGGCGTAGAGGACGAACGCGACCAGCTCGCCGACGGAGATGTCGCCGTTGGACACCCGGATGCCGCCCATCACGAGGACCACGGTGACCGCGGCCTGCATCGCGGTGTTGACGGCGGGCTCCACGACCGCCTGGACCGCGGCCAGCCGCCGGCCCTGACGGTGCGCGCGCCGGGCCCGGCGCGCGACCCGGTCGGAGACGCGGCGTGAGGCGCCGAAGATCCGGATCGTCCGCAGGCCCTTCAGGCTCGTCTCGAACTCGGTGACCATGCCGCCGACCTCGTGCTGCACCTGGCGCGAGACGCGACGCACCGACGCGAGCAGGAACAGCAGCAGCACGCCGACGGCGGCCACCGTGCCGACCAGGACGGCCATCAGCAACGGGTCGAGGAACCAGAGCACGACCATCGAGCCGACGAGCAGGGCCGCGCTGCTGATGATGCTGAAGATGCCGGAGGTGAAGACCGACTGCATCATCGTGGTGTCGCTGCCGAGGCGGGTCATCAGGTCGCCGCTGCGGTAGGTCTGGAGGCGGGCCACCGGCATCCGCAGGACGCGGCTGATGATGACGCGCCGTGTGTCGAGGATGACGTCCTCCGCGAGCCGCTTCAGGGTCCAGAAGTACAGCCCCGCGAGCACGAGGTCGCCGGCGACGACCAGGCAGAGCATCAGCAGCGTGTGCCCGTAGGGCTCCTGCCTCCCGAGCCGGTCGAGCAGGTCGGCCACGAGCAGCGGCTGGATGATGGCGAAGACGGGCAGGCACAGCGACATCGCGATCGCGCCGGCGATCACCAGGCGACGCCGACCGCCGCTCCCGACGGTCCGGCGCAGCAGCCGGCGCACCGGCGCGACGGAGGGCAGGGCGGCCTCGGGCGGATCGCCGTCGACGGGGTCGCCGGTCGCGGCCGGGGGGCTGTCGGTGGTGGCGGGGTCGTCGGTCTCGACCGGCGCCGCGCCCAGCCCGGGCTCGATGCCGTCGGCCTCGGCGCCCGCCTCGCGCGGACTCACCGGGGCTCCGACCTGCGCAGCGAGCGCGACACGACCCGGCCGTCGTCGTCGGGCGTGACCGCGACCGTCGGCAGGTGCCGGCGCAGCACCTTGTTGAACAGGCTGGCGGGCCCCGCGACGACGGCGCGCTCGATCCCCGTGCTCACCAGCCGGGACACCGTCCGCGGCCAGTCGACGGTGCGGACGTACTGCGCCGCGACGTGGCCGACCAGCACCCCGGGCTCCACCGTCGACGTGCCGTCGTGGTCGCTGAGGACCGGGAACCGGGCCGGGCCCAGGTCCCACCCCGAGACCAGGTCGTGGGCGAGGTCGGCGAGCTCGGCGGAGCGGACGCTGTGCACGGCGGGCCGCATCTCGTGCAGCCAGATGCCGCCGCGCGCCTCCACGCCCGCGCGCATCCGCGGGACGTCGTCGACGGTGTAGCCGACGAGGTCGTGGTCGAGGTCGAGGGCGGGCTCGGCGTGGCACCCGCCGGCCCGCATCCACCCGACGAGCCCGGCGACGGCGTCGCCGTCCAGGCGGCAGAAGAAGACCGTCGCCAGGCCGGCGAGCGAGGACTCGCCCAGCTCCTGCTCCCGCGTCGCGAGGGTTTGCACCGCGCGGGCGACGTCGGCGAGGTCGGCCACGCCGGACAGCACGCACGCCGCCCACGCACCGAAGCTGCTCGGCACCAGCACCACGTCGTCCGGGTCGGTGCCCTGCTCGAGGACGACGCGGCCCAGGGCGACGGTGTTGAGGAGGAAGGCCAGCTGGGCCGGGGCGCCGTAGGAGCCCGAGGGCTGGTCGCGGAACGCCGCCCGGACGTCGTAGCCGACGGCCCGGTCGGCGACCTCGGCCGCCTCGGCCACCTCCGCGGACGTCGTCATGTAGGCGCCGACCGCGTGCCAGGTCGACGGCGCCATGCCGGGCAGGACGACGGCCGTCGTCGGGCTGGGCACGGGGCGCGGTCCCGCGAGGACCGTCATCGGGCGAGCGATCCCGCGTGGACCCCCACCTCGGGGCCGAGACCGGTGGAGAGGTCGGTGAAGCTCAGCGACTTCTGCACGAAGTGTCCCGGACCCACCACCTCGAACGAGGTCACGCCGACCCCGGCCATCCACCGCAGGCCACCGGTCCAGTCGACGCGGTGGGTGTACTGGGCCACGAGGGCGTCCCAGACCTGCTCGCCGGTCGTCAGCGGGCGGGCCGTGACGTTGCAGACCAGGGGCACGACCGGGTCGGGCCGCGGGTCGAGGTGCACGAACTCGGCGCCGAACGCGGCCTCCACCTCGGACATCAGCGGGCAGTGCGCCGGGGGCGAGTACGGGACCCGGACCGCGAGGCCACCGGCGGCGAAGGCGAGCTCGACGAGCACGTCGAAGCCGGCCGGGTCGCAGGTGAAGAGCACCTGGTTGTCGGCGGTGAGGGCGCAGGGGACGAGGACTCCCCCGTCCGGGGCCGCACCCGGCGCCGTGACGGCGAAGTCCGACGGGACGCCGTAGGCGAACGCCGTGCCGAGCTCGGTGCCGGGGAAGAACCGGTCCTCGACCTGCGGCATCAGGCACGCCATCCGCACGGTGTCCCGGAAGCTCATCGCGCCCGCGAAGCACGCGGCGGTGAGCTGACCGAGGCTGATGCCGGCGGTGAACGCGGCGTCCTCGGGTCGGCGGCCCTCGTGCTCGGCGAGGCCGATCGCCATCGCCACCGACGCCGGCCGGATCGACGCACCGGCGTTGACCCGGTCGGGGTCGTCGCTGCGCAGGTCCTCCAGCAGCGGGCGGCCCACGACCTCCGCGGCCTCCTCGACGCGGCGGCGCGCGGCCGGCGTGGTCGCCAGGAGCTCGTCGTAGTCGCCCGGGCGCACGTGCACCTGCGGGTTGAACAGGATCGCCCGGCCTCCCGCGCCGCTCACGACGTCAGCCCCCCGTCGACCACGAGGGTCTGCCCGGTGACGAAGGCCGAGCGCTCGGAGACGAGGAAGAGCACGGCCTCGGCGACCTCCTCCGGGGTCGCGGTCCGGCCCAGGGGGGTGCGCGCCACCAGCGCGTCCAACGTGGCCCGGGGCACCTCGCCGACCATCGCCGTCCCCCCGGTGTAGCCGGGCGCGACCGCGTTGACCCGCACGCCGCGGGGGCCGAACTCGACCGCGAGCGCCCTGGTCATCCCCTCGATGCCGGCCTTGCTCGCGCCGTAGGACGCCAGGCCGAGCACGCCGACCCGCCCGGCGATCGACGTCACCGACACGATGGCGCCGCGGCCGCCGAGGAGCAGGTGGGTGGAGCTCGCGCGGACCACGTTCAGGGTGCCGAGGAGGTTGACGTCGACCGACTCGCGCAGCAGCGCCGGGTCGGTCAGGTGCAGCATCGGGGCGGCCCGGCCGGCGGCGGCGTTGTTGACGACGACGTCGACGGTGCCGCGCCGTCCGGCCACGTCGTTGACCCAGGCGTCGACCGCGGCGACGTCGGTCACGTCGACCCGGGCCCGGTCGTGGGAGAGCCCCTCGGCGTCGAGCTTGTCGGCCAGGGCGGCCGCGTCCGCGTCCGAGGTGCGGTAGGTGAAGCTGACGTGCGCCCCGGCCCGGGCCAGGCGGGTGACGACGGCCGCGCCGATCCCGCGGGCTCCCCCGGTGACCAGGGCCGTGCGTCCGTCGAGCTCGCCGCCGGCGTCGCCGCTCACAGGCCCACGCTCTCGGACTGGCGGGCGCGGGCCATCACGAGGAGCTCGCGCGCCTCCTGCTTGTCGGCGGGGCTGATCCGGTCCCGGACCGCGCCGTGGGTGTCGAAGCGGTAGAACTCCTCGCGGAGCACGGAGGTGACGATGCCGTCGTGGTACTCGCCGTCGAGGAAGAAGTAGTCCCGCAGGATGCCCTCCACGGGCAGACCCAGGCTCAGCACCATCCGCAGCGTGCGGAGGTTGAAGGCGCCGACGAGGAACTGGACCCGGTGGGCGTTGCAGGCGTGGAAGAGGTGCTCGAGGGCCAGTCCGGTCCCCTCGGCGCCCAGGCCGAGGTCCCACTGCTCGGGCTGCTCGACGAGCCCGCCGATCTCGTAGCTCCCGGCGTACTTGCGCGACACCCAGCGGACGAAGCCGATCGTCTCGCCGTCCTTGGTGACGACGCAGGCGATGGCCGAGCGACCGTGGCGGCACTCCTGGCGCAGGTCGTCGGCCTCGGGCGCGACCTCCCCGCCGGTGGCCAGGGCCGCCGCCGGTCCTCCGGCGAGCATCCGCGCGACCACCTCGAAGTCGTCGCGCGTCGGCCAGACCAGGTCGACCAGGTCGCCCTCCATGAAGGGCTCGCGACGCCCGCGCACCTCAGACCTCGGCGTTCGTCTGCGCCCGCGAGCCCAGGAAGTCCACGATCGAGGACGTCGTCAGGAAGCTCTCGGTCTTGAGGTCCCCGATGTCGAAGCTGTACCGCTCCCGCAGCGCGGCGATGAGCTTCAGCACGTCCATCGAGTCGCGGCCGAAGGCCGAGCGTGGCCCGAACAGCGGGTCGCTCCCGCCGATCGTGGCTGGGTCGACGTCGAGCTGGTAGAGCTCGACGAACATCTCGGCTGCCTCGTGCTCGGTCATCGACATGGTCGTGCCTCTCGTCGTGGTGGTGGTGGTGCGGTGCGTGAGGGGGGCGGACCCACGGGGGGCCACGTGGCGGAGCACGAGGGAGCCCCAGATGAAGCCCGCGCCGATGGCGCTGATCGACACGCGGTCGCCGGCGCCCAGCGCGCCGTCCGCGACCGACTCGTGCAGGGCCAGGAAGATCGTCGCGGCGCCGGTGTTGCCGAGCCGGTCGACGTTGACCGCGGCCAGCTCACGGGGCCGCCCGAGGGCGTCCATGGCGGCGTGGACGATGTTGAGGTTGGCCTGGTGGAAGACGAACCGGTCGACGTCCTCGACCGCCACCGCGCCGGCGGCGCACGCCTCGCGCACGCTCGCCGGCAGGTGCCGGGTGGCCATGTCCCACACGGTGCGTCCGTCCATGTGCAGGTAGTGCTCGCGACGCTCGACAGCCCCGGCGTCCACCGGTCGCGACGCCCCGCCGGCGCGGATGCCGACGTCGTGGCTCAGCTCGGAGCCCACGTGCCAGGACTCCAGGCCCGCACCGTCGGGGACGGTGCCGAGCACGACCGCGCCGGCGGCGTCACCGAAGAAGACGCGGGTCGACCGGTCCTGCGGGTCGGTGACCCGCGAGAGCACCTCGGAGCCGATCACGAGGACCGGCCGGTCGGGGTCCGCGGCGACGAGGTGGGCCGCGGTCCAGATGCCGAGCACGCCGCCCGCGCAGGCGGCCTGGTTCAGGTCCAGGGGGCAGGCCCCGGTCGCCCCGAGCCGCGAGGCCACCGTCACCGCGTTGGACGGCAGCGGCTGGTCGCCGGTGAACGTCGCCACGACGACCGCGCCCAGGTCGGCGGCCGCGACCCCGGCGGCGACCAGGGCGTCCGCCGCGGCCGCGACCATCATGTCGGTGGCGGTGAGGGCCGGCTCGAGCCAGCGGCGCTCACGGATGCCGGTGCGCTGCCGGATCCAGGCGTCGGTCGTGTCGAGGCCGCCCACCAGCTCGTCGTTGGTCACCCGGCGGGCCGGCACGAACATGCCGGTGCCGATGATCCCGACGGGCCGGGCGAAGGCGTCGAAGGTCCCGCTGCGGCTCTGGGCCACCACCGCGGGCGGGAGGTCCGGGGCCGGGCGTCGCGTCGTGTCGGTGCCCACGCTCATCGCGCGACCCCGCCAGCGTCGTCGGTGTCCCCGGCGACGGGCTCGAGCGCGCCGGTCCGCCACAGCGCGTCGACCACCCCGTCGACCAGCTCGGCGGCGATACCGGTCGCGGCGACGACGTCGGCGCGGGTGTGGGCGAGCCCGCTGTCCAGGACGCCGGCGACGGCCGCGAGCTCGCGCTCCTGCCCGGGCAGCCGCAGGGCCGAACCGCGGGCGTGGAGCACGCCGCCGGACCCGCGCTCGATAGGGTAGGTCGGACGCCGGCGCACGGGACCGGGTGGGGCCTGGTCGGTCCGGGGCCGCGGGCTCCCGCGGAACCCGGCGTTGCTCCGGCTCCGCGCGGCCAGGTCGTCGACGGCCTCGGCGAACCGGGCGCCGAGGTCGGCCCCGGCCAGGAGGCGCCGGACGTCGTCGGCCTCACCGCCGGCGGACAGGAAGGCGGCGGCGGCCGAGCGCTGCGAGACCGGCGCGAGCCGCCCCGCGACCTCGGCCAGCACCTCGGCCGGGGTGCGGCGGATCATCTCCACCGCCACGCTCACGCTGTGCTCGTCGTTGTCGGCGACGTGGAAGTCGCTGACGTTGAGGACGAAGAGCTCGTGGGGCCCGAAGGAGGCCGACCGGGCCGACCCCAGCGGGAACGGGGGCACCCGGACGGCGCCCAGCCCACCGGTTGCCGCGGCGAACTCGTCGGGTGTCCAGGTGTGGAACACCTTGGGCGCGGGCCCCAGGTTGAGGTGGATGACCCGCTCGGGGTGACCGACGTCGCGGTGCGCACCGCCGTCGGTGAAGCCGTAGTTGCCGAGGAACAGCGTCAGCCTCAGGTCGACCCACCCGTGCTCGCAGTGGTCCCAGACCGGCGCCATCACCTCGGCGAAGACCCGGGTCAGCTGCTCGCTCCACCGCTGGACGCCGTTCAGGCCGACACCGACGCGCGCGGTCCCGAACAACCGCCGGGTCCACTCACGGGTCGTCTCCCCCTCGCGGGGCGGGGCGCCGACCACCCTCTCGGTCGTGGCCGTGCTCTGGGTGCCGTCGACGGTGACCTTGAGCATCCGTCGCGCCGCCGGGTCGTCGAGGGCCCGACGCAGCAGGTCGACCACGGTGGTGTCGTCGAGGTGCTCGCGCAGCTGCGGCGCCGGCACCACGGCCTGTCGCTCGAACATCGAGGAGGCGGCGGCGCAGGCGTGCCAGAGCGACCCGAGGTCACCCCCGCCGGCCGGTCCCGCGGCCACGCCGGGGTCGTGCAGGGGCCGGGTCGTGGTCGTGGCGCTCACGACCCGGTTCCCCACGCGCTGATGCCCGGGGCGGCCGCGGAGCCGGCGCGGCGCCGCACCGGGTCGACCGGCCCGCAGACCCCTCCCAGGTCGACCCCGGCGAGCCGGCGTCCGAGCTCGGTGACGGCGTCCTGGTCGCTCGGCATCCGCCAGGCCGGTGGCAGCGCCTCGCGCAGCGACGGCGAGGAGCGCTCCGAGCGGTCGAGGGCGGCGTGCAGGACGTCGCCCCACGTGGTCGCCTGGACCGCGATCGAGAGGTGCAGGGCGTGCTTGGACTGCGTGTGCCCCTCGTGGATCCAGCCGCGCGGGATGTAGAGGCAGTCACCCTCCCCCAGCTCGAAGGTCACCGGGTCCTCGAAGGTGACGGACGCTCGGTTCCACGGACGACGGATCGCCGGCTCGACCGGTCGGCCAAGCCGCCACGACTTGCCGCCGTGCAGCTGGCGGAGGAACACGCTGCCGACGTCCCAGTGCGCGCCCGCGCCGACGGCGTCGGGCGGACTGAGGAAGGCCGCGCAGTAGCAGTGGTGGCCGAGCTCGGACTCCAGGGCCCGCGTGAAGGCGTCGACCGCGGGGAGCAGGGTGCGCACCTCCTCCAGGACCAGGGTGTGGCCGGCCGCGACCAGGCGGCGGGTCTCGTCCGGGTCGAGCAGCGCCGCGTTGTCGCCGGGGGCGCGCTCGCGACGGCGGGCCGCCGTGGCGGCCGGCTGCTCCACGCCGCCGTCGAAGAGGCGGAAGAAGCTGCGGTCGTGCACCTCCTCGAACACGAGCCGGTTGACGTCGTCGAGCGAGCAGACGTCGTCGAACGGCGGCAGCCCGCGCACGACGAACGGCTCCTCCTCCCAGCACCGGTCGAGCTCGGACCGGCCGCCCAGCAGCAGGCCGAGCGCCGTGGTCTCCTCGGACAACGTCATCGTGCTACCTCCTCCACGTCGGACCGGCGTCCCAGGCGCGCGGCGGCGCACTCCAGCCGGACCAGTTCAGGGATGTCCGGGGCCAGGACGGCCCCCAGGTCGCCGCGGACGGCGACGTAGAGCGACTCGGAGCGCAGCTCGTGCAGGCGCCGCGCCGCCTCCTCGCAGCGCCGGGTGTCGACGCTCGTGCGGGTGATGCCCCCGAGGGCGTCGGCCAGGAGGACCTCGTCGCCGGTGATCTCGGCGACCCCGGCCACCGACTCCCACGTCGTCGCGGCGGTGAGCGACTCCCCGCCCTGCTCCAGGAGCCGGGCCAGGTAGCCCAGGAGCTTGCCGCGCTCGCCGTCGTCGAGGTCGGCGATGACGGCGTGGGCGCCGAAGTAGGTCGCCAGCACGGTCTCGATGCCGGCCTCGACCTCCCCGTGCTCGAAGAGCCGTCGCGCCGTGTGCAGCCGCAGCACGACGTGCTCGAAGCTCGGCTCCTCGAGCCCCCAGCAACCCTGGAGCTGCTCCATCGGGGCCGCGGCCAGGACGCCGGCCTCGACGACCTGGAACAGTCCCGACAACGCCGGGTCGTCGCGCCACGCGCGCACCTGGGTCCGCAACCGGTCGAGGTTCCCGGTCAGCAGCAGGGCCCGGGTGGTGTCGACGACGTAGGCACGCTGGATCGCCGCGGCCGGCTCCGGCAGCGCGCGCAGCGACATCTCGTAGACCCGGCGGTAGGTCTCGAGGGCGCCCTCCAGGTCACGGCGCCGCAGCTGGAGCCGACCGAGGTTGAGCCGCGGCTGCAGCGCGTAGCCGTGGGCGGGCGTGCGGGCGCAGCGCCCGCCGTGGCCCTCGAGGATCCCGATCAGCTGGTGGCACATGGTCTCGGCCCGGTCGGCGTCGCCGACCATGGTCATCACGAGCGCGCCGCGGTTGAACGCCGTGGCGACGTCGTCCATCGCGTCGGGCAGGGACCGGCCCCGCTGCTCGATCGAGCGGGCGCAGCGCCGGGCGAGCTCGCGCAGGTCCTGGCGGACCAGCCGGGTGCCCTCGCTGAACAGCGTCCCGTCACGCACGGCCGGCCACCGCCCTGCGGCTGCCCGGGCCCTGCGCGGGATCGCGTCGCAGCGCCACCGAGCTGGTCTTGGTCATCCGCCCGTCCCAGGCGGCGGTGCTGGTGCCGACGGTGACGTCGCGCAGCTCCGCGCGCGCCGGGAGGTCGACCGCGACCACGCCGTCCGCGGAGAGGGCGCACAGCCGGGCGTCGTACCCGAAGGCGCGCACCGTGGCCGCCGCGACGTCGTCCGGCAGCGCCATCTCGCGCCGCGCCGCGACGTTGAGCAGCGTGTCGTCGCCGTCCTCGCGGCCCAGCAGCAGCCACTCGCCGCCCCCGCTGACGCCCAGCGCGCTCACCCCCGCGGCCACGGGGACGCGGTACATCTCGACCAGCCGGCCGGCGCGCAGCCCCTCGGCCACCAGGACGTGCTCCTCGGCGCGCCACACGACCTCGAGCACCTCGTCGAAGGCGACGGCGCGGACGGTCGGGGGCGCGGGCAGCGCGCCGGCGACCCAGGGCGCGGGTTCGGCGGCGTCGGGGGCGATCACGGTCACCGCCTCGCCGAGCACGATGAAGCAGCGCAGGCGCCGGTTGACGAAGACGCCACGGGCCCCCGGCACGCTCACCTCCGTGGTCGTGGGGTGCTCGCCGTCCCACCCGAGCACGTGCACGCCGCCGACGCGGTCCAGCCCGCACCAGACCTCGCGCACGACGCCGCCGGCGCGCACGCCGACGGCCGCCACCGCCCGCAGGTCGTCCGGGACGGTCCGGCTCACCCCGGCCTGGAGGACGTCGCCGTCGAGCGTCAGGGACTCGGCGGTCGTGCCGCTCCAGGCCACGAAGCCACCTCCGGCGCTGCCGGCGGCGAGGCCGTCGGGCGCCCGGTGCCCGGCGGCACGGACCCGCTCCTGGCCCCGGGCGTGCTCGGCGACCCACCACCCGTCGCGGTCGGCCCACAGCGTCACGCAGCCGTCGACGTCGGTCGCCACGCGGGGGGCGCCGGAGGACGGCCCCTGGTCGGTCATGCCGCACCGCCCACGACCGCGACGCCCTGGCGCTGGAGGTCGGCGAAGGTCTGCAGGTTGGCCCCGATCCACGTCTTGACCGACGGGCAGGGACGCACGCCGTCCTGGACCCGGATCAGCGGGCAGTGCGCGCCCTGGCACGACGGCCGGAACGCGCAGGACCGGCAGCCGGAGTCCTGGGTCTCGTCGTTGGCCGTCCAGAGCGCCATCCGGTCGTCGTCGAGGTGGAGGGTGCCGTCGGGCGCGAGCCGGCCGACCATGTTCTCCACCATGCGCAGCGCGACGGTGCACTTGTTGAGCAGCCCGTTGGGGCGCACGACCAGGGACCACGGGTTCGCGGCGTAGCAGACCGTCCCGCCGGGGCGGAGCATCTTGGTGTCCCCCACGCCCATGCCCGCGTCGGAGGCGTGCCGGTTCAGGTCGAGCTTGAGCAGCTCGGCGTCCTTGCCGGTGCAGGCCGAGATGGCGTCGTCGTCCGGGCCGCCCCACCGGCCGACCGGGCGGAAGATCACGGTGAACCGGTCGTCGCGCGCGGCGATCTCGCCGATCTCCTCCACGAGGCTCGGCACGCTCCCGACGTTCTCGGGGGTGAAGTTCGTGCGCAGCATCAGGTCGAGGTCGAGGTCGGGGTCGGCCGCGAGGCCGCGCAGGTTGGTCATGATGGTGTCGAAGGAGCCCTGCCCGCCCATCAGCGAGCGGGTGTCGTCGTGGGTGTGGCGGGGGCCGTCCAGCGTCACCTGGAACGAGCGCACCTCGAGGTCGGTGACCCGGCGGGCGGTCTCGGGCGTGAGCAGGTAGCCGTTGGTCGTCATGCCGGCCGCGTAGGTGATGTCGTTGGCGGCGCAGTAGTCGAGGAAGAACTCGCTGAGGTTCTCCACGACGTCGAGCGCGACCAGCGGCTCGCCGCCGAACCAGGAGACCGACAGGGAGGTCAGTCCCGACTCTTCGTGCCGGCGGCGGACGAGCTCGGTCACCCCGCGCTGGACGCCGGTGAGCATCCGGTCGAGGCCGAAGTCCTCGTAGCAGTAGGTGCAGCGGAAGTTGCACGACTCGGTCGGCATCAGGATCAGCTCGAGCCGGTCGGTGCGGGCGACGCGCTGGTCGCGAAGGTCGGCGGCGTCCTGCAGCTCGTCGTCGGAGTCGGGCACGACGAACCCGCGGGCGAGCAGGCCGTCGAGCATCGGCCGGAGCTCGTCGGGCAGGTCGAGCCGGCGGTGGACGGCGGTCCGGTTGCCCAGGAGCTCGCGCGCGGCCTCCGCGTGGGACTCGGGCACGTAGGTGATGGCACCGCGCATCGAGTTGTAGACGACGAGCCCTCCGTCGTCGTGCGGCACCGCGTAGGTGAAGCGCGAGGGCCGCACCTCCTGGGCGGCCGCAGCCGGCGCCTCCGGCAGGATCTGCGTGACCATCTGATCTCCCTCTGCACCTGTTCCGCGGAGCTCGGTCGGCGTGGTGCCGGTGGCACCACGCCGACCGAGCAGGGACGGCGTCCCGGGAGCAGGTCGTGCCCCCGAGACACCGCAGGCGGCGGCGCCGAGCGCCGTCCGTCGTCGGGTCTCAGCAACCGAAGTCGATTGCCGAGACCTCCTCGGTGGTCTCTTCCTCGACCATCACGTCGTTGAACATGTGCCGCACCCCCTCCCCTTCCGTCAGACATCGTGTGGACGTTCCGGACGCTAATCGCGGCCCCGGGCCGGGTCGCGGGGAGAAGCAGCCGGACCCCAGGTGAGGCAGCCCTGCACCGCGTCTCTCCCGATCGGTGCAACGCCCGCGGGGTTCGCCGCGCCCCCGCGGGGTAGGTCGCGCGGTCGTGCGGCGCTCAAGCGGCGCTCGTACGGCGGGCGTCGGCCGGGCGCGGCGGCGCCCCGCGGGCCGGGGCCCGCGGGGCGTGCTCGTGGTCGGTCCCGGCCGACGGAGGGGTCGGGCCGAGCTCAGCGACCGCGCCGGGGCCCGACCCGGGCCGGCCACCACAGCCGGTCGCCCAGGAGCACCGCGACGGCCGGCATCAGCACCGAGGCGACCGGACCCGCGGCCAGGACGATGCCGATGGCCACGGTCGCGCCCAGCTGCACCGTCGCGGGCACCCCGGAGAGCACCAGGGCGGCGAAGGTGCCGGCGAGGATGAGGCCGGCGGCCACCACCGACGGGACCGCCTGGACCATCGCGGCGCGGACGGCCTCGACGCGGTCGCCCCCGCGGGCCCGCTCCTCGCGGATCCGCAGCACCACCAGGATCGTGTAGTCGGTGCCGATCGCGAGCACGAACACGTACAGCACGATCGGGACGTTGAAGGCCAGGCCGGGTTCACCCAGGAGCTGCTGGAAGAGCACGACGCCGGCGCCGAGCGCGGCGACGACGCCGAGCACGATGGCCAGCACCAGGGTCACCCCGGCCACGAGCCCCCGCAGCGCGAGCACCAGCCCCAGCATGATCGCCGCAGCGGCCACACCGCCGATGACCAGCAGGTCCCGGTTGTTGGCCGTGCGCAGGTCCACCGAGGTGGCGGTGTCGCCGGTCAGGACGACGTCCACGCCGAGGTCGGCCGCGACCGACTCGGCGGCCGGTCGGAGCCGGTCCTCGAAGGCGTCGAGCGAGGCGTTGCGCAACGGGTCGTCGTCGAAGGCGAAGACGACCTGGCCGGCGTCGCCGCTCTCGGCGACCGGCCCCGGGACCGCCTCCCCCGGCAGGTCGCGACCGGCGAGCCCGGTGGCGAACTCCTCGACCAAGGCCTCGTCGACCCCGGAGTCGGAGGTGATCACGACGCGGGTCGGGTTGAGGGTGCCGGCCGGCAGGGAGTCGCCGAGGGTGTCGAGGGCGCGGCTCGACTCGGTCGACGGGTCCAGTGCCGACGTCGTGCTGAAGTCGGGCTGGAAGGCGACCGCGGCGGCACCGCCGCCCAGCATCAGCACGACCACCACCGTCGCGACCCCGCCGGCGTGCGCGACCACCCCGGAGGCCAGGGCACCCACCAGCCGCCGCCTCGGCTGCCGGCGCCACGGCCGCGAGGGCCAGAAGACGCCGCGGCCGAGGAGGGACAGCACGGCCGGGACGAGGGTGGTGGCGGCGAGGAACATCAGCAGGACCGAGACGATCAGGCCGGGGCCGAGGGTCCGGTAGAACCCGAGCGTCGCCAGCCCGAGCGCGGCGAAGGCGATGGTGACGGTGAGCGCCGCGGACCCAAGGACCGGAGCGGTCCGCACGGTGGCGCGCTCGAGGGCCGCGCGCGGCTCGATCCCCTCCCGCAGGCCCTCGCGGAAGCGGAAGAGGATGAAGAGCACGTAGTCGGTGCCGACGCCGAAGAGGACGACGGTCAGGATCAGCGGCAGGTTCTCGTCCACCGGCCAGCCCCACTCCGAGGCCAGGGCGGCGGTGACCCGCGCGGCGAGCTCGTAGACGACCGGGACGACCAGCACCGGCACCAGCGCCGCGAGGATCCCGCGGAAGGCCAGCAGCATCAGCACCAGGATCACCACGACCGTGGCGACGGAGATGACCAGCTCGGACTCGGCCGCGGCCTCGCGCCCGTCGTGGTTGAGGGCGGCGTTGCCGGTGAGCTCGGCGACCACGCCCTCGGGCGTCGCGTCGGCCACCACCTCCCGCACCCGGTCGACGGTCCGGTCCGACTCGTCCGCGCCGACGTCGGCCAGCGACAGGTCGACGAAGCGCACCGTGCCGTCCTCGGAGACCGCCGCCTCGTCGCTGCCCACGGCCACGAGGTGCTCGATGCCGGCGTCCTCGAGCGCGTCCACCAGACCCTGGACCACCCCGGGCGAGTCGGCGACCGGGGCGCCCGACTCCAGGCTGACGACCAGCACGGCCGTGCTGACGTCGTCGTCGGGGAAGGCGGCGCCCTCGACCTCGGCGGCCGCCACGGAGTCGGCGGAGTCGGGGAGGAAGGCCGCCTGCTCGGACTCGGTCACCGAGCCGAGGCCGGGCAGCAGGACGACGGCGGCGACGAGCGCGGCCAGCCAGGCGAGGATCGTCGCGAGCCGGTGCCGCTGGGAGAAGCGGACGGTGCCTCCGAGCATCAGGGTCCGTCGGGACCGGCGGCGGTGACGTCCGGGGTCGCGGTGGGCTCCGCGCCGCGCGAGAGGCGGACCTGGCCGGTGCCGGAGGCGACGCTGACCCGGCGCGCCGGGGCACCGCCGCCGGGATCCTCGCGGGGGCCCCCGGCCGGGGGCTCGACGACCGGCGGCAGGCCCGACAGGTCGACGGTGCCGGCGGTGCTGAGCGAGAGGTCGACCGCACCGCCCGGCCGCAGGGTGAGCGCGACGGCGCCCCGCGACGAGACGACGTCGGCGTCGCCGCCGAGGTCGGCGACCTCCAGGGAGGCGGCGCGCAGGTCGGCGGTGAGGGGCCCGTGCACGCGGTCGACGCGGGCGCTGCCCTGGCGCAGCCGCAGGTCGAGGGAGGACGCCGAGGCCACGTGGACCTCGCCCCGGCGGGCCTTGACCCGGACGTCGCCGGCGGCGCCGATGGCGTCGAGGGTGACGACGTCCCCGCGGACGACGAGGTCGGACCCGGCCGGCACGCGCACGGTGATCGCGACGGTGCCGAACCGGACCGCGCCGCGCTGCGGGCTCCGCACGACGAGCCGGCGGTCGAAGGAGGAGCAGGTGATCTCGGTCGAGGACAGCAGGTGCGAGCGCAGGCCCTCCTCGGAGTCGGCGTCGGCCCCGAGCGCGGTGCCGCGCACGGCCTGCAGGAAGCGCTCGTAGTGCCCGTTCCCGTCGAGCGTGGTGTCGAGGGCGACGTGCACCTCCGCCTGGCGCGACCCCTCGACCAGCTCCACGACCACCGGGTCGGCGCCGACGTGGACCAGGACCTGCGGCGGCTCGGCGACGGCGAAGGACTCGTGGCGCACGACCCCCGCGGACGCCGGCACCGCCTCGGTGGTCACAGCTCGACGCGTCCTCGGACGGTGTCCGCCGGCTGCGGTGCCCGACCGCGGCCGGACAGCAGCAGGTCGGGCCGGGACAGCTGGCGAACCAGCTCGGCGCGGTCCTGGGAGGCGAGGTCGCGGGCCTGGGTGACCACCCGGCGCACGAGCGCCTCGATCTCGCTGGTGCCGCGGCTCGGCGCCGGCTCGGTGGCGTCCTCGGAGTCGGGGGCGCCCTGGGAGTCGGCGGCCGGGTCGGAGCCGGCGCGGACGCGCCCGACCGACTCGGCGACCTGCGCGACGACCTGCATCACCAGCTCGGTCCCGGTGGCGACCAGCGCGTCGGTCGAGCGTCGCGACGAGCCGGCGGACGAGGGCCCCGGGGCGCCGCTCGACGTGGTGGCGGACGAGGACGTGTGAAGCTCCTCGATCAGGTCCTTGACGATCGCTTCGAACTTCATGTGCCACAGTGTGGGCCGGGCGTGACCCGCGCCACCAGGATCGTGCGACCCTTCCGCCGATCGACGCAACAGTCGCCGTCGAGGACTCCTTGTGCAGCAGCCCTCCTCCCCGCTCGCCCGCCTCGGGACCCGGGTCGGCCGCGCCGGCATCGTCCTGCGGGCGGCGCCGGTCGACGTCGTGACCGACGCCCTCGGCGACCTGCCGGACGTCGAGGCCGGCCTGGTCCGGGAGGCCGGGCCGGCGCGGCGCGCCCAGTTCGCGGTCGGTCGCCGGCTGGCGCGCGCGGCCCTCGCGGCCAGCGGCAGCGACGTCGTCGCGCTCGGCGCCGACCACCTCGGAGCGCCCCGGTGGCCGGCCGGGCGGGTCGGGAGCATCAGCCACCTGCCCGACCTCGCCGTCGCGGTGGTCGCCCGCGCGGCCGACCACCGCGGCGTGGGTGTCGACGTCGCCCCGGCCGCCCCGCTCCCACCGGAGGAGGCCGCCGTCCTGCTCGGGGACGACGAGCAGCGGGCGGTCGTCGCGGTCACGGGCGGCGTCGGGCCCACGGTGGCGTTCGCGGTGAAGGAGGCGACGTACAAGGCGGTGCACCCCACCCTGCGGACGCCGGTCGGCTACCGCGACGTGACGGTGTCGCTCGGTGCCGACCACGGGTTCACCGCGACCGTGCGCGTCCCCGGCGCTGTGCCGCCCACCCGGGTGACCGGCTGGTGGGAGGTGGCGGGAGCGCACGTCGCCGCCGTCGCCGTCCTCGGGTGACTCAGGCCCCCGGCCCGCGGGGACCCAGCTCGACCGGCGCCAGCTCGGCGAACCGGTCGCCCGGGCCCGGGTTCGACGGCGGCGACGAGCCGCCGAGGTCGCGGGCCACCCCCCACACGGCGTTGAGCGCCGTGGCGATCGCCCCACCGGCGAACCCCCCGGTCCACGACACGTCGTCGCCGGCGACGTAGAACCCGAGGCCGGGCGGGCGCGGGCGCACGAAGTCGCAGTAGAGCCCTCGCTGGAGGTCGTACTGCCCGGGCAGGTTCTGGCTGAACGCGTCCGCGCACCCCTCCTGCTCGTCCCACGTGACGGCGACCGCGGGACCGCGCCGGTGCTCGCGGACCGCGTGCCCGGGCAGGACGCCGTCGAGGTAGCGCAGGCAGGCCTCGGCCCGCGCCTCGGCGTCCATGCCCCGGAAGACGTCGGCGTCGTCGTTCCAGGTGTAGGAGAGGCAGACCGTGCCGGGACCCTCCGGGCTCTGCCCGAAGAGGTACACCGCACGCGGGTACCGGTCGGTGAGGACGCTGAGCAGGGACTCCTGCCCGGGATCGAGCCAGTAGGCACGGTCGACCGGGACGAGGACCTTCGAGGAGGCCATGTAGTGGATGCCCTCGGCCCCGCGCACGACGTCCGGTGCGAGAAGCTCCTCGGCGACCCGGAGGCGCACCAGCAGGTGGCGCACGGGGGCGGTGCAGACCACGGCGGCGTGCCGGGTGCGGCGGCCGGACCGCTCGGTGACGACCAGCTCGGCGCCGTCCCGGACGACGGCGGCGACCTCGCCGCCGAGGCGTTCCTGGCCGGTGGCGGCACGGGTCCGGTCCCACAGCAGCCGGGGCAGCTGCTGGCAGCCGCCGACGACCCCGACGTGGTCGGTGTCGAGGCCCGCGGCCACCACCCGCAGGACCTCGAGGACGCCGTTGTCGAAGTCGGTGTCCCACCCGCCGCTGCCGAACCCGACGTGGCCGAACAGGTCGCGGCTGGTCCGGTCGGTGAAGTGGGGCGACTCGAGCAGCACCGACCGCAGCGAGACCTCGTCGAGCGCGCGCACGATCTTCGGCCAGATCCGCAGCACCGTGCCGGCGTCCCGCTCGGCGAGCGCCTCCCCCACCAGCCCGACGTCGGCGACGTCCTCGACGGTGGCCCGCCAGGCGCGGTCGACGGCGGCGAGGTCGGCCGGCAGGTCGCCGCGGCCGACCACGCGGCGCACCCCGCCGACGTCGACCAGTGCCCGCGGCGCGGCCGGGGACAGCGGGTTGGGGAACGGGTAGGTGCGCAGCCCGAGGTCGCGCAGGTAGTGCGCGACCAGGTGGTCGCGGGTCGAGAAGCGCATCGCCCCCAGCTCGGCCGGGTAGGGGTCGTCGGGTCGCAGCGGCACCGAGCGCATCCGGCCGCCGACGCCGACCCCGTCGTACACGACCGGCCGGAGACCGACCGCGCTCAGCGCGTCGGCCGCGACAGTGCCGGCGATGCCCGCGCCGATCACCGCGACCGTGCGACCGACGTGGCGTGCGCCGACCCGGCCGATGCCGTGCGGGTGCTCCAGCCAGCCGACGTGGTCGAACGGGAAGTCCGGCGCCGTCACGAGGCGTCCTGGCCCACGACCCTCCCCGAGCCCCCCGGGTCGTCGCGGTCGAGGAGCCGCAGCAGCGCGGCCCGGTCCGGCTTGCCGTTGAGGTTGGTGGGCAGCCCCGCCACCAGGCGCAGGTCGTCGATCGCCTCCTCGCCGACGCACACGGTCGCGACCAGCCCCCGCACGAGCTGCTGCTGCTCCTCCGAGCGGGCCTCGGCGAAGCACACCAGCCGCCCGCGCCGCTGGTCGGCCAGGACGACGACGCCCCCGGGCACCCCCGCCTCCCGGAGGCGGTGCTCGACGGCGGCGGGGTAGGTCCGGGTCGGTCCGCGGCCCAGCACCTCGGCCCGGCCGACGACGTGCAGCGCGCCGTCGACGTCGAGGCTGCCCAGGTCGCCCGTGGGGCACCAGCCGTCGACGACCTCGACCGGCTCGATCTGGCCGTCGACGAGGTAGCCCGACATCACGTGCTCGTGGGACACGTGGATCTCGCCCACGCAGCCCGGCGGCAGGCGGCGCCCGTCCGCGGCCCGCACCTCGATCCGCACGCCGCGGACCGGCGGTCCGCAGGCCGTCGGTCGACCCGGCACCGCGAAGGTCAGGTTGCCCAGCTCGGTGCTGCCGTAGCTGTCGAGCAGCGGCACGCCGAAGCGTCGCCGGCCCTGCTCGGCCAGGGCCGGCGGCAGCGGGGCGGCACCGCTGCACGGCAGCCGCACCCGCTCGAGCGCGCGGGCGAACTCCGCGCGGCGCTCGGCCAGCGCCAGCAGCGTGCGCCACGTCGTCGGGGTGCCGTCGACCACGGTCACCCCGGCCGGCCCCGCGAGCCGCAGGCCGACGTCGATCCGCTCGGCCGGGCAGAGCACCAGGTCGGCGTCGAGGCGCCAGGCGATCATCGCCATGCCCAGGCCGTACTGGTGGGGCATCGGGAGGATCGGCCAGAAGACGTCGTCGGGGCGGTGGCCCATCGCCTCGATGTTCGCCTCGAGGTTGGCCAGGAACGCCGTGCCCGACTTCGCGACCGGCTTGGGA
This sequence comes from Nocardioides sp. S-1144, assembly GCF_005954645.2. NCBI lineage: Bacteria > Bacillati > Actinomycetota > Actinomycetes > Propionibacteriales > Nocardioidaceae > Nocardioides > Nocardioides dongxiaopingii. The sequence continues at coordinate 3,058,807 of NZ_CP040695.2, forward strand.
TCCCCGGTCGAGCCCCCCGAGGCCATCACGAGGGCGTCCGGCAGCACGCGCCAGCGCTCGAGGTCGAGGGCGCCGGTCGCGCCGGCACCGTCGTCCGTCGGCGTCGTCCGGCCGCCGGCCCGCACGGGCAGGATGCGGCCGGGCCACGGGCCGGGCTCGTCGGTCACGAGCAGGTCGGCACCGGTCGAGGCCAGGCGCCGGGCCGTGAGCGCGTGCGGCGTGCGCGGGTCGACCAGCACGATCGAGGCGCCGGCGTGTGCCAGCCCGAGGAACCAGGCCAGCCACTCGGCGGAGTTGGCCGCCTTGAGGGCGACGCGGTGGCCGGGCGCGGCGCCGAGGTCCCGCACCTCGGCGGCGTGCTCGAGCGCGCGCCGCTCGACCTCGGCGAAGCTCGTGCCGCCGGCGGGGGTCAGGAGGGTCGCCATCCACCCAGGCTCGGTGGCGCGGGACGCCGGGTCGGCGGCGCCGGCACCGTTGCACCGTTCGCGGCAACCCGGGGGGCCGGCGGCACCGACCTCGGCGGTCCTGGGGGGCGCTAGTCCTTGAGGACGCTGTAGACCACCACGACGACCAGCAACGGGACCACCACCCAGGCGAGCATGCCGAGCTCGATGTCCCACGGTCCGATTCCGATCGTGACGAATGCGTCGATCATGGCTGCGTCTCCTCCGCGTCCGGGTGGCGCTGGTTGGGCGTCGCGACCCCGGTGGTCGCGACGTCGTCGGGGGGAACGACGCCGCGGAGGGCCGCGGCGGCGTCGGGGACGCCGGCCCGGTGGCCGGCGTAGAGGCAGGGACGGCGGTCGCGCAGGTAGCCGAGCTCGGCGCGGGCCGCGGCCACGGCCGTCGTCCGCACCGTGGCCCGCAGGACGTCGGGTGCGGGGCCGCACCCGGCCAGGACCGTCCCGTCCGGGCCGACCAGCCGGCTCGACCCCACCCCCTCGGTCTCGGCGTCGCCGGCGACGTTGACGTAGAGGACGTAGCACCGGCACTCCCACGCGCGGGCCGGGAGCACCAGGTCGAGGATCGGGCGGGTGACGGCCGGGGGTCCGAGGAGCACGGCGGGGACGACGACCAGGTCGACCTCGTCGGCCACCATCCGGACGTACTCGGGGAACTCCACGTCGTAGCAGAGCGCGACCGCGACCCGGAGGCCGTCGAGGTCGACGACGACCGGCGCCGCGTCGCCCGGGGTGAACCAGTCGTGCTCGTCGCCGAAGAGGTGGGCCTTGGCGTGGACCGCCCGGACCCTGCCCCGGCGGTCGACGACCACGGCCGCGTTGCGGACGGCCCCGCCGGTGGTCACGGCGTGCCCGACCACGAGCGCCACGTCGTGGTGTGCCGCGATCGCCGCGAGCCGGTCGAGGACGACGGCGTCCGGGAGCGCGTCCGGCGGGGGTGGCCCGTAGCCGGTGAGCGTCAGCTCGGGCGTGACGACGAGGTGCCGGCCGGGCGCGTGCTCGCCCACGAGGGCGTCGAGGGCGTCCAGGCGTGCCGCGACGCCGGCGCGGGCGGGCGCCAGCTGGAGCCCGACGATCCCGAAGTCCACGGCGCACCTCCGCTGCGAGCCTCCCAGGGCGGATGCCGTGGTCCAAGCGTCGAGGAGCACTTGCAGCGATCCGGGCAACCCACCGGTCGGCCGGCGGTCAACCCGTGAGGCGGACGCCCGTGCAGGTCGGGCGGTCCTCGCCGTAGAGGTCGGCGCCACCGCGCCGGGCCCCCAGCAACACCGCGAGCCGGGCGACCTCGGACCCGACCGTGGTCACCGCACCAGCGTCCACCTGGGTGTCGATGGCCTGGTTGAGGTCGCGGCGCAGGTCGCGGAGCACCCGGGCCGCCCGCCCGGGACGGTTCGGGGCGTCGACCACGACGCCGTCGGTGTCCGGACCGAGGTCCGCGCGCCTGATGGCGGGCAGCCCCGCCAGGGCGGTGAACGGCTCCCCGGTGGTGCCCGGTGAGCTCGGAGCACCGCGGCGGACCGCGTTGGTCGGGACCAGGAGGTCGACCGACGACGGACCGACACCCGGCGGGGCCGGCGCCACCAGGTCGATCTCCACGTCGACCGTGACCTCCTCGACGCCGGGCGGGAGTGGCGAGATCGTGCCCACGACGCGCACCGTGGCCGAGACCGCGGAGGTGCCGAGCCCGTCGGCCGCCGCGACGACGAGGCGGTCCTCGCCGTCCTCGACGTCGCGACACTCCACCCCGCCCGACATCGTGAGGGCCGCGCCGCCCACGGCGACGGCGGCCTCCACCTCGACGTCGACGACGCCGAGGTCGCGGCGCCGCACCGGTTGGTCGGCGAACAGCTCCACCGCGCCGGAGAACGTCGCCCTGACCTCGGCGCCACGAGCCTCCTCGGCCGCACAGACCCGCTGCACCCCGGGCACGCCGGTCACCTCGACCGCGGCGTCGAAGCCTCCGCCGGCGGGGACCGACGACGGCTGCGGGCCGAGCGAGGCGAACAGCAGGGGCGCCACGAGGTCGAGCACCGGCGTCGGGTTGTCCAGCGCGAGCCGGTCGTCGACGGACACCTTGACGACGTCGGCGACACGGGCAGCGGCGGACGTCGCGACGGCGTCGGCGGCACGGGCGAGCACCCCGCGAGCCCCCGAGCCGGCCGGCACCGCCGCGGCGACCGCCCGCAGCAGGTCGCGCACCCGCACCTGGTCGTCGAACGACGCCAGACCGGCGGGCAGCGCCTCGGCCACGTCGTCGAGGGCGACGTCCTCCCGCGCGAGGACGCGGTAGTCCTCGGCCGAGAGTGACTGTCCGAGCAGGTCGTTGAGGGTGGCGGGGATCGCGGCGTCGGCACGCTCCACGGCCGCCGCGAACGAGCCCACGTGGAAGCAGGCCGACGACTCGGCGCCGGCCGTCGCCGACCGCTCGACCCGACCGCTCCTGACGTCCGCGACGGCGGCGAAGCCGAACGGCACGTCGATGGAGGCGACGACGCGCACCGCCTCGGGGGACTCGTCGGGACGAGCCTCGCGCCACACCGGGGTGCCGCCGCCCTGCCCGGCGTCGTCGGCCACCAGCAGGGTGGGGACCACCTCGAGCGTGTCGGCGGCGCCGACGACGTCGTCGTCGTTGCGGGCCAGGCTGGCGGCCGTGGCGTCGTCCAGGGTGGGGCTGACGGTCCTGAGGTCCCCGGCGGTGCGGTCGCCGTCCAGCATCCGGGCCAGGTCGAGGGCGACGACGTCCACGAGCGCCTGGACGTCCTGGCGCGCGACCCGCTGCAGGCCGAGGTCGACGACGAACGCGGCGACGCCGAGGACCACCACCATCACCGCGGCACCGATGATCGCGATCGCGCCCTGCTCCTCGCGGCGGCGCATCAGTCGACCTGGACGCTGGTGGTGTAGGTCAGCTGGTCGGGCAGCAGGTAGCCGTACCCGAGACCGACGAGCGGCTCGTAGTCGTAGGCGAGCCTGATCGCGACGCACTCCGCGTCGACGGTGCCGCTGGCACAGGTCGCCTGCTCCCCCACCGTGCAGTCGCCGACCTCGGGACCGTCCCGTCCCTCGCGGAGGGTGCCGTCGTCGTCACACGTCAGGTCGTAGTTCGAGAGGGCGTCGGTGATCGCGTCGCGGGCTGCCTGGCGGGGTTCGACCTCCGGACCGCCCACCGCGGCCGCCCGCGCACCCTCGGCCGCGGCCTGGCTGATCGCCTGGCGGACGCTGAGCATGTAGCCGTACTCGATGACCCCGAAGACGAGGTAGAGCAGCGGGACGACGACGAGGGCGAACTCGACGGCGGCGGCGCCGCGGTCGCCGCGCCCCGCCCCGGTCGTCCTCACGGCTGCAGGCTACGGCTTGGGCGGGTCGACGTCGGGCTGGACGAGCTCCTCGACGTTGACGTCCTTGAACGTGAGCACCTTGACGCTCTTGGCGAAGCGCGCCGGGCGGTACATGTCCCACACCCACGCATCCGACATCGAGACCTCGAAGAACACGTCGTCGGCCTCGGTGCGGGCCTTCACGTCGACCTGGTTGCACAGGTAGAAGCGCCGGTCGGTCTCGACGACGTACTTGAAGATGCCCACCACGTCGCGGTACTCGCGGTAGAGGGTGAGCTCCTGCTCGGTCTCGTACTTCTCGAGATCTTCCGCACTCATGCCGGCTCCTTGTCCACCTCGGGGTGACCGCGCGGTCCCGCAGCGCTGCGAGCCTAGACGCATGACCCTCGGCGCCGCGCTGGACCCGCAGGGCCCGCCGCTGCCCAGCCGGCAGATCATGAGCCAGTGGTGGCGCGACGTGGTGTTCGTGCACTGGCGCGTCGACCCCGACGCCGTGGCCCGGCTGCTGCCGCGCGGCGTGCGCCCCGACGTGCACGACGGCAGCGCGTGGGTCGGTCTGGTGCCGTTCCGGATGGTCGACGCCGGCCTGGGCCACCGCGGTCCGGTGCCGCGGCTGGGCACGTTCCTCGAGACGAACGTGCGCACCTACTCCGTCGACGCGGCGGGCCGGCGGGGCGTCGTCTTCCTCTCGCTGGACTGCGACCGCGCGGCCGTGGTGGCCGGCGCGGTGGCGACGCTGCGGGTGCCCTACCGCTTCGCCCGGATCACCCACGACCGCCGCGGCGACGTCGTCGGCTACCGCACCGCGCGCCGCACCGGCACCCGTCCGCGCAACGCGGTCGCCGTCCGCGTGGGGGCCGCGCTGGCCGAGCCCTCCCCGCGCGACGTCTTCCTCACCGCGCGCTTCGGGCTGCACACCCGGGTGGCCGGCCGGACGCTGTGGGTGCCGAACACCCACGGCCCGTGGCCGCTGCACGCCGCCGACGTCGTCGAGCTGGACGACGGCCGCGACGGGCTGCTGGCGGCGGCCGGCGTCGACGTCGGCGGCTCAGCCCCCGACTCGGTGCTCTTCTCCCCCGGCGTCCACACCGTCTTCGGGCTCCCCCGCCGGGCCTGACAGGGGCGGCTCGAGACCGGCGGCCCGCCGGACGTTGACGAAGCGCATCCGGTGCACCGGCGACGGCCCGTGCTCGAGCAGCGCGGCGGTGTGGTCGTCGGTGATGTAGCCCTTGTGGGTCCGGAAGTCGTAGTGCGGGAAGTCGTCGTGCATCTCGACCATGATCCGGTCGCGGGTCACCTTGGCCAGCACCGACGCCGCGGCGACGCAGGCCGCCACCCGGTCGCCCTTCCAGACCGCCAGCGCGGGCACGCCGAGCCCGTCGACGGGGAAGCCGTCGGTGAGCACGTACTCCGGCCGGACCTCGAGCAGCGCGACCGCGCGCCGCAGCGCCTCGATGTTGGCGACGTGCATGCCGAGGCGGTCGCACTCGTCGTGCGGGACCACCACGACGGCCCACGCCAGCGCCCGCCGCACGACCTCGGTGTAGCAGCGCTCCCGGGCTCGCTCGGTGAGCAGCTTGGAGTCGGCCAGCCCCGGGACGACGCCGGCCCTCCCCGCCGGGAGGATCGCCGCCCCCGCGACCAACGGGCCGGCGCAGGCGCCGCGGCCGGCCTCGTCGACACCGGCGACCAGGCCGACGCCGTGGCGACGCAGGGCGCGCTCGAAGCCGTAGATGCCGGCGTCGCGGCGCACCGCCAGACCACGCGGGAGCGAGCTCATCGAGACCGACCTGCGCCGCTCAGCCCGCGTCGGGGACGGCGTCGAAGGAGTCGGGGCGGCCCAGGAACCGGGCGTTGCCCAGCGGCCACGCCACCGCGAAGACCGTCCCGACCACGAGGTCGAGGTCGACGAACGGGTCGCGCGCGCAGTCGACCTCGTCGGGCAGGCACAGGTGCACGGTGGAGTCGGCGGAGTCGTCGCGGTTGTCGCCCATTACGAAGACCTCGCCGTCGGGCACCGGGCCGGCGCTCCACTCGCAGCCGATCATCGGGCCGTTGCAGTCGACGTCGGCGGACCGGCCGGACGGACGCTCGGCGACGTAGCCGTCCTCGTCGACCGGGGCCCCGTTGACGAGGATCCGGCCCTGCTCGTCGCAGCAGGTGACGGTGTCGCCGGCGACGCCGACGACCCGCTTGACCAGGTGGCCGCCGCTCGGGAGGAGCCCGACCCGCGACAACGCGTCCTGGAGCCCGTTGGTGGTGTCGGGCGGCCCGGTGAGCCAGCCGCCGGGATCCTCGAACACGATCACGTCACCGCGCTCGGGCGAGCCGCCGAACCAGGTGGAGACCTTCTGCACCAGGATCCGGTCGTTCTCGACCAGCCCCGGCTCCATCGAGGACGACGGGATGTAGAAGGCCTGGAGGAAGAACGTCTTGACGACGATCGCCAGCACCACGGCGAGCACGAGCAGGACCAGCGACTCCTGCCACGGCGAACGACGCCGGCGCGGCCCCCCACGAACGACGGACGCCCCGTCCACGGGGGACGGGGCGCTCTCGTCGGTGGTCACGCGTCGAGTCTAGGAAACCCGGGGTGGGCCACCGCGGTCGGATCGGCCGCGCGGTCGGACCGGGGTCCGGTCAGAACTCGCGGCGCTCCTTGATCTTGGCGGCCTTGCCGCGCAGGTTGCGCAGGTAGTACAGCTTGGCGCGACGGACGTCACCGCGGGTGACGATCTCGATCTGGTCGAAGATCGGGGAGTTCAGCGGGAAGGTGCGCTCGACGCCGACGCCGAAGGAGACCTTGCGGACGGTGAAGGTGCGGCCGATGCCGGCACCGTGGATCCGGATCACGACGCCCTGGAAGACCTGGACGCGGGCGCGGTTGCCCTCGACGACCTTCACGTGGACCTTGACGGTGTCACCGGCGCGGAAGGCCGGGACGTCGGTGCGCTTCTGCGCGTTGCCGAGCTCGGCAACCAGCTTGTTGGTCATGGTGTCTCCTCGCGGGCGCCACAGGTCGACCGCGGACAAGGATGGTGTTCAGGTGGGTTCGTGCTGGCGGTCGCGACCGGTGGCCGGCGGCGTGCGACGTCCCCTGTGGCAGGCGTCCACGCAGTCCCTCCGGGCGGACGACGAGGCGTTCCCCGGGGCGGACCTTCGGCCGGTCGGACCAAGGAGCGAGTTTGCCACACCGCCGCGGGGCGGGGTTAATCCGCCCGCGGCCGCCGCTGCTTGGTCAGGACCACGGCCAGCGGCGGCGGCGTGATGTCGGGACGCAGCCGGAACCCGGCCCTGCGGTACATCCGGATGTTGTCGCTGCTGTGCTGCCCGGTGAACAGCACGAACGACGTCGCCTCCACCGGCGCGACGTCCTGGATGTGCTCGAGCAGCACCCGGCCCAGGCCGCGGCCCTGGAGGTCGGGGGCGACCATGATCCGGCCGATGTCCCACGCCGGCCCGGCGGGGGTGCTCTCCAGCCGGCCGCGGACGGCGCCGACCAGGCGGCCCTCGACCCGCACGACGTACGTCGTCCACTCCGGGAGCCAGCGGCGGACGTCGTCGAGCGACTCCCCCAGGGCCGGGATGCCCTCGACGCTGCCGTTGGCGATCGCCTCCTGCAGCCAGCAGGCGCGCTGCAGGGTGAGCAGCTCCCCGGCGTCGGCGGCCACGGCGGGCACGACCTCCCACTCGTGGCGGGCCTGGCTGGCGGGGAGCAGGTCGGGGCGCCGCGCGGCGGTCCGCTCCACCTGCTGCCGGTGCCGCCACGCCGCGATCCGGGCGTGGTCGCCCGAGCGCAGCACGTCGGGGACGTCGAGCCCGCGCCAGGAGGCCGGCTTGGTGTAGACGGGGTACTCGAGCAGGCCGTCCTCGTGGGACTCCTCGACCAGCGAGGCGGCGTTGCCCATGAAGCCGGGGAGCAGCCGGACGACGGCCTCGGTGATCGCCAGCGCGGCTACCTCCCCGCCGTTGAGCACGTAGTCGCCGAGACTGACCTCGACGACCTCGACGACGTCGGGGCGGCCGGCGGCGTGGTCGAGCACCCGCTGGTCGATGCCCTCGTAGCGCCCGCACGCCCACACGAGGTGCTCGCGGGTGGCCAGCTCGCGGGCCAGGGCCTGGGTGAAGGGGCGCCCGGACGGCGTCGGCACCACCAGCGTGGCGGCGTCGGAGGAGGCCAGGACGGCGTCGAGCGCCTCGCCCCACGGCTCGGGCTTCAGCACCATGCCGGCGCCGCCGCCGTAGGGGGTGTCGTCGACGGTGCGGTGCCGGTCGTGGGTCCAGTCGCGCAGGTCGTGCACGGCGATGCTCAGCAGACCGGACTCGATCGCCCGGCCGGGCAGCGACAGCGACAGCGGGGCGAACCAGTCGGGGAAGATGGTGATGTAGTCCAGGCGCACGGCGGGGTGCCCGTCAGTCCGGCAGCGGGGTGACGAGCCCGGGGCGGTCGGCGACGACGACGCGGCCGCCGGCGACGTCGACCTCGGGGACCAGCGCGGTCACGAACGGCACCAGCGTCGGCCGGCCGTCGACGGCGCGCACCGCGAGCAGGTCCTGGGCGCCGTGGACCAGGCCGGTGACCTCACCGATCAGGGTGCCGTCGACGTCGTGGACGGCGAGCCCGACCAGCTGGTGGTCGTAGTACTCGTCGGGGTCCTCGGGGGTCTCGGTGGGGTCGACCATCGCGTGCAGGACGACGCCGCGCGCGGTCTCCGCGGCGTTGCGGTCGGTGAGCTCCTCGAAGGTCGCCAGCAGCGTCTGCTGGTGCCAGCGGCTGCGGACCACCGTCAGCGTGCGGTGGGCGAACGCCGAGCCGCGCGGGGCCTCGACCCGCAGCGCCGCGCCGTCGGCGAAGCGCCGGTCGGGCTCGTCGCTGCGGACGTCGACGGTCACCTCGCCGCGGATGCCGTGCGGCTTGCCGATCCTGCCGACGACGACCTCGATGCTCTCCACGGTGCTTCCTCCCGGTACTCGGACACACTCACACGAAAAAGACGCTGACCCGTCGCTGATCAGCGACGGGTCAGCGTGGACGGCAGTGCTCAGCGGCGGCGGTCGACGTCGACGAAGTCGATCTTCGCGCCGTCGCGGCCGGCCAGGGCCGAGATCACGGTCCGGAACGCGGACGCCGTGCGCCCGCCCCGGCCGATGACCTTGCCGAGGTCGTCGGGGTGCACCCGGACCTCGAGGATCGACCCACGACGCAGCTGCTTGTCGCGCACGGTGACGTCGTCGGGATTGTCGACGACCCCCCGCACGAGGTGCTCCAGCGCGTCGGCGAGCATCAGCTGCTCGGCTCGGTGCTGGTCTCGGCGGCCTCAGCGGCCTCCGTGGCGGCCTCGGGCGACTGACCGGCGGCGACCTCGGGGGCGGGCGCCTCGGCGGGCGTCTCGTCCTTGGTCTCGGCCTTGGTCTCGACCTTGGCGTCGTCCTTGGTCTCGGCCTTCTTGTCGGCCTTCTTGGCCGCGGCCTTCTTGGTCACCGCGGCGCCACCGGACTCGCCACCGGCCTGCTTGAGGGCCTCGTTGAAGAGGTCCTGCTTGTTGGGCTTCGCGGGAGCGCTGCGGAGGGTGCCCTCGGCGCCGGCGATGCCCTTGAAGGTCTGCCAGTCGCCGGTGATCCGGAGGATCTTCGCGACGGCCTCGGACGGCTGCGCGCCGACGCCGAGCCAGTACTGGGCCCGGTCGGAGACGACGGTGATGTAGCTCGGCTCCTCCTTCGGGTGGTACAGGCCGATCTCCTCGAGGACCTTGCCGTCGCGCTTCTTGCGCGAGTCGACGACGACGATGCGGTACTGCGGCACCCGGACCTTGCCCAGGCGCTTCAAACGGATCTTGACGGCCACGGTTGTGGTGTCTCCTCAGTGATGGTGTGCGGGGGTGGAGGGCGCCGGACACGGGTGGGGAACACCAGGTCGGGACCTCCGGAGGGCCACGACGCGTCGGAGAGAGGGTCCGAGCGCGCGGGACTCAACGGGGAAGTCTGCCAGACGGGCCGACCGCACCGAAAATCGCTGCGGAATCCTGGGTCCGGGCCACAACCCGGGGCCCCCGGACGTCGTCCCACCAGCATGACCGTCCTCCTCGCCCCGCCCCGACCGGCGCCCGCCCCGCGGGTGCGACCCTCCCAGCGCCACCCGTGGCTCTTCCCGTGGGCGGTGCGCGCCCACCAGCTGCGTCGCCACGCCCGCTGGCTGCTCCCCGGGACGACGTGGGCGCACGACCGGAGCGGGGACGACCTCCCCGTGCGCGTCAAGCGGCACGCCTCGCTGCTCGTGCGCGAGCTGTCGGAGGCGGAGATGGTGCTGCAGCGCAACAAGGTCGTCAACCTCCGCCTCGCCTCCGCCCGCACCGACGGCGTGCTGGTCCACCCCGGCGAGACCTTCTCGTTCAACAAGGTCGTCGGCAGCTGCACCCGCCGGCGCGGGTACGTCGAGGGCATGCGCCTCTCGAACGGCGAGGCGGTGCCCGGGGTCGGCGGGGGGATCTGCCAGCTCGCGAACCTCCTGCACTGGATGGTCCTGCACTCCCCGCTGACCGTGGTGGAGCGCAGCGAGCACTCCTTCGACCCGTTCCCCGACAAGGGCCGGGTGCTGCCGTGGGGGGTGGGCTGCTCGATCGTCTACAACTACGTCGACCTCGTCGTGCGCAACGACACGAGCACGACGTTCCAGCTGCGCACCTGGGTCGACGAGCGGCACCTGCGCGGCGAGCTCCGCGCCGACGAGCCGACCACGACGTCGTACCGGGTGGAGGCGCGCGGGGAGGAGTTCGTCGCCGTCGGTGACGACGTCCACCGCCGCAACGAGATCTGGCGCACCACGATCGACAAGCGCACCGGCGACGTCGTCTCCGACGACCTGGTGAAGCGCAACTGCGCGCTGGTCAGGTACGTGCCGGACGCCGCGCTGGTCCGGCGGGCCTGAACCCTCAGCGGGCGGCGACCATGGCCACGATCGAGGCGGTCGCGAGGCCGGTCGAGAGCAGGCGGCGGGCGCTGACCCGCTCGCGCAGCACGACGGCGGCGGCCAGCGCCGTCCAGACCAGGCTGGAGCTGCGGACGGCGGCCACGAGCGAGACCGGGGCGTGCTGGGTCGCGTGGAGGCCGAGCACGTACGACGTCGGGATCAGCACCGCCAGCACCGCCACCGGCCGCGGGTGGCGCCGGACCTGGGCCAGGCCACGGCCCACCCGCCCGCGCAGCAGCACGGTGACCAGCGCGAGCTGGAGCACCGCGCCGAGGGTGTAGTACGTGAGCGGGTCGGCGCCGCGGGACACGACCACCCAGCCGTCGAAGGTCGTGTACGACGCCACGGCGACCCCGATGCCGAGCCCCCACAGCGCCGGGCGCCAGGAGAGCCGGGTGTGCTCCCCGGTCTCCCCGACCAGGGCCGCGACGGCGAGGCACATGAGCAGCAGCCCGAGCCACGACGACCAGGACAGCCGCTGGCCGAGCAGCGGCCACGCGACCAGGGCCACGAGCACCGGCGCGGCACCGCGCGACAGCGGGTAGACCACGCTGACGTCGTGGTCGCGGTAGGCGCGCTGCAGGGCGGCGGCGTACCCGGTGTGCAGCACGGTGCTGACGGCCGACCAGGCAACGAGCTCGGGCGTGACGTCGATGGGGACCGTGGTGGCCCTCACGCCGAGCACCACGACGACGACGCCCAGCCCGGCGAGGCTGTAGGCCCAGAGCACCGCCAGCCCGTCGGCGGCGACCCGCTTGATCGAGGTGTTCCAGGCGGCGTGCGTGACCGACGACCCGAGGGCCAGCACGACACCCAGCAGCACGGCCGCTCCTCCCCCGACGCGGCGCCCCGCCGCAGGGCAGGTCTACCGGGACCCGGACGGCGTCCTCGTGCCGGGGTCAGATCCGGGTGGCGACCACCGTGCCGCGCAGCACGACGCAGGCCGGGCGGGCCAGGGTGGACAGGTCCCGGCGCGGGTCGGCGTCGAGGACGACGAAGTCGCCGGGGTCGCCCTCGCCGAGCTCACCGTTCCAGCCGAGCCACTCCCGGCCGCGCCAGGAGGCGGCGGCGACGACGCTCTCGGCGGGCAGGCCCAGCCCAACCATCGCCGCGATCTCCTCGGCGAGGTAGCCGTGCCGGCCGGTGCCGCCGCCGTCGCTGCCGACATACAGCTCGACGCCGGCCTCGTGGGCGGCCATCAGCGTGTCGCGACGCCGCCGGTGGAGCTCCTCCATCGTGGCGGCGTAGGCCGGGAACTTCTCGCGCCCGGCGTCGGCGAACTCGGGGAACTTGTCGGTCTGCTGCACCGTCGGCACCAGCGCGACGCCGTTCGCGACCATCCGCTCGAGGTGGTGCTCGCGCAGGCCGGTGCCGTGCTCGATGCAGTCGATGCCGGCGTCGAGCAGGCCGTCGAGCACGTCGCTGCCGAAGCAGTGGGCGGTGACCTTCGCGCCGTGCTCGTGGGCGGCGGCGATGGCCGCGGCGAAGGCCTCGGCCGGGAAGGACGGCGTCAGGTCGCCGGCGTCGCGCGAGATCCAGTCGCCGACGAGCTTGACCCAGCCGTCTCCGGCACGGGCCTGCTCGGCCACGGTGGCGGCGAGGTCCTCGGGCTCGACCTCGTGGGCGTAGGCGCGGATGTAGCGGCGGGTCCGCGCGACGTGGCGCCCGGCGCGGATCAACCGCGGCAGGTCGTCGCGCTCCTGCACCCAGCGGGTGTCGACCGGCGACCCGCAGTCGCGCAGCAGCAGGGCGCCGCTGTCGCGGTCGGCCAGCGCCTGGCGCTCCACCTCGTCGTCGTCGACGCCCCCGCCGTCCTCGAGGCCGAGGTGGTTGTGGGCGTCGACCAGGCCCGGCACGATCCAGCCCTGGGCCGCGGTCTCGGCGCCGGCCTGGGGCTCGTGGGTGACCCGGCCGTCGACGACGTACAGGTCACGGGGCTCGCCGTCGGGCAGGACCGGTCCTCGGAAGCGTTGCGCCGTCATGGTTGTGGACGCTAGCCCAGGGGTAGGGCCGTGGTCATGGACGGCGACCCCCTGTACCTGGCCACCGAGTCCACCCACGAGCGGGTGGACGCCTACTGGAGCACCCAGGGCCGCACGACCACGACCGGCTTCATCGGCCAGGGCCCCGGGCTGGCGTGCGACGCGTGGGCGCTGCTGCCGGTCTGGACGCGCAGCACCGGCGTGCTGCGCACCTCGGGGCTGTCCGGGCCGCTCGAGGTCGACGCCGGCGGCACCCCGTCGGGCGGCGAGGGGTTCGAGCTGTACGTCGAGTCCCCCGCCTGGGTCGACCGGGAGACGACCGACTTCATGCAGGAGTGGTGGCCCACCGCGCTGCTGCGCACGATGGTTCAGTACGTCGGCACCGCCATGCGGCCGACGATCGAGGAGCACGGCCTGCTCACGATGGCGGTGACCGGCTTCCCGGACCGGGCGGCCGCGAGCCTCGAGGGCTGGCTGGACGACGACGGTCGCGCCGTGGTCGGCATCGGGCGCCTCGACACCGCCCGCGAGGGACTCGTGATCGACGTCGGCTGGGCGAGGGAGACCGCCTACCCGGTCACGCCGCTGCTGCCGGTGGAGGCGGCGTACCTGCGCGACACCGGGGACCGGGCCGGACTGCTGGCGGCCCTGCGCCGCGGCCCGACCCGGCACTGGGCGGTCGCTGGGCGCGACCCCGTCGTGCGCTGACGGCCGCGCCCGTCCGCCGGTCCCGGGGAGGGCCCGCGGACGTCGCTCAGAGCTCGCCGAGCAACCAGGTCGGGCTGAGCACCATCGCGCCGTACCGCTCGACGCGGCCCATCAGGATCCGGTCGGCGGTGACGACCGAGACGCGGTCGCCGCGCTCGGAGGCCCGCTTGGCCTCGGCCACGATGGCGTCGTCGCCACTCGCCTTCGCGTGCACGGTGCGGACGTGGGCGTCGCGGCCGGCCCGGACGCCGCCCTTGGCCGCCCCCTCGAGCACCAGCACCACGACGTCCTGCGGGACGTCGGCGGTCATCAGCTGCTCGTGCAGGCGCAGCGCCGCGCCGGCGCGGTCCCTCCACCACCCGTCGGGGCGGGCACCGACGACGTTGGCGCCGTCGACGACGAGGACGGTGGGCATGGGACCAGCCTAGGACGGGGTCCCGCCCTACGATCGGCGGCGTGACGACCGCCCCGACGCCGAGCGCCCGCCGGCGCGTCCTGGGTGCGCTGGTGTCGACGGTGCTGCTCGTCGGCTGCGGTTCCGGCACCGGTCCCGGAGCCGGTCCCGGCGCCGGTCCCGGTGCCGACCGCCCGGGGGACCCGACGAGCGCGGCGACCGGCCCCGCGGCGTCCACCCCGGCAGCGGACCCGACCCCCGCGAGCCCGGTGGCACCGAGCCCGACCACACCGGGCACCGACGAACCCGGCACGGCACAGGCCGAGCCGCGTCCGGGTCGCGAGCGGTGGGTCCGCGGCATCGACGCCTCGCACCACCAGGGCGCCATCGACTGGGAGCGGGTGGCCGGCGACGACGTCGCGTTCGCCTACCTCAAGGCCAGCGAGGGCAGCACCTTCACCGACCCCCGGTTCGTCGACAACGTCGCCGGGGCGCGCAGGGCCGGGCTGCGGGTCGGCGGCTACCACTACTTCAGCCTCTGCTCCCCCGGCGCGCCGCAGGGCGAGCACCTCGTCGAGACCCTCGCCGCGGCCGGGCGCACCACCCTCCCGCCGGCCATCGACCTCGAGCTGCAGGGCCAGTGCGCGACGCCGCCGGCGCGCGCGGACCTGCTGGCCGAGGTTCGCGCGTTCCTCGACGTCGTCGAGGCGGCCACCGGTCGCCGGGTCGTGGTCTACGCCTTCCCGGACCTCGAGGAGGAGTACCGGCTCGCCGACGAGCTCGGGCGGCGCCAGTGGGTGCGCCGACTCGGCGACGTCCCGCCCGCGCGGGACTGGTGGATCTGGCAGCGCGCCGACGACGCCACGGTCGCCGGCGTCGACGGACCCACCGACCTCAACCTCATGCGCCCCTGACGCCGCGCCCGACAGCCGACCTGCGGTACCCAAACCGCGCGATCGCGCGGATTGGGTGCCCCGCACGCCCCACCACCGACCCAAACCGCGCGATCGCGCCGACTGGGCACCCCGCACGCCCCAACACCGACCCAAACCGCGCGATCGCGCCGACTGGGCACCCCGCACGCCCCAACACCGACCCAAACCGCGCGATCGCGCGGATTGGGTCTCGAGCGACCGACCCCACCCGGGGCCGGTCGTCACTTGAGGAACTTGGAGAAGTCCTTCGGGAGGTCGAGGTTGGCCGCGGCCGACTCGTAGTCGATGGCCTCGCCCGGCGTGCCGAACGGGGTCGCGGCGGCGCGCTCCTTCGCCGCGGCGGCCTCCTGGGCCGCCTTGGCCGGGTTGCCGGACTTCTTGGCGCCCTTGCCCTTCTTCACCTGCTGCTTGGCCTTGCCGCGCTTGCCGCCACCGGCGGCGCCGGGCATCCCCGGCATCCCCGGCATGCCGGGCATGCCGCCGCCGCGGGCCATCTGCATCATCATCTTGCGGGCCTCGAAGAACCGGTCGACGAGCTGGTTGACGTCGGAGACCTGGCGACCCGAGCCCTTCGCGATCCGGGCCCGGCGCGAGCCGTCGATCATCTTCGGGTTGCCGCGCTCGGCCGGCGTCATCGACTGGATGATCGCCTGGATGCGGTCGATCTCGCGCTCGTCGAAGTTCTCCAGCTGCTCGCGCATCTGACCCATGCCGGGGAGCATGCCGAGGATCTTCGACATCGAGCCGAGCTTGCGGACCTGCTGCATCTGCTCGAGGAAGTCGTCGAGGGTGAACTCGCCGCCCTGGCCGGCGAGCTTCGCCGCGGCCTTCATCGAGGACTCCTGGTCGAAGGCCTTCTCGGCCTGCTCGATCAGGGTGAGCATGTCGCCCATGTCCAGGATGCGCGAGGCCATCCGGTCGGGGTAGAAGACGTCGAAGTCGGTCATCTTCTCGCCCGACGAGGCGAACATGACCGGGCGACCGGTGACCTGGCGGATGGAGAGCGCCGCACCGCCGCGGGCGTCACCGTCGAGCTTGGTGAGCACGACGCCGTCGTACCCGACGCCGTCGAGGAAGGCCTGCGCGGTGACGACGGCGTCCTGGCCGATCATGGCGTCGACGACGAAGAGGACCTCGTCGGGCTGGACGGCGTCGCGGATGTCGGAGGCCTGCTGCATCAGCTCGGCGTCGACGCCGAGCCGGCCCGCGGTGTCGACGATGACGACGTCGTGGAGCTTGCGCCGGGCCTCCTCGATCGAGGCGCGGGCGACCGCGACCGGGTCGCCGGTGCCGTTGCCCGGCTCCGGCGCGTAGACCGGGACGCCGACGCGGCCACCGTTGACCTGGAGCTGGTTGACGGCGTTGGGGCGCTGCAGGTCGCAGGCGACCAGGAGCGGGGCCTTGCCCTGGTCCTTCAGCCACAGCGCCAGCTTGGCCGCGAGGGTCGTCTTGCCGGCACCCTGCAGGCCGGCCAGCATGATGACGGTGGGACCCGACTTGGCGTAGCGCAGCCGGCGCTCCTCGCCACCGAGGATGGTGACGAGCTCGTCGTGGACGATCTTGATGACCTGCTGGGCCGGGTTGAGGGCCCCGCTGACCTCCTCGGTGCGCGCCCGCTCCTTGACCGCGGCGACGAACTCCTTGACCACGGGCAGGGCGACGTCGGCCTCGAGCAGCGCGATCCGGATCTCGCGCGCGGTGGCGTCGATGTCGGCCTCGGAGAGGCGCCCCTTGCCCCGCAGGTTCTTGAAGGTGTCGGCGAGGCGGTCGGAGAGAGTGGCGAACACAGGAGTCCTCAGCAGTGGCTCTGGAGATGGCGCGGTCGTGAAAGCACCAGACTAACGGCGGCTCACCTACGGTGAGGACGTGGACGTCGTCATCGGGGTGGTCGGGGGGCTGGTCCTCCTGCTGCTCGCGTTGTGGGTCGGGCACCGCTCCCTCGGCGCCGGTGGTCCCAGCAGCGCCGGCGGCAACGCCCTGGCCGGCGGGTTCGAGGTCTTCGACCCCGCCCGCGCCCGGGCCCGCGAGGACCTCGACTCCAAGGAGACCGAGGGCGAGGCGCTGCCCGCCCCGAACGACGAGGACGTCCCCGTCCGCGTCGACCTCAAGACCGGCAAGGTCCACATCCGCAAGCAGCCGCCGGCGTCGGCGGACGCGACGCGACCGCCTGCCGACGAAGCCTGACC
The DNA here is from genome assembly GCF_005954645.2 of Nocardioides sp. S-1144. Taxonomy (NCBI): domain Bacteria; kingdom Bacillati; phylum Actinomycetota; class Actinomycetes; order Propionibacteriales; family Nocardioidaceae; genus Nocardioides; species Nocardioides dongxiaopingii. The sequence continues at coordinate 3,075,777 of NZ_CP040695.2, forward strand.
CGCGGGGTACGACGGCGTCCGGGGCGGACGCCTACCGGGCCGGCGGCGGCGGCGGTGGCGGCGGCGGCGGCGGTGACGGTGTGGTCGGCGGGTACGGCGTCGGCGCGATCGTCACCACGGCCGTCGTGCGCAGCGGCAGCAGCGCCCCGAGGAGCGAGGCGGCCAGGCCCGCGCTGGTCGCGAGCAGACCGACGTCGAGGGTGTCGACGTCGACGACCGCGACCAGGTGGACGAGCAGGCCGCCGGCCATGACGAGCACGAGGAACGGGCGAACGGCCCGTGGGCTGACCGACCGGCCCCGGCGGCCCAGGGCGACCAGCACCGCGACCACCCCGGAACCCAGGAGCAGCGCCCAGCCCAGCCACCCGAAGTAGGCCTCGGCGACCGGGTCGTCACCACCGCCGTACTCGCGGGTGGCGTCGCTGATGTCGGCGAAGGTGACGTCGGTGGCCCAGGGCAGGAACCCGTAGCCGGCCAGGCAGAGCACGGCGGCGAGCGCGGCGAGGACGACGGCGACCGGCTGGGTGGTGGAGCGCACGAGCGGACCCCGGCCGTACGGCACCGGCCACCCGGCGGGGCCCGGGGGCGCGCCGGGCCCCCCAGGTGCGGCGAGGTGGGCCGGGAACCCGGGCGCGCCCGGGCCTCCGACCGCGGCCCCGGACGGCAGCCGGTAGCCGACGCGGGGCCCGAGCGCGCCGGCGATCCACAGCAGGAGCGCGCCCCCGAACCAGGTGTAGGCGCCCACCGCCGGCTGGACCTCGGCCTCCAGGAACTCCGGCTCGGCCCTGCCGCCGGACTCGGGCGCAGCCCCGGTCGAGCTCGGCGCGGAGGTGTCGGGCCCGCCCGTGGTGTCGAGCACCCACCCGAGGTCCAGCAGAGCGATCATCCCGAAGCCGAGGGTCGCGGTCACCGCGACGACCGCGGCCGTGCGGGCCACCGTCGTCCGGGTCCGACGCCGCAGGCCCACCGAGGCCAGCGCGGCGAGCCCGCAGGCGACGACGGTGACGACCAGCGCCCCCCAGGGGAAGAAGGCCCCGGCGAGGGCTCCTGCGTCGTGGAAGCGCGGGACCACCCCGACGACGTCCTCGACGACGTCCCGGGCGTCGAAGAGGCCGGCGTACTCGCCCCTGTCGTCGAGCGGGCCGTCCTGGCCGGAGCCGTAGACGACGAACCGGTTGGTCTCGACCCAGTCGAGGGCCAGGCTGCCGAGCATCATCAGCGTGCCGAGCACCGCCAGCGGGAGGGCGAACCCGATCGCCTCACGCCGGACCAGCCCGGCGGACTCGGGGTCGACGTCGACCGGGTACGGCGGGTGGCCACCAGGGACGACGTGGGGCTGCCCGGCATCAGGGAAACTCATGGCGGTGAGCATGCCCCACGGGCGCCGTCCCACACGGCGGGTGGCGTCGCGTCGCGCGGGTCAGCTCAGCGCGGCCCGGACGGCGTGCGCGGTCTCCGCGGCACGGGTCTCCGACAGCGCCCCGGCCGAGGGCTCTTGGAGGTAGAAGACGTCGACGGCCTGCGGGCCGAGGGTGTCGACGTGGGCCGAGCGCACGGCGACGTCGAGGCGGGCCAGCTCGGCGCAGACGAGGTGGACGACGCCGGGCCGGTCGGCCGCGCGCACCTCCAGCACCGTGGCGTGCTCGCTCGCCTCGGGGCGCACGACGACCGTCGGGGCCAGCCCGTCCGCGGGGTGGGCACGGGCGAACCTGGCGGCCGGGTCGACCCGGCCGTCGACGACGGCCTCGTAGCGGGTGCGCAGGACGGCGGCGTCGACGGTGTCGGAGCCGACCTCCCACACCGAGACGCTGTGGTCGTCCTGGGCCCAGAGGCGGGCCGCGCGGATCGGCAGCCGGAGGAGCGCGAACGTCGCGGCGAGGTCGGACAGGAGCCCGACCCGGTCGAGGGCGATCGCGGTGACCCGGCTGCCGTCGGCGACCGGCTCGACGGAGATCGCGACCGAGGCGGCCGTCAGCCCCGCGGGCACGGCGACCTCGCCGACGGGGAAGGCCGGCAGCGTGGCGCCGGTGTCGAGGGCGGCGTGGGCCCGGCGGGCCAGGTCGGCGACCAGGCCGGCGCGCCACGACGTCCACGCCTTCGGGGCGGTCGCCTTGGCGTCGGCCTCGGTCAGGGCCCGCAGGAGGGCGAGCGCCTCGGGCGTGCGGAGCCGCGAGGTGAGGATCTCGACGGTCGCGGGGTCGTCGGGGTCGCGGGTGGTCGCGGTCTCGGCGAGGAGCAGGTGCCAGCGCACGAGCAGCGCGACCAGCTCGACGCACTCCTCGTCGAAGCCCATCCGGGTGGCCACCGCCCGGGCGATCGGCTCACCGGCGACGCTGTGCTCGGTGAGCCCGCCCTTGCCGATGTCGTGCAGCAGCGCGGCGACCATCAACACGTCGGGGCGGCGCACCGAGCGGATCAGCGCCGAGGCCTCGATGCAGGTCTCCACGACGTGCCGGTCGACGGTGAAGCGGTGGATCACCGAGGCGTGCGGCAGCATCCGGACCCGCTCCCACTCGGGCAGGAAGCCGGCCAGCGCACCGGTCTCCTCGAGCGTCTCCCACACCTCGAGCAGGCCGCGTCCGGAGGCGAGCAGCCGCACGAGCAGCTGCCGGGCCTCCTCGGGCCAGGGGTCGGGCAGCGGCGCGCCCTCGCGCACCAGCCGCGCGGCGGTCGGCGGGGCGAGGACGACGCCCCGCTCGGCCGCGACCGTCGCCGCCCGCAGGAGCAGCAGCGGGTCGGCGGCGGGGTCGGCACGGCCGTCGAGGACCACCTCGCCGGCCGACAGCGCGACGCCCGGCCCGAGCCGCTCGAGCACCGGGCGGCGCGCCGTGCGCGCCGACGCCGGTCGCGCCAGGACGCCGTCGACCCGGCGCCACGCGAGGCGCGACAGGTGGGTGATGCGGCGTCCGGCCTCCCGCACGTGCACCTGGGCGGCCCGGTCGCCGGCCAGGCCGAGCACCTCGGCCAGGACCGGCCAGGTCTCGGGCGTGATCCGGTCGGTCGCCCGCCCGGCGGCCTCGTGGACGACGTCGCGGACGTCGAGCAGGGTCTGCCGGCTGCGCTCGAGCTCGGTGTGCGGGACGTCGACCAGCCAGGTCGCGACCAGGCCGCGCAGGGTGGTGGCGTCGCGCAGGCCGCCCTCGGCCTCCTTGACGTCGGGCACCGACAGGTGGGCCAGCTCGCCCATCAGCCGGTGCCGCGCGTCGGAGGCCCGGCGGATCTCCGGCAGCCGCTCGCGCGCGCCGCGGCGCCAGCTCGCGAGCATGGTGGTCCGCAGCCGCAGCGTGAGGTGGGGGTCGCCGGCCACGTGGCGGACGTCGAGCAGGCCGGAGGCGACGCGGTGGTCGGCGTCCGCGGCGGCGACCATCTCGGGCAGGGAGCGCACCGCGTGGTCCAGGCGCAGGCCTGCGTCCCAGATCGGGTACCAGAGCTGCTCGGCGAGCGGGCCGAGGTCGACGTCCTCGTCGTGGACCAGGACCACGTCGAGGTCGGAGTACGGCGCGAGCTCGGACCGGCCGTAGCCGCCGACCGCGACGAGGGCCACGCCGGTGTCGGGACCGCCGGCCTTCTCGTAGGCCCCCGAGCAGAGCTCGTCGGCGGCGGCCGTGCGCCCGGCCCGGGCGGATGCGGTCATCCGAGGTCCACCTGGGGAGGCGGGCCGGGAGCCACGTGCGGTCAGAGCGCTTCGTTGTCGCGGTCGCCGGTGCGCACGCGGATCACGGTGTCGAGCGGGGAGACCCAGACCTTGCCGTCACCGATCCGGCCGGTGCGGGCGCTGCGCTCGACGGCGTCGACGATGGTGGCGACGTCGGCGTCGTCGACGGCGACCTCGAGGCGGATCTTCGGGACCAGCGCGATGTCGTACTCCGCGCCGCGGTAGACCTCGGTGTGGCCCTTCTGGCGGCCGTAGCCGCTGACCTCGCTGACGGTCATGCCCGTCACGCCCACGGCCTCCAGGGCCTGGCGTACGTCCTCCCACTTGTGCGGCTTGATGACGGCGGTGACGAGCTTCATGGCGGTCCTCCCGATGTGGTGTGCCTCGTGACGCGCGCGGCGTCCGGTGCGTCGATGGTGCGGCCGTGCCGGCGATCCTGCCAGCGGCCCGGGCCCTCGACGGGGCACCGGGCCGCTGGGTTGGTCAGGTGGAGCAGGTGGAGCGCGAGGAAGCGCGGGTCAGAGCGCGGCCTCGTCCTTGTCGCCGGTGCGGACGCGCACGACGGTCTCGACCGGGCTGACCCAGACCTTGCCGTCGCCGATCCGCCCGGTCTGCGCGGTCTTGACCACGATGCCGACGATGTCGTCGGTGTCGCTGTCGTCGACGACGATCTCGATCCGGATCTTCGGGACCAGGGCGATGTCGTACTCCGCCCCGCGGTAGACCTCGGTGTGGCCCTTCTGGCGGCCGTAGCCGCTGACCTCGCTGACCGTCATGCCGGTCACGCCGAAGGTCTCGAGGGCCTCGCGGACGTCCTCCCACTTGTGCGGCTTGATGACCGCGGTGACGAGCTTCATGCCTGGGCCCCTTCCTCGGTGCGCACGGTCGACTTGGCCAGGACGCCGGTCGAGCCGGCACCCGAGCTGAAGCTGCCCTGGTGCAGGTCGTAGGCGCTCTCCCCGTGCTCGGCGAGGTCGATGCCGCCGACCTCGTCGTCCTCGTCGAGGCGCAGGCCGATCGTGTACTTCACGCCCAGCGCGATGACGGCGGTGAGGATGCCGGAGTAGAGGACCGCGACGACCACGCCGAGCGACTGGTCGCCCAGCGAGCCGAGGCCGCCGCCGTACAGGAGCCCGTCGACGCCGCCGGCGCCGTCGGAGGTGGAGAAGACCCCGATCAGGACGGTGCCGATGATGCCGCCGACGAGGTGGACGCCGACGACGTCGAGCGAGTCGTCGTAGCCGAGCCGGAACTTGAGGCCGACGGCCCAGGCGCAGACCGCACCGGCGACGGCGCCGATGGCGACCGCACCCTCGATGTCGACCGCACCGGCGGCCGGGGTGATGGCGACCAGGCCCGCGACGATGCCGGAGGCGGCGCCGAGGGAGGTGGCCTTGCCGTGCACCAGGCGCTCGATGACGAGCCAGCCGAGGATGGCGGCCATCGTGGCCAGGGTGGTGTTCGCGAAGGTGCGACCCATCTCGGCGGTGATGTCCTGGTCGACGATCACGATCGAGCCGACGTTGAAGCCGTACCAGCCGAACCACAGCAGGCCGGCTCCCAGCATCGTCAGGGTGAGGTTGTGCGGGCGCATCTTGTCCTTGGGCCAGCCCGAGCGCTTGCCGAGGAGGAGCACCAGCACGAGCGCGGCGACACCGGCGTTGATGTGCACCGCGGTGCCACCGGCGTAGTCCTGGGCGCCGATCCGGCCGCAGATGAGCGAGTCGGCGGTGCAGCTGAAGACCATGTGGGCCAGCGGGAAGTACACGATGACGGCCCAGACCGGGATGAAGAGCAGCCAGGCCGAGAACTTCATCCGGTCGGCCACCGCACCGCTGATCAGGGCGCAGGTGATGATCGCGAAGGTCATCTGGAACATCACGAAGACGTAGTTCTCGGTGCCCACGTCCTTGAGCCAGAACAGGTCGAAGGGGTTGGCGAAGAACGTGCCGCCGCTGTCGACGTCGCCCGCCCAGCCCATCGACCAGCCGATCGCGACGTACAGGATGCCGACGATGGCCGCGGCCACGTACGACATCATCATCATGTTGAGCACGGACTTCGACCGGGTCATGCCGCCGTAGAAGAGCGCCAGCGCGGGCACGGTCATCATCAGGACCAGGGCCGTCGCGATGAGCATGAAGGCGTAATAGCCGTCCACAGAACCTCCATGGAGAGTGGGTCAGGGGAGCGGGAGTTCGCGACGGCGTTGTCGATGCCCGTCCCGCTCGAGTTGCCGGAACTCTGCTGGCCGCAGATTTCGACCGGCGCGGCTCGGTGTTGCGCGGGGGTAACGAACCTCGAGCCGGTGTTACTTCGGTGTTTCGGCGGTGCCGGGCACGCCCCGCCGCACCGGCGCCCGGGGTGCCGGTGCGACCCGCCGGTTCGGGTATCCTTCCGCGGAGCATCGCGCCGGACGGCGCTGATCGCCCCCAGTCTCGGATGGAGGAACGCAGCGTCGTGGTGAGCGGACTCCCAGCCTCGCGCACCGGGGCCCCGGCCGGCGACGCGCCTCCCGCCCCGGCGCCGCTCACGACGGCCGCTGAGGTCGAGGAGCTCCTCGCCGCGCTCCCCCGGCACTCGCCCGAGCTCCGGCTCGAGGTGGAGACGCTCGACCTGCTCCGGGTGCTCACCCTCGCCGACCCCGAGACCACCGTCGACCGCCTGGTCGTCACCGTCTCGGCGTGGGAGCGCCCGCTCGACACCTGGGTCGGCCGCCTGGGCCGCGTCGTGCACGTGCAGTCCTGCACGGTCGACTACCCCACCGTCGAGCCCCCTGCCCCGACGCGCTGGGCCGAGCTGGCCCCCCGGGTCGACCTCTCCGAGCCGGCCGACCACCCGGTCGACCTCCTCGCCCCCGCCACGGTCGACCTCCGGTTGAGCCGGCCGACGCCGCTCGCCGACGTGGCCCGCGGCGCCTACCCCCTCCTGGGCGTCGACCGCCGCCAGCACGGGCACGGCTTCGTCGAGCTCGGCACGGTCGGTGTGGGCGCGGCCGCCCTGGCCCTGCTGCCGAACCGGACCGCGCCGGGCACCCCGGGCCCGCCGAGCGTGCACCTCGAGGGCGCGGGGCTCAGCCACGCCGACCTGGGGCTGGTGGGCACGCAGGCCCGGTACGACGAGCTCCTCGCCGAGCGGGACACGGCGCGCACCCTCGTCGAGCACCCCCTCCTCGTCGAGCCGAGCGGGCACCTGGCGCTGACCGAGCGGGTGGAGCTCCCCCTGGTCGACCTCAACCTGCACAACCCGATCGGGCGCCGGCACATCCTCGAGCTCTCGCGGTGGACCTACGCCCTCACCTCGCCCGGCGGTGAGCTCACCTTCCGGCCCGTGCCGACCGGGGCGACGGAGCCGACCTGGCCCCCGGCCCGCAACCGCGTCCGCGACCGCACCGAGAAGCCCGCACAGTGGTCGCGTCCGGCCACCGCGGTGCTCTCGGGCCGCGAGGTCCGGCAGGTGCGCGAGGTCGAGGCGATCGACCTGTCCGGCCTGCAGGCCGCCGACCGCGACGCCGAGCTGGTGCTCTACCGGCGCCTGGCCGAGCTGGCCGCGACCGGCTCGATCCTGCACTCGCTGCCCGCCTCGTTCACCGGGGCCGACGAGGTCCTCGGGCCCACGCTCGCCGGGTTGCTGCGTCAGCCCTACCGGCCCACGACGGGTCTGGTGCGCGACCTGCGCTCGGTGCCCCAGCGCCGCGAGGCGATGCAGCGCTTCGGCGGCTTCCTCGAGCTGGCCGCCCACGCCGCGACGCTCGGGCACCGCCTGCTCCCGACCGTGAGCGTGGTGCTGTCCACGATGCGGCCGAGCCGGGTCGTCGACGTCCTGCTCGCGCTGGCCGCGCAGCGCTACCCGCACCTGGAGATCGCCGTCGCCGTGCACGGGGCCACCGAGCCCGTCGGCGCGGCGTTCGAGGACGCCGTCCGGGTCTCCGGCGCCTCGGTGTTCCACCACGACCGCTCGACGCCGTTCGGGTCCGTCCTCGCCGACCTCGCCCGGCACACCACCGGCGACCTGGTGGTCAAGATCGACGACGACGACGTCTACGGGCCCCGCGTCGTGGAGGACCTGGTCCTGGCCCACCTCTACTCCAACGCCGACGTCGTCGGGAAGACGACGGAGTACCTCTACCTCGAGGACATCGACCACACCGCGCACCGCACGTTCGCGACCGAGTGCTACCACACCCAGGTCGCCGGCGGGGCGATGATGCTCTCCCGCGCGATGCTCAACGAGATCGGCGGCTGGCGGCCCTCGCCGCACTCCACCGACCGCTCCATCCTCATCCGCGTCGGCCACGCCGGCGGCATCGGCTACCGGACGAACAGCCTCGGCTACGTCTACGTCCGGCACTCCGAGGGCCACACCTGGAAGCAGGCCGACTCCCTCCTCCTGCGCAACACGCCCGAGCAGTGGCCCCGGTTCATGCCCGAGATCATCGAAGCCTGACGCACCACCAGAGAGGCAACCGCCCCATGTCACCCAAGCCGCTGACGGTCAACCCCGCCCTGCGCGACGTCGTCTACAAGAACCGGTGGCGCGACGTCTTCGACGGAACCGTCCCCGAGGGCTGGGAGCCGACGCTCAAGGTCTCGGTCGTGACCGCGGCGTTCAACAGCGCCACCCTGCCGCTGACCCTGGCCTCGCTCGCGGCCCAGGACTACCCCGAGGACCTCCTCGAGGTCGTCGTCGTCGACGACGGCAGCACCGTCCCGGTCGAGATCGGCGACATCGCCCCGAAGCACACCCGGCTGATCCGGGTGCGCGAGGAGGACGGCGAGGGCTGGGGCCGGTCGAACGCGCTGCGCCGTGGCATCGAGGCCAGCGACGGCGACATCATCTACTGGGTCGACTCCGACATGATCCTGTTCCGCGACAACGTGCGCGAGCACGCCAAGTGGGCCCACTTCATCCCGGAGGCCGCGACCATCGGCCACAAGGGCTTCGTCGAGGAGTGGACCTTCACCCCCGAGGAGGTCTTCGCGGCGGTCAGCGACGGCACCATCGGCGAGCACCACGACCTCGACTCGCTCCACCGGCACTGGTCGCTCGACATCTACGACAAGACCGACGACCTCAACGACACCTCGGGTCGCAACTACAGCACCCACATGGGGGCCTGCGCGACGGTCACCCGCGCGGTCTACGACCGCACGCACGGCCAGGACCCCGTCCTGCGCCTCGGCGACGACACCGAGATCGCCTACCAGATCTGGCAGGCCGGCGCGGTGTTCATCCCGGTCAACTCCGCGCTGACCTACCACCTCGGCCGCGCCCTCATCCAGGACAAGGCCGACGACGTCTCGCACTACAACGGCCCCCACTTCGCCCAGCGGATGCCGATCCCGCGCTACCGGCGCCGGGCCGAGAACCGCCAGTGGCAGGTGCCCTACATCACCGCCGTCGTCACCACCGACCGCGACACCGCCCCGCTCGCCCGCGAGTGCGTCGAGCGGCTCCTCAACCAGACCGAGACCGACCTGCACGTCCACCTGGTCGGCCCGTGGTCGAGCCTGCAGACCGGGCGCCGCAGCGCGCTCAACGACCCCGACCTCGAGCTGCACCTGACCCAGGAGACCTTCCGCTGCGAGGGCCGGGTCTCCCTGGTCGACGAGGCGCCCGACGACGTCTTCCCCTCGCCGTACCGCCTCGACGTGCCGGTGCACGTCGGCCTGCCCTCGCGCGCGGTGTCGAGGATGATGCGCTCGGCCTTCGGCGACGACCTCGGCATCGTCAACTTCTTCCCGCCCGAGGGGTCCGACGTCTCCGAGGCGGTCCGGATCACCTTCACCGCGGCCCGCAGCCGCGCGCTCCCCCTCGTCGGCGACGACGTCACCTACGTCGAGGCCATGGACGCCGTGTGGGGCGTGGAGTGGAAGCCCAACCTCGAGCTCGGCTTCCTCGACCTGCGTGACGTCGAGCAGGGCGCCAAGATCCGCCGCGCGGACCCCGAGCAGGTGGAGTCGCTGCGCGAGCGGGTCGAGCGGCTCCGCGCCCGCGCCGTCGAGGCCGAGCAGGAGGTCCGCCGACTCCAGGACGAGCTCGAGGAGGCCCAGCAGCACCCGGCCTCCTCCGTCGCCGAGGTCGCCCGGCAGCGGGCCGGTCGTCTCGCGCGCGCCGCGCGCAACCGCATCTCGTCCTGACCGGTCCCCGACGGGGCGGGCGCGCGGGTCAGCCGGCGCGCGGCGCCCGCCGCCGGCGGTCGCCGGCCAGCAGGTCGTCGACGGCGTCCGCGACGGGCGCGCGCAGCGTCCGGACGAAGGTCCCGGTGAGGTGGTGCAGGTCCGCGAGCGTGACCACCCCGCCGACGACCGCGCGACAGGTGTCGTCGGGGCACAGGTAGGGCCGCACGTCGAAGAGCCCGACGCGCGGGTCGGTCGTGGCCAGCTCGGCGGCGACGTCGCCCTCGGGGTCGGCGACGTCGGCCTCCGCCAGCGGGCGGTCGCACGCGGCGAGGTCGTCCGGGTGGAGGTCGACGCACTGCGGGACCGTCTCCTCCTCCTGCCGGCGCGGGTTGTCGCGCATCACCAGGACCCTGCTCCCGGCGTCGAGCCAGCGCGTGATGATCCGGCGGTAGGAGGCCTCGGTCGCCCGACGGTTCTCCTCGGCCAGGTCCTCGCCCTCCAGCCCCACCAGCGGGACGAGGGTGCGGTTGGCCAGGACGACCATGTCGAAACCTCCGTCGGCGACCTCGTCGACCGCGCGCTCGTTGAACGTCTCGCAGTCGTCGGTCTGCACCTGCTCGGGGAAGGCGACCAGGCGGTCGGCGGTGTGGCACTCGAAGACGAAGTAGGTGGTCAGGCTCCAGGCCCGGTCCTCGGCCAACCCGCGGAAGGCCGGCAGCCAGTGCGCGGCGTGCGAGTTGCCGACCATCGCCACCCGGAGGGCGTCGTCGGCGTCGCTGCCGTAGTGGCAGGTCGGGTCGGCGCGCAGGCTCCCCAGGCTCGAGGTGCACCGGCCGTTGTAGACCGACTTCATGTCGGTCGCCGCGAAGGCACCGGTGGTGACCAGGCGCTCGCCCTGCACGTCGCAGCCGTTGACGACCGCGCCCGCACCGAGGCACGGGTCGGCGAGCTCGCCGGCCACCGGCGCGCGCTGCGCCTCCAGGGCCTGGTGGCGCACGGCGACGGCGCCACCGGCGACGAGGACCGCGCCGACCACGGCGAACACGAAGCTGCGGCGCAGGGGGACGCCGAGCGGACGCCGGCCCCGCAGCGGGTCCTCGACGAGGACCTTGGTCAGGTAGGACAGGACCAGCACGGCCGCGAGCGCCAGCAGCAGCTGCCAGGTGGCCGGCTCCTCACCGAGGGCGAACGGCAGCAGCACCACCACCGGCCAGTGCCAGAGGTAGACGGCGTAGGAGATCCCGCCGAGCTCCTGCACGGGACGCAGGGCGATGGCCGGCAGTGGCGACGCCCGACCGGGGCCGACCGACACCGCGACCACCAGGGCCGTGCCGAGGACCGGGACGAGGGCGGCGGTGCCGGGGAACGCGGTGGCGGCGTCGTAGCGCAGGGCCGCGAGGGCCACCAGCGCGAGGCCGAGCCACGCGCCCAGGACCCGCACCGCGGACGGGAGGCCCTGGAGCCGGGGCAGCGCCACGGCCACCAGTCCCCCGGCGGCCAGCTCCCAGGTGCGCGTCCAGGTCACGAAGTAGCCGGCCGGGTCGTCGCGCTGCAGGAACGACCAGAGCAGCGACGTCGCGAGCACCGCGAGCACCGCGACGCCCACGCACCGCCGCAGGCCGAGTCCGGCCCGCCGCGCGACGAGCGCCGCGACCAGCACGAGGACCGGCCAGCCGAGGTAGAACTGCTCCTCGATCGAGAGGGACCAGTAGTGCTGCACCGGGGTCGCGACGTTGTCGGCGGCCAGGTAGTCGACGGACTCGTCGGCGAGCAGCCAGTTCTGGACGTAGACGGCCGAGGCGACCGCCTGCTTGGCGGTGCCGAGCCACATCGTCGACGGGGCCAGCCACCAGGTCGCGGCGAGCGTGGCGACCAGGACCGTCAGGGCCGCCGGCAGCAGGCGGCGGATGCGGCGTCCCCAGAACTCGGCGAGGTCGCGCGGGGTCGCCGGGGGGTGCTTGAGCAGGTGACCGGTGATGAGGAACCCGGAGATCACGAAGAAGACGTCGACGCCGACGTACCCGCCGCTGAGCGCGGAGGGCCAGAAGTGGAAGACCACCACCAGCGCGACGGCGAGGGCGCGCAGCGCCTGGATGTCGAGGCGCACCCCTCCGGCGCCGGTGCCGGCGTCGGGCCCCGCGGTCGACCGGTCGGGCCCGGACACGATCTGCTCAGGCGCCGAGGTCACCCGCAGAAGTATCCGGATCACGCCGCGGCGCTCCGAATCCCCGGCGTCCGGGACGGGCCGGCCCCGCTGCGGCGGCGCCGCCTCCGGTTCAGCCGGCGAGGAGACGCACGCCGAGGTTCATGTGCCCGATGCTGACGCCCTCGTAGGACAGGCCGGAGCGGTCGAGGAACTCCATGAACGCCCGGTGCTCGTGCAGCTGCCAGCCGTGGTAGCCGAAGTACTCGTCGAAGACGATGACGGTGCCCGGCACGAACCACTCGAACAGGACGTCGAAGACGGTCCTGGTCGAGCTGTACAGGTCGGCGTCGAGGTGCACGAACGAGAACGGACCCTCGTGGGCGGCCTCGAACGGTGCGACGGTGGTGTCGAAGAAGCCGACGTGGAACTCGACGTTGCTCACGGGCAGCTCGGGCGGCTGACCGCCGATGTCGAAGTCGCCGGCGCCCTTCGACGTGCCGCTCCAGGACTCCGGCAGTCCGGCGAAGCTGTCGAAGCCGTGCACCGTCCGGGTGTCGAAGAACCGGGCGATCTGGGTCAGCGAGGTGCCCTGGTAGACGCCGAACTCGGCCACCATGCCGTCGAGGGTGGTGGCGCGGAGCGCGGCGGCGATGGCCTCGGGCTTGTTGAGCGCCACCTGCGCGGAGTCCAGACGACGCTCGCCGAGGATGTAGTCGACGGAGTGCTCGACCGAGCGCTCGCGCAGCTGGACCGGCACCGACGGAGGACGGGGCTGCCGGCTCCGGACGATCTCCTGACGGACCTGGGCCATCTCCTTGCGGAGGGCGCGGAGCAGGCGCGGGACTCGGTTCGGCTGGGGCAACGTGTCTCCTCGGTCGGATCGGTACGAGGACCCTAGCGGCCCGCCCCGGTCGGCGAGGGCAGCGACGCACCCGCCTAGGATCGGCGCGACCACGACCACGGAGGTAGAGATGGGCGTACGAGCACGGGTGGGTCAGAGCCTGGAGTCGACCCTGGGCAAGGACCGTACCGACAAGATCCGCACCGCCGAGCGTCGCTACCGCTCGGCGCTGTCGACCCGGCTCGCCCCGGCCCCCGAACCGGAGCCACGACGCCGGCGCAAGCCCGCACCGGGCTCCGCGTCCCCCGGCCAGCGCGCGGGCCGGCAGGCTCAGAAGAAGGTCGCCGCGCGGCCGTTGGGTGAGCCCAACGACCGCCAGGGCGGCTGGATCCCGTCGGACCCCTTCGTGCCGCACCCGGAGCCGAGGCTCACCCGGCACGACCTGCTCCGCGGGCTCCACGAGCGCCTCGCCCCGCGCACCTACCTCGAGATCGGGGTCAACGAGGGCGCCAGCCTCACGCTCTCCCGCTCGAGGACCGTCGCGATCGACCCCGAGTACGCCGTGCGCCACCCGCTGCACTGCGACCTCGACCTGGTCAAGGCCAAGAGCGACGCCTACTTCTCCCGCCCCGACGCGCTGAGCCACTTCGACGGCGTCCCGGTCGACCTCGCCTTCATCGACGGCATGCACCTCTCGGAGTTCGCGCTGCGCGACTTCATCAACGTCGAGCGGCACCTCGCCACGACCGGCGTCACCGTCTTCGACGACGTGCTCCCGCGCAACCCGCTGGAGGCGGCCCGCGTCCGGCGCACCGGCGCGTGGGCCGGCGACATCTACAAGTCCGTCGAGGTCGTCGCCCGGCACCGGTCCGACCTCGTGGTCCTGCTCGTCAACACCTGGCCCACCGGGACCGCCGTGATCATCGGCGCCGACCCCGCCTCGGAGGTCCTCGAGGACGGGTACGCCTCCGAGGTCCCGTACCTGGAGGCCGAGGACCCGCAGGCGCCGCCGCCGGAGTACATGTCGCGCACGGCCGCCGTCGACCCGGAGGCCCTGCTGGCCTCCGAGGCGTGGCCGATGCTGGTCTCCGCGCGCGAGAAGGGTGACGCGGACCTGTTCGCCGAGGCCGTCGCCGTGCTCCGGGCCATCCCCACCCTCGGGCAGTCGGGCGGGACGACGGACTGAGCGGGCACGCGACACCGGTGACGGTCGCGACTGCCCGCCCGGAGGTCCGGGCGCGCGCTGCTAGCGTGCAGCCGTGAATCCACTCGACGCCCGGTCGGTCGAGGACGCCGTGGTCTACCCGACCATCCGCGTCGCGTCCCACCCCGGCCGCCTCCTCATGGGCGTCTTCGACGCCGACGGGTACGTCGAGGACACCGTCCTGGACCGCCGCTCGGGCGAGGTGGGGGCGCCGATGGTGCGCGGCCTCTTCCCCGACGTCGTCGAGGCCGAGGACCCGGAGGCCATCTACGCCGGGCCGCTGTACTTCCACTTCGGGCACTTCCTGCTCGAGAGCCTCGCGCGCGCCTGGTACGCCCGCCGGCACCCGGACCTCCCGCTGGTGTGGGCCGGCGCGCACACCTGGCACGACGCCCGGCTGCGTCCGTGGCAGCTCGAGATCCTCGAGGTCCTGGGGCTGGCGAACCCCCCTCGGATCCTCGCCTCCCCCACCCGGTACCAGCGGCTGCACGTGCCCGACCTCGGCTACCGCTACGACGACCGGTTCCACCCCGAGCACGCCGCGTTCCTGGCGTCCTACCGCGGCCCGGCCCAGGTGCCCGGTGAGCGGCTCTGGCTCTCCCGCAGCAACCTCGACAGCGACGTCCGCGACCTCAACGCCGCCCCGACCGAGCGCCGGCTGGCGGCGGCCGGGTGGACGATCAGCCACCCCGAGACGCTCACCGTGCGCGAGCAGCTCGACCACCTGAGCCGGGCCGAGGTGGTGGCCGGCGAGGAGGGCTCCGCCTTCCACACCATCGCCCTGCTCGCCGACGTCTCCTCCAAGCGCCTGCGCGTGCTGCGCCGCCACGGCCAGGAGCACAACAACATGCACACGGTCGGCGACGCGCGCGGCGTCGACCAGAGCTTCCACTCGCTGCGCGACGAGGTCGTCCTGGAGGCGAAGGGGCGCGCGGTCACCAAGGTCAGCGCCCGCTCGGCGGAGGTCCTCGACCTCCTCGACGTGGCGGTGCCACCCGCCGTCGCGGCCGACGAGGCGTCGCCCGAGACGGCACTGCTGCTCCGTGTGCTGGAGGGCCTCGCCCCGCGCCGGCTGCTCGACCTCGGCGCCACGGACGCCGGCCTGGTCCTGGGCTCCACCGCCGAGAAGCGGGTCGCGGTGAGCCCGGCGTTCGCCTTCGACACCCGCTCGCACGCCGGCAGCGGCGTCGACTTCCTCGACCTCGACACCCGCACCTACGTCAAGCACTTCGTGAGCGCCCGGCGCCGCTTCGACGTCATCCGCGTGACCGGTCCCGACCTGGCCTCGGTGCTCACCTCGTTCCGCACCAGCCGGCGTCTCGCGACGCCCACGACCACCTGGCTGCTCGGCTCCGGCGAACTCGCCGCCCGGGCCGCCGTCGCCGTCGGCCTGAACCACCCCGGCTACGCCGTGCGGCGGGTGGTCGTGCGGCGCACCGTCGTGTTCGTCGTCCACCGGGTCGCGGGCGAGCCCACCAGCGACGACGCCGTCGCCGACCTCACCGACGACGAGGTCGCCCGCCGCACCCGTCGGATCCCCCTGGCGCTCCCCCGGTTCGTGCGGTCCGTCGCCCGGGCGGGCCGCGGCCGGTGACGTCGTCCGGACCCGCCACCGGGGTCCCCCCGCTCAAGTCGACCACGCTCGAGGGCGCCACGGTCCACCCCACGCTGGTCTCTCCCGACCCCACGAAGGTGCACTGCGGCGTGCTGCGCGCCGACGGCTCCCTGGTGGCGTCGACGATCGACGACCGGCGGCACGGGACCCACACCTTCATCCCGCCCGAGCCGTCGCTCTACGGAGCCGTCGACGACGACTCCGGCGAGGTGATCTACGGGGGCGCCTACCACCCGGCCTACGGGCACTTCATGCTCGAGTGCCTCCAGCGGCTCTGGTGGGCCGCCGAGCGACCCGACCTGCCGGTCGTGTGGGTCGGGTACCTCGACGGCCCGGTGCCCACCCTCACGCAGTGGCAGCACGACATGCTCGAGCTCGTCGGCGTCCGCAACGAGGTCAGGGTGATCATCCGCCCGACCCGCTTCGCGCGGCTGCACGTCCCCGACGCCGGCTACAAGTACGGCGACTGGAGCCACCCGGACCACCTCCGGTTCCTGGCCGCCCACGAGGGCCCGCCCCAGGAGCCGGGCGCCAAGCTCTGGCTCTCCCGGGCGAGCGAGAGCGGGGTCGGCCTCATCAACCGCGAGATCGTCGAGCGTCGGCTGCGGCGCCGGGGGTGGACGATCGCGACGGTCGAGAAGATGGCCCTGCGCGACCAGCTCGACACCCTTGCGCGCGCCGAGGTCGTCGCCGGCGAGGAGGGGTCGACCTTCCACAGCCTCCTGCTGCTCCGCGACGTCTCGGCCAAGAGGTTCCACGTCTTCCGCCGCCACGGTCCCGAGCACATCTCCTTCAAGACGATCGGCGATGCCCGCGACGTCGACCAGACCTTCCACTCGTGCAGCGACGACGCCGTCATCTCCGCGACCGGGCGGGCCGTGGTGCGGCTCGCGCCCAACGCGTCGCAGTACCTGTCCCACCTCGGGCTGCACATCCCCCGCGTCGACCCGGTGCCGCCGGACTGGACGCCGGGGCACACCGTACGCCGGGTCAACCGGCTGGCCGAGCTCCTCGGCGCCGAGACCTTCCTCCAGGTCGGGTGGCGCCACCGGTACGCCTTCACCGAGATCGCGGTCGCGGCCCGTGACGTCGTCGACGAGCAGTTCCGCTTCGACGTGCGGTCCTACCGCGACTCGGGCACGGCGTTCTGGGAGGTCACCCTCGACCGCTTCCTCGCCTGGTTCGCGGCCGGGCGGACCTACGACCTGGTCCTGCTCGACGACCTCGACGACTGGCGCACCGCCCTGGAGCGCCTGCGCCGCGTCCTCGACGCCGCCTCCCACGACCGCACCGTCGTCGTCGTCGACAACACCGCCCCGACCGGCGCCGACGGCGGCGACGTCTTCAAGGCGGTGCTCGCCGTGCACGACCTGCACCCCGAACTGAGCTACCGCACGATCACCACGCGGGGCGTGGCCCAGACCGTCGTGTGGCGCCAGGACCGCACGGTCGAGCCACGGTTCGCCGGGGAGGACGCCGTCGCCCGGCTGACCCACGCAGACCTGGAGGCGCACCGCGACCTGCTCGCCCCGGCCACCGAGGCCGAGGCGCTGGCCGACGTCGCGACGTGGCTCGGGGCCCGCCCGGCCGGGGACTGAGGCGCGGCCTCAGCCCAGGAGCGCGTCGACGAACGCGGCCGCGTCGAACGGCGCGAGGTCGTCGGGGCCCTCGCCGAGGCCGACGAGCTTGACCGGCACCCCGAGCTCGCGCTGGACGGCGACGACGATGCCGCCCTTGGCGGAACCGTCGAGCTTGGTCAGGACGATGCCGGTGACGTCGACGGCCTCGCGGAAGACCCGGGCCTGGATGAGCCCGTTCTGGCCGGTCGTCGCGTCGAGGACGAGCAGCACCTCGGTGACCCGGGCCTGCTTCTCGATGACGCGCTTGACCTTGCCGAGCTCGTCCATCAGGCCCTGCTTGTTCTGCAGGCGGCCGGCGGTGTCGACGATGACGGTGTCGACGCCCTGCTCGACGCCCTGCTTGACCGCCTCGAAGGCGACGCTGGCGGGGTCGGTGCCCTCGGCACCGCGGACCACCTCGACGCCGACCCGCTCGCCCCAGGTCGCGAGCTGCTCGACCGCGGCGGCGCGGAAGGTGTCGGCGGCCCCCAGGGTGACCGTGTGGTCCTCGGCGACCAGGATCCGGGCGATCTTGCCGACCGTGGTGGTCTTGCCGGCGCCGTTGACGCCGACGACCAGGACGACGCCCGGCTTGCCGTCGTCGCCGGTGACCTGGAGGCGGCGGTCCATGGTCGGGTCGACCAGGGTGATCAGCTCGTCGCGCAGCACGGACCGCGGGTCGCCGGCCTCGGCGCCGTCGACACGGAGGCGGGTGCGGAGGTTGTCGACGACCTGCTGGGTCGGGGCGACGCCGATGTCGGCGGTGAGCAGCAGGTCCTCGATGGACTCCCAGGTGTCCTCGTCGAGGCGGTCGCGGCTCAGCAGCGCCAGCAGGCCGCGACCGAAGCCGCCCTGGGAGCCGGCGAGCCGCTCGCGCAGCCGGGCCAGGCGCGAGCGGGTGCTCTCGGGCTTGTCGCGGACCGGGACGGGCTCCGGCTCGACGACGACCGGCTCGTCGAGCAGCGGGGCGTCGAGGAGCGGCAGGTCGCTCTCGAGGGTCGGCGGCAGCGCCTCCCGCTCGGCGGGACGGGTCGTGGTCGGTGTGGTCGACGTCGGCTCGGTCGGCTCGACCGGGCGCCGCGGTGTGCGGCGGGTGCGACTGGTGACCAGTCCGGCGAGGGCGACGACGGCCAGGACGGCGATGCCGATGACGAGGTAGAGCCACTCCATGGTGCTATCCAACCAGGATCGGGCCGACCGGGACCGAGCCGGTGGTGCTCATCGGGTGACGCCGCTGTCGTGCGGCACCTTGTCGTCGCTCCCCGCACCGGGGTCGAGGTCGCCGTCGCGCAGGACGGGGACGGCCTCGGCGGCCCGCTCGACGGCGTTGCCGAGCCACGACGCGCCCGGCACCCGGGCCCCGCGGTGCGGGAAGGCGGCGTAGGCGAGGGCGAGGGCGGCGACGGCCACGACGACGACCATGGTGACGATGACAGAGGTCAAGGTGGTTCTTCTCCGAGTTCTACCGGGTTCTACCGAGAGGCACCGACGCGGGTCCGGCCGGGCGCAACCCTCACTGCACCACAGGTGCCCGCCGGGACCGAACTCAGCCGCGCACGAGGGGCGCGACTGCGACACGGATCACGTCGGGCACCGGGGTGACCGACCGGGAGCCGGCGCCGTTGGTGACGTAGACGTGGACGAAGCGGCCCTCGGCGTTCGCGGGCTGGTCGGGTCCGCCGGCGCCCTGGAAGAGGCCGACGCGGTAGACGACCGAGGAGCTCCCGAGCCGGTCGACGACCAGCCCCATCTCGACGTCGGCGGGGTAGCCCATCTCGGCGAAGTAGCGGCAGGAGACCTCGGCGACGACGCCGATGGCGTCGAGGCCGCGGATGTCGACGCCGGTGGCCTCGGCCAGGTGGGCGTTGACCGCGGTGTCGACGAGGTCGAAGTAGCGGGCGTTGTTGAGGTGGCCGTAGACGTCGTCGTCGGACCACCGGGTGGTGGCGGTGCGCCACGCGACGTAGTCGGACCGGGTGGGCCGGGCCGGTCGGGTCTCGGGGGTCTCGGGCATCAGGACCTCCCCCGCGGCTCGGTGTCGCGGAGCCGCTGGCTGATGACGGTGCTGACCCCGTCGCCGCGCATGGTGACGCCGTAGAGGGCGTCACCGACCTCCATCGTGCGCTTCTGGTGGGTGATCACCAGCAGCTGCGAGGTCTCGCGCAGCTCCTCGTAGATCTGGAGCAGCCGGCCGAGGTTGGTGTCGTCGAGGGCGGCCTCGACCTCGTCGAGGATGTAGAACGGCGAGGGGCGCGCCTTGAACAGCGCCACGAGGAACGCCACCGCGACCAGCGACCGCTCGCCGCCGGAGAGCAGCGAGAGCCGCTTGACCTTCTTGCCGGGCGGCCGCGCCTCGACCTCGATGCCGGTGGTCAGCATGTTGTCGGGGTCGGTGAGCACCAGCCGGCCCTCACCGCCGGGGAAGAGCCGCGCGAACGTGGCGTCGAAGGCGACGGTGACGTCGGCGAAGGCCTCGGTGAAGACCTGCTCGACCCGGGCGTCGACCTCCTTGACGATGTCGAGGAGGTCCTTGCGGGTGCCCTTGAGGTCCTCGAGCTGCTCGGTGAGGAACTTGTGCCGCTCCTCCATCGCCGAGAACTCCTCGAGCGCCAGCGGGTTCACCTTGCCCAGCATCGTCAGCTGCCGCTCGGCGGTCCGCAGCCGCTTCGTCTGCTCCTCGCGGTCGTACGGCGTCGGGCCCGGCGGCTCCTCGCCCTCGGCCGTCTCGAGGGTCGCGGACGGCGGCACCGGCTGGTCGGGCCCGAAGTCGGCGACCAGCCCGTCGGCGTCGAGACCGAGCTCGTCGAGCGTGCGCTCCTCCAGCTGCTCGATGCGCATCCGCTGCTGGGCCCGGGCCAGCTCGTCGCGGTGCACGGAGTTGACCAGCTCGTCGTGCTCCCGGCCCAGGTCGCGCAGCGTGGCCCGGACGTCGACCAGCGCGCGCTCGCGTCCGCTGCGCGCCTGCTCGACCTCGAGCCGGGCGGTCGTCGCGGCGTCGATGGAGACCTCGAGCCGGGCCAGCACGTAGGCCGCGGCCAGCGAGACGGCCTCGGCGGCCTCGCCCTCGCGCAGCAGCCGCTTGCGTCGCTCGGCCGCGCGGGCGCGGGCCTCCCGCTCGGTGCGGGCCTGGCGGAGCAGCCCGTCGACCCGGCCGTGCAGCGCGCGGGCCCGCTCCTCGCCGGTGCGCAGCGCGAGCCGGGCGTCCATCTCGCCCTGGCGCGCGGTGCGGGCGGCCTCGACGAGCCGCTCGCGCTCGGCGGTGTCGGGCTCGTCGCCGTCGTCGGCGCCCTCCGTGGTCGCCTCGGCGGCCGCGAGGCGCTGCTCGAGGTCGGCCAGGCCGGCCAGGTCGGCGTCGCGCGCCGTCTCCGCCTTCTCGATGGCCTGGGCCAGGCGGTCGGCCTCCCCCTTGGCGGCCCGGGCCTGCGAGCCGTGCTGGCCGAGCTCCTCGGCGACGGCGGCCAGGGTGGCGTCGGACTCGTGCAGCCGGGCCAGGGCCGCGTCGACGCGCTTCTGCGCGTCGAGCCGCTCGGCCTCGAGACGGCTGACCTCGAAGCCGAGCCGCTCGCCGTCGGCGGTGGCCGCGAGCAGCCGCTCGGCGGCCTCGTCGACGGCGCTCTGGATCTCGATGAGGCTCTGCTGGGTCTGCGACCCGCCGGCGGCGACGTGGGTGCCGAGGACGTCGCCACCGCGGGTGACGGCGACGACGGTCGGCTCGGCCTGCACCAGGCGGTGTGCGGCGTCGAGGTCGTCGACGACGGCGGCGCGCAGCAGCAGGTGGGTCAGCGCCGGCCGGAGCCGGTCGGGGCACTCGACGACCTCGACGGCGTACGTCGCCCCGGCGGGCAGGGCCGGCCAGTCGCGCGCCGGGTCGGCGACGGGCGCGCCGGGGTCGGCCCCGAGCACGAGGCCGGCCCGGCCGAGGTCGCCGTCGCGCAGGTGGGCCAGGGCGGCGACCGCGGCGCCGGCGTCGGTGACCGCGACGGCGTCGGCGGACGCACCGAGGGCGGCGGCGACGGCGGTCTCGAAGCCGGCGCGGACGCCGAGCAGGGCAGCGACCGAGCCCATCAGGCCCCCGACGCCGTCGGCGTCGCCGGCGGCGAGCAGCGCCCCGGCACCGTCCTTGCGGGTCAGGCCCATCTCGAGGGCGTCCTTGCGGGCCGCGAGCCCGGCGCGGTCGCGGTCGGCCTGCTGGGCGGCGACGCGGACGGCGGCGAGCTCCTCCTCGAGGTCGTCGAGCAGCGCGACGGCGGCCTCGTGCTCGGCGTCGAGCCCCTCCTCGCCGGCGTCCAGCCCGGCCACCTGGGTCTCGAGGGCGGTGAAGTCGCGCTGGGCGCGCTCGGCCCGCGCGGCGGCCTCCTCGCGGGCCAGGGTGAGCCGGCCGACCTCCTCGGCGGCCGCGGCGGAGCGCGACTTCAGCGCGTTGACCTGGCCGTGCAGCCGGGCCAGGCCCTCGCGCCGGTCGGCGGCGGCCCGCTGGAGTGCCGCGATCCGCCGGTCCTCCTCGGCGGCGGCGTCCTCGGCGGCCTTGCGGGCGGCGACCGCCTCCTCGAGGCCGGTGCGGTGCCGCGTGACCTGGGCGCCGATCTCCTGCTCCTGCACGCGGATGCGCTCGGCCTCGGCCTCGATCTGGTCGGGGTCCCGCCCGTGCTGCGCGGTGGTCTCGGCGGCGCCGGCGGCGTTGCGGATCCGCTCCGCGGCCAGGCCCTGGGTGCCGTGGACGCGCTCGCGGAGCCCGCGCAGGGCGAACTGCACCTCCTGGGCGCGGCTCAGGGCCGGCAGGTCCTCGCGCAGCGCGGCCTCGAGCTCGGCCTCCCGCTGCCGCGCGGCCGCCACCGCGGCCTCGACCTCGGCGCGTCGCTCGAGCAGGATCGACTCGTCGGCCATCTCCTGCTCGAGGGCGGTGCGGGCGGTGACGAGGTCGTCGGCCAGCAGCCGGGCCCGGGCGTCGCGGGCGTCGGCCTGGACGCCGGCCGCCTTGCGGGCGACCTCGGCCTGCCGGCCGAGCGGCTTGAGCTGGCGGCGCAGCTCGTGGAGGAGGTCGCCGAGCCGGGTGAGGTTGCCCTCGGTGGCGTCGAGCTTGCGAAGCGCCTTCTCCTTGCGCTTGCGGTGCTTGAGGACGCCGGCGGCCTCCTCGATGAAGCCCCGCCGGTCCTCGGGCGTGGCGTGCAGGATGGTGTCGAGCTGGCCCTGGCCGACGATGACGTGCATCTCGCGCCCGATGCCCGAGTCGGAGAGCAGCTCCTGGACGTCGAGCAGCCGGCAGCTGGTGCCGTTGATGGCGTAGTCGGACCCGCCGCTGCGGAACATCGTGCGGGTGATGGTGACCTCGGCGTACTCGATGGGCAGCGCGCCGTCGGCGTTGTCGATCGTCAGCGCCACCTCGGCCCGTCCCAGCGGCGGGCGGCCGGACGTGCCGGCGAAGATGACGTCGTCCATCTTCCCGCCGCGCAGGCTCTTCGCGCTCGCCTCGCCCATCACCCACGCCAGCGCGTCGACGACGTTGGACTTGCCCGACCCGTTGGGACCGACGATGCAGGTGATGCCCGGCTCGAGCTGGAGCGTGGTCGCCGACGCGAAGGACTTGAAGCCCCGGAGGGTCAGGCTCTTGAGGTACAACGCGGGGCTCCATCGCCGGTGCTCGGGTAGGTCGGTGCTGGGCGTGACGCTACGGACGGCTACTGACACGGGGGAAGCTCAGCGCGGCCTCACCCTACCCGGGGGCCGTCGCCTCGCCGGTGGTACGCGCCGGGGCCACCGGCGTGCGGGAGCCGGCCGGGACCGTCCACCACCGGCCCCGGGCCGCACGCCCTACCGGACCGAGGCCCGCCCCGGCGAGCGGACGACGTCCCGCTGGGCCGCCCGGGCGCGCCGCTGCGCCGCGCGGCGCCGCGACGCCGGGTAGGTCAGCACCAGCCCGACCGCGATGCCGATCAGCGCGCCCACGGTGTTGGCGAGCAGGTCGCGCTCGTCGGGGACGCGGCCGGGGATCGAGCGCTGCGCGGTCTCGATCGCCGAGGTCATCAGGAACCCACCGATCCCGGCGACCCACCAGAACCGGGTGCCGACCAGCAGCAGGAGGAACACCCCGACCGGCACGAAGAGGGCGATGTTGGCCAGCAGCTCGGCCCGGTCGTAGGTCAGCCACGACAGCTCCTCGCGGCGCTGGAGCCGGTCAAGCACCCGCAGCACCAGGTCGCTGCCCGTGGGGGCGGTCGAGGCGGGGGTCAGCGTCACCCAGCCGACGAAGCCGAGGTAGGCGAAGGTGAGGACGCTGAGGAAGGGGTGCCGGTGGAACATGGGGTCATCCTCCCCCGGCTTCCTGGACGTCGACTGAGGGTGCCGTGGGCGGGACCGGCGCCTCGTCGGCGTGCGCGACGTGGCTGAGCTGGCGCCAGATCACCACGACGAAGACCGCCGACCCGGCGAAGGCGAACCAGAACGGCGCGGCGAGCCCCCCGTGCTGGGCGAGCAGGCCGCCGACGCCGGAGCCGACGACGAGGCCGCCGTAGACGCCGAGGAGGTTGACCGAGCCGACCCGGCCCTGCAGCGACGAGGGCACCGCGCGCTGGCGGACGGTGATCGACGTCGTCCCCCAGATGAAGGCGTGCGCGCCGAGGACGAAGAAGATCGGCAGCGCGACGTACGGCGAGGTGGTCAGGGCCAGGCCGAGGTGGGTGAGGGTCTCCACGACCAGCCCGACCCGCATCAGGTTGCCGAGGCTGACGTGCCGGGTGACCCACCCGTAGGAGAGCGTGCCGAGCAGCCCGCCGGCCGCACCGACCGTCGTCACCAGGCCGAAGCCGACCTCGCCGAGGCCGAGGCGCTGGGTGGCGTAGAGGACCAGCACCGACCAGGCGGCGCCGAAGGTGATGTTGAAGATGAAGATCGTCAGCACGAGCGTCCGGACGGCGGCGTGGTGCACGACCCAGCGGAAGCCCTCGGCGATGTCGTGGCTGATCCGCGCCACCGTCTCCGGTTCGCGCCGGTGCGGTGGCAGCTCGAGCCGCACGACCAGCAGCGCCCCGAGCAGCACGAGCACCGCCTCCGCGGCGAAGGGCCACGCGCTGCCGGCGGCGAACAGGGCCGCCCCGAGCGGCGGGCCGGCGAGCTGGTTGACGGTGATCAGGCCGGTCTGGATGCGGGAGTTGGCGACGGCGAGGTCGTCGCGGGCGACCAGCATCGGCACGAGCGTGCTCGCGGCGTTGTCGGCGAACATCTCGGCGGTCCCGAGGGTGAACATCGCGACCAGCACCACCGCGATCGAGACGGCGTCGGTGAGGATGAACGTCGTCAGCACCACCAGCACCGCCACCCGGAGGGCGTTGGTGACCAGCACGATCAGCCGCCGGTCGAGACGGTCGGTGATCGCGCCGGCGTGGAGCCCGAACACCAGCGGCGGCGCCCAGACCGCGAGCGCGGCGAGGGCCACGAGGAACGGCTGGTCGGTCTGCGAGGCGACCAGGAGCGGGCCCGCGGCGAGGGCGATGCCGTCGCCGAGGTTCGTCGTCCACGACGACGCCAGCACCCAGCGGAACCCGGCACCGAGCCGGGCGGGGACCACCAGCTCGACCAGGCTGCTCACGTCGGGACGCAGTCGGTCGGGCGGCGAGGCAGGCGCCGCCTCAGGCGGGCTGGAGCGTGGCGTCGTGCATCTGCGCGCCGAGCAGGTCGGCGGCCCGGGAGGCCACCAGCCGGTCGTTCTCCTCCGAGAGCCGCAGGACGAGGGACTCCAGCTCGGCCACCCGCGCGCGGAGCCGGGCGTTGTCGGCAGCCAGGCGGGGGTCTCGCAGGTCGCTGTTCAGGTAGCCGATCAGCGCCTTGGCCATGTCGAGCCTTCCGGTGGGTACGGGCGACCCGGGTTCTGGGCCGCTTACCAGAGTCCCACCGGAACCGGAAGGGGTCAATCTGGCGCGACCACCGGGGTGGGCACCCGGCGTCGGCGCGGCACCGGCTGGCAGCGCGGGCAGAAGTACGACGACCGGTTCATGAACGCGATCCGCCGGATCGGCGTCCCGCAGCGGTCGCACGGCTCGTCCTGGCGCCCGTAGGCGTGCAGCGAGCGGTCGAAGTAGCCGGACTCGCCGTTGACGTTGACGTAGAGGGCGTCGAACGACGTCCCGCCCTGGCCGAGCGCCTCCTCCATCACCTCGCGGGCGTGGCCGAGCAGGGTGCGCGCCTGGGCGGCGGTGAGCCGGTCCCCGGGCCGTTCGCCGTGCAGGCGAGCGCGCCACAGCGCCTCGTCGGCGTAGATGTTGCCGACGCCGGAGACCAGTCCCTGGTCCAGCAGCAGCCGCTTGACCCCCGAGCTCCGGCGACGCACCCGGGCCACGAACAGGTCGTCGTCGAACTCCGGGTCGAGCGGGTCGCGGGCGATGTGGGCGATCTCGGCCGGCAGCTCCGCGCCGCCGGTGGAGACCGAGAGGCCGCCGAACATCCGCTGGTCGACGAAGTGCAGGTTGCGGTCCTCCGCGGCCCCGTCGAGGACCATCCGGACCCGCAGGTGCCGCTCGGGGACGGCGTCGTCGGGCTGGACGAGCAGCTGCCCGCTCATGCCGAGGTGGCCGAGCAGGGCGTCGCCGTTGTCGAGCGGGAGCCAGAGGTACTTGCCGCGGCGCCGGGCCGCGACGATGCGGCGCCCGGCGAGGGCGGCGGCGAATCCCTCGGGACCCCGCGGGTCACGGCGCACCGGACGAGGGTGGAGGACGTCGACCCGGGTGATCCGCGAGCCGGTCACGTGCCGCTCGAGGCCGGCACGGACCACCTCGACCTCGGGGAGCTCGGGCACCGTGTGCCCTCAGGCGATCTCGTCGGGCCGGGCCGCGTGGGCGGCCAGGATCTCGCCGTAGGCCGTCTCGGCGGAGGCCTGCTCGGCCTCCTTCTTCGAGTTGCCGGTGCCGTTGCCGTAGAGCCGCTCGGCGACCCGGACCTGGGCGTGGAACGTCTTGCGGTGGTCGGGACCCTCGTCGGTGATGACGTACTCCGGCACGCCGAGGCCGTGCTCGGCCGAGAGCTCCTGCAGCGACGTCTTCCAGTCGAGGCCGGCGCCCATTGCCGAGGCCTCGTCGATGAGCGGGTCGAAGAGGCGGTGGATCACCACCGCGGCGACGTCGATGCCGCCGCTGAGGTGCACCGCACCGATCACCGCCTCGACGGTGTCGGACAGGATCGACGCCTTGAGGCGGCCACCCGTGGCCTCCTCGCCGCGTCCGAGCTTGACGTGGTCGCCGAGCCCGATCGTGACCGCGACGCCGGCCAGCGCGCGCGCGTTGACGACCGCGGCGCGCAGCTTGGCCAGCCGACCCTCCGACAGGTCGGGGTGCATCGTGTACAGCGTCTCGGTGACCACCACGCCGAGCACCGAGTCACCGAGGAACTCCAGGCGCTCGTTGGTCGGCAGTCCACCGTTCTCGTACGCGAACGAGCGGTGCGTCAGGGCACGCTCGAGCAGCTCGGGGTCGAGTACCGGGTCCCCGAGTGCCGAGCGCAGCTCGCTGTAGTTGATGTCGGTGACTGCCGACCGGGTCTCAGAGGACCTGGCGACGGTCGGCGCGGGCGCCGTACTGACCGCACTCGCCGCACGCGCGGTGCGGGAGGTGCTTCGCGGCGCACGCGGGGTTCGCGCAGGTGACGAGGGTCGGCGCAACGGCCTTCCACTGCGAGCGACGGTGCCGGGTGTTGCTCCGCGACATCTTCCGCTTCGGGACAGCCATGGTGATCTCCTAGTTGCTCGGGTCGTTCTGGGTGTTCTCGATCGTGGTGAGCGCCGCCCACCGTGGGTCGATCGGGGCCTCGTGCGTGTGATCCGGGTCTTCCTTGAGGTTGGCGCCGCACTCGGTGCACAACCCGGGGCAGTCGTCCTCACACAGCGGCTGGAACGGTAGTGCGAGCACCACCGCGTCCCTCAGCAGGGGTTCGAGGTCGAGCAGGTCGTCCTCCATCGTGCTGACACCGTCGTCCTCGTCGCCGTCGTCGGGACCGGCGTTGTCGGTCGGGCGGCCGCGGGAGTCCCGGGAGTCGCCGTACACGAACAGCTCCTGGAACCTCACGTCGACCTGGTCGACGATCGGGTCCAGGCACCGCGCGCACTCGCCCTCGAGGTCGGCCGTGGCCGTTCCCGTGACCAGCACGCCCTCCATGACCGCCTCCAGCCGCAGGTCCAGCTGGACCGGCGCTCCTTCGGCGACACCGAGGACGTCGATGCCCAGATCTGCCGGTGCCGGCACCGTCAGCGTCACCTCACGTTGGGACCCCGGGCGGCGGCCGAGCTCGCGGGTATCGAGCACGAGCGGCGCTCTCGGGTCCAGGCTGGTCAGGGGATCACTTCCGGGTCCGGGCACAAACAGATCAGCGAGAAGACTACTGGCGTTGTTCCCGAGGACGAAATCACGTCGTCCCCCCGGCGGCCAGGCGCGCCGTCAGCGCCGCGAGCACGAAGTCGGGCACGAACGCCGAGACGTCGCCGCCGAACGCCGCGACCTCCTTGACCAGGCTCGAGGAGACGAACGACTGACGGGTGCTGGTGGGCAGGAAGACCGTCTCGACGCCGGTGAGCGCGGAGTTCATCTGCGCCATCGGCATCTCGTAGTCGAAGTCGCTGGAGGCGCGCAGGCCCTTCACGATCGCCGGGGCGTCGTGGGCCAGGCAGAAGTCGGTGACCAGGCCGGTGAAGCCCTCCACCCGCACGTTGGCGAACGGCTCGACGGCGCGGCGCAGCATCTCGGTGCGCTCCTCGGGGCCGAAGAGCCGGCTCTTGGACGGGTTGACCCCGATCGCGACGATCACCTCGTCGAACAGCGACGCGGCCCGCCCGATGATGTCGAGGTGCCCGTGGGTGACGGGGTCGAAGGAGCCGGGGCAGACGGCCCTGCTCATCGGGTCCGCCCACGGGCGGCGCGGGGGGTGCTCACGGTGCGTGACCGTACCAAAGCACCGTCTCGCCGTACCGCTTGCTGCGGTCGCCGAGGATCGGCCGGGCCCCGGTCGGCCACGTCGGCTCCGGGCTGCGCCGGGACCGCTCGACGACCACGAGGGCGTCCGGCGCGAGCCACTCGGTGAGCAGGTCGAGGTCCTCGGCCAGGTCGGTCTCGGTGAGCGGGTACGGCGGGTCGCTGTAGACGACGTCGTAGCGCTGCTGCGGCACGCGGGCCAGGCACGGCTGGACCCGCGTCGCGTGCACCTCGGCGTCGGCGAACCCGAGGGTGCGGGCGTTCTGCTCGATGAGGGAGGCGGTGGCCCGGTCGGACTCCACGAGCGTGACGCCGGCGGCGCCGCGCGACCACGCCTCGAGGCCGACGGCCCCGCTGCCGGCGTACAGGTCGAGGAAGCGGAGCCCGTGCAGCGAGCCGGCCCACGACTCGACCGCGCTGAACAGCGCCTCCCGCACCCGGTCGGTGGTGGGACGGGTGTGCTCGCCCGGCGGGGTCTGGAGCCGGCGCCCCTTCGCGGTGCCGGCGATGATGCGGGTCATGCGGTGGGCCTCCGGTGGCTCGGGGACGTCGGGCGGGTGGTGCGGCCTCGCGGGGACGACGGTGCCGGCAGCGGTGGGAGTCCCCGGTGGACCGTCGACCCGTGCACCCGCCCCACCCGCCCCGTCAGGACTTCTCGATGAAGTCGGCGTTGGCGCTCGCCTCGAGGTCGGCGACGGCGTCGGCGAGCAGCGGGGTGCCGCCCAGCGACTCGTCGGTCTCGAGCAGCGCCTCGGCGGCCTCGCGGGCCTCGACGATGGTCTGCTCGTCGCGCAGGACGCGCAGGTTCTGCAGCGTCGAGCGCCAGCCCGACTGCGAGCGCCCGAGGACGTCGCCCTCACGGCGCTGCTCGAGGTCGACCCGGCTGAGCTCGAAGCCGTCGGTGGTGCCGGCAACGGCGTCGAGCCGGTCGCGCGCCGGGGAGAGCGGCTCGGTGTGCGAGACCAGCAGGCACAGCCCCGGCAGGCCACCCCGGCCGACCCGTCCCCGGAGCTGGTGGAGCTGGGAGACGCCGAACCGGTCGGCGTCGAGGATCACCATCGCGGTGGCGTTGTGGACGTCGACGCCGACCTCGATGACGGTGGTGGAGACCAGCACGTCGATCTCGCCGGCGGCGAAGGCGCGCATGGTCGCGTCCTTGGCGTCGGGCGCCATCCGGCCGTGCAGGACCGCGAGCCGCAGCCCCTCCAGCGGGCCCTCGGCGAGCTCGGTGACGACCTCCTCGACCGCCGCGAGCGGCGGCCGGTCGACCCGGGACCCGACCGGCTCGCCGTCCTCGTCGACCTCGGGGACGTCGACCTCGCCCTGCTCGAGCTCGTCGCCGGCGATGCGGGGACACACGACGTAGGCCTGGTGCCCCTTGTCGACCTCCTCGCGGACCCGCTCCCAGACCCGGCCGGCCCACCCGGGGTGCTCGACGAGGTCGACGACGTTGGACTGGATGGGCGCCCGGCCGGCCGGGAGCTCGCGCAGCACCGAGGTCTCGAGGTCGCCGAAGACGGTCATCGCGACCGTGCGCGGGATGGGGGTCGCGGTCATCACCAGCACGTGGGGCGGCGAGCCGGCCTTGTCGGTGAGCGCGGCCCGCTGCTCGACGCCGAAGCGGTGCTGCTCGTCGACCACGACGAGGCCGAGGTCGGCGAACTGGACCCGCTCCTCGAGCAGCGCGTGCGTGCCGACGACGATGCCGGCCTCGCCGCTGCCCAGCCGCGACATCGGGCCGGTGCGCTGGGCCTTGCTCATCGACCCGGTGAGCAGCTCGACGGACGTGCCGCCGAAGACCCCTCCCCCGGCCAGGTCGCCGAGCAGCGCGGTGATCGAGCGGTGGTGCTGCTGGGCGAGCACCTCGGTGGGCGCCAGCAGCGCCGCCTGGCCGCCGGAGTCGACCACGCGCAGCATCGCCCGCAGGGCCACGAGGGTCTTGCCGGAGCCGACCTCGCCCTGGAGCAGCCGGTTCATCGGGTACGGGTTGGCCAGGTCGGCCTCGACCTGCTCCCCGATCTCGCGCTGGCCGCCGGTCAGCTCGAAGGGCAGCGAGGCGTCGAACGCCGTCAGCAGGGCGCCGTCGCCGCCGTCGCGCGCCTGGGCGCCGAGCGCCCGCACCGCCCGCCGCCGCCGGGCGAGCACCAGCTGGGTGACCAGCGCCTCCTCGAAGCGGTAGTGGCGCTGGGCCTGCTCGACCTGGTCGAGGCGCTCGGGGACGTGGACCCACTCGAGCGCGGTGGCGGCGTCGACCACGTCGTACTGCTCACGCACGGTGTCGGGGACGACGTCGGGCAGCGTGTCGACGACGGAGCGCGCGAAGGTGACGACGCGGGCGACGTCCCACGACTCGAGGCCCTTGGTGAGCGGGTAGATCGGGTAGAGGTCGGCGATCGCCTCGACCGTCGCGATGTCGCCGTCCTCACTGCCGCCCTGGGCGCCGAAGAGCACCATCTGCGGGTGGGCCAGCTGCCACTGGTTGTTGAAGAGCTTGGCCTGGCCGATGAACAGGCCGGGCTGTCCGGGCGCGAGCTTGGTGGCGCGCCACTGCGCGGACTGGTGGCTCCGGGCGAAGAAGGTGATCTGCAGCCGTGGTCCGTCGGTGCGCAGCGAGGTCTCGACGCGGTGCATGACCTTGCCCGTGCGCCGGTCGGTGTGGCTCTTGACCTGGCTGCTGACGACCTCGCCCACGACGCTCAGCATCTGACCGGGCTGGAGGTCGTCGAGCTTGGTCAGCGTGCCGGTCTGGACGTACCTGCGGGGGAAGTGGTGCAGCAGGTCGCCGACGGTGCGCATCCCGAGCCCGTCGGTGAACTTCTTGGCCTTCCTCGACTCGCCGAGCACCGCCGCGACGGGTGAGTCGAGGGTGATCACGCCCTCAACCCTGCCTCACTCCACCGACAGCAGCAGCGGGTACCGGTCCTGGCCGCCGTCGTAGACGACGACCTCGACCGTGGGGTGGTGCTCCTCGGTCCAGGCCGCGGCGCGGTCGGCGAGGTCGCGGGCCCCCTCGCCGGCGACGATCGTGACGAGCTCGCCACCGCCGGCGACGAGCCGCTGGAGCACGGTGGTGGCGACGTCGTGCTGGTCGGCGCCGATGACGGCGAAGTCGCCCTCGATGACGCCGAGGACGTCGCCGGGCTCGCACCAGCCGGCCATCGTCAGGGCGTTCCTGGCCGCCACGGTGACCGCGCCGTGGCGGGCGTGCCGGGCGGTCGCGGTCATCTCCAGGACGTCGAGGTCGAAGCTGCGGCCGGGCTCGTGCACGGCGAGGGCGGCCAGCCCCTGCACCTGCGCCTGCGTCGGGATGACGACGACGCGCAGGCCGAGGTCGGTCTCGGCGGTGCCGGCCGCGATCCGGGCCGCGCGCACGGAGTCGGGGTCGTTGGGCAGCACCACGACCTCGCGCGCCCCCGAGGCGACGATCGCGTCGAGGAGCTCGCCGGTCGAGGGACGCCGGCCGGGCCCCCCGGCGACGACCACCGCGCCGGCGTCCTCGAAGAGCCGGGTCAGCCCGGCGCCGGCCGAGACCACGACGACACGACGGCCCGACGGTCCTGCCTGGCCTGCCTGGCCCGCCTGGCCCGCCTGGCCCGGCTGGCCCGGCTGGCCCGGCTGGCCGGGCTCGGCGGCGCGGCGGGCGGCGAGCTGCTCGGCGAAGTGGGTGACCCGCACGCGGTGCGGGCGGCCGGCCTCGATGCCGGCCTCGATCGCGGCGCCCACGTCGTCGACGTGCACGTGGACGTTCCAGAGCCCCTCGCCCCCCACGACGACCAGCGAGTCGCCGAGCGCCGCCAGCCGGACCCGGAGCCGGTCGACGTGGTCGTCGTCGGCGTCGAGGAGGTACATCACCTCGTACGACGGGCCGTCGGGCGCGAGGTCGTGCGGCTCGAGGGAGTCCGGCGACGCGGTGCCGGACGCCGTGCCGGACGCGGTGCCGGACGCTCTTGCTGGCGTGGTGACCGGCCGCCGCGGGCTGGTCACCGGGCTCGGACGGCGTCCGGTGAGCACGGTCTCGGCCGCGTCGAGGATGACGCTGAGGCCGCGCCCGCCGGCGTCCACGACGCCCGCGTGGCGCAGCGCCTCGAGCTGCTCGGGCGTGCGGGCCAGCGCCTCGCGGGCGGCGGCGGCGGCGCTGGTGAAGACGTCGCGGGCCCGGACGTCGTCGTGCCGGGCACGGTCCCGGGCGGCGTCGGAGGCCGCGCGGGCCACGGTGAGCATGGTGCCCTCGACGGGCTGGCCCACGGCGCGGTAGCTGGCCTCGGTCGCCTCGTGCAGGGCCTCCGACATCACCTGCGCGTTGCGCTCCTCGGGGGTCGAGCGGGCGATGCGGCGCGCGATCGCGCCGAGCATCTCGCTGAGGATCACCCCGGAGTTGCCGCGGGCGCCGAGCAGCGCTCCCCGGGCGAACGCGGCCAGGGCGCGCTCGCGGTCGGCGCCCTGCTCGGCGGCGGTGCGCACGGCCTCGCGGGCCGCGGAGACGGTGAGGTACATGTTGGTGCCGGTGTCGCCGTCGGGCACGGGGTAGACGTTGAGGGTGTCGATCTCCTCGCGCGCCTCGGCAAGGGCGTCGGTGGCGATGTCGACGAAGCGCAGCACGACCGCCAGCTCGATGCGGTCGCTCGCCGGTGACTGCTCCATGATGGGCAGAGAGTAGTGCGCTCCCCCGCCCGCGTGGCGCCGGTCACGCGGGGTGGGCACCGCGGGTCCACAATTTTGGCACCGCCCGTCGGCGGGATACTCTTCTTCGGTTGCCCGCCCCGGTGGGCCCCCGATCATCGATTCATCGATCCAACTTTCAGGAGTGTCCCCCGTGGCTGCCGTCTGCGACATCTGCGCCAAGCGCCCGAGCTTCGGCAACAACCGCCCTTGGTCGCGCAAGATCACCAAGCGCCGGTTCGACCCGAACATCCAGCGCGTCCGTGCCACCGTGAACGGCACCCCGAAGCGCCTCAACGTCTGCACCGGCTGCCTCAAGGCCGGCAAGGTCAGCCGCTGACCCCGCGCACCTCCACGAAGGCCGTCACCCCACGGGTGGCGGCCTTCGTCGTCGTCCGGGCGCGACGACCGTCGTGGGGTCAGCGCGTCCGGTAGCGGGTGTAGACCAAGCCGCTTCGGAACGAGCGCTCCTCGACCAGCTCGAGGTCGAGACGGACGCCGTCGGGGAAGAACCGGGTGCCGCCGCCGACCACGCTGGTGGTGACGAACAGGTGGTACTCGTCGACGAGGCCGGCCGCGATGGCCTGCGCGGCCAGGGTCGGGCCGTCGACGCTGAGGTCGTGCTCGGAGTCCTCCTTGAGCCGTCGCACGGCCGCGGGGTCGAAGCTCCGCTCGATCCGCGTCCGCGCGCTCGACACCGAGGTCAGCGTCGTGGAGTGCACGACCTTCTCGGCGCGCTGCCAGGCGCGGGCGTAGTCGACGACGAACGGCGGGTGCTCGGGGTCGGCGTGCGCGGTCTCCCAGAAGACCATCGTCTCGTACATCCGGCGTCCGTAGAGGTAGGTGCGGACGCCGTCGAAGACCTCGCCGACGAAGGTGTGCACCTCCTCGTCGTCGGCCCCGTGGCCGAGGTCGCCCTCGGCCGCCACGGCGTAGCCGTCGAGCGAGGTGATCATCGAGTAGACGAGCTTGCCCATGGTGCCCTCCCCGGTCCGACCGCGTCGGCGCTCCGGCGGTCCTGGAGGCTGTGACCCCGCCGCCGCCGCGAACTCATCGATCCCCCGGCGGCGCCGGGGCGCCGCTCAGAAGTGCGTCCACCCGGTGGGGCCGTCGTACGGCCGGCCGTCGACCGTGACGACGCCGACCTGGTCGGGCTCGGCGGCGCGGACCTCGCCCACGACCGCCCAGCCCGGCGGCACGCGGCCGGCGTCCGGGAAGGTCGCGAGGAGCGCGTGGTCGTCGCCGCCGCCGAGGATCAGGTGCACGGGGTCGCTGTTGAGCGCGGCGCCGACGGCGAGCAGCGGCTCGGGCACGTCGAGGGCCGCCGTGCGGACGTCGAGGGTGACGCCCGAGTCGGCGGCCACGTGCGCGGCGTCCGCGAGCAGCCCGTCGGAGATGTCGATGAGCGAGGTCGCGCCCGCCTCGGCGGCCACCCGGCCCGCGTCGTAGGGCGGCTCGGGACGGCGGTAGGCCTCGACCAGGGCCCGCGGCGAGCGGAACCCGCGCCCCAGGACGGCGAGGCCGCCGGCGGCCCAGCCCTGGCGCCCGGTGATGGCCAGCACCTCACCGGGGGCGGCGCCGGAGCGGAGCACCGGGGCCTGGGTGCACGAGCCGAGCACGGTGACCGCGATGACCACCTCGCTGGCGCGGGTCAGGTCGCCGCCCACGACGGAGGCGCCGACGAGGGCGCACTCGGCGGCGAAGCCGCGGGCGAAGTCGAGGGCCCACGCGACCGGGAGGTCGGCCGGCGCGGCCAGGCCGACGGTCAGCGAGTGCGCGCGCCCGCCCATCGCGTTGATGTCGGAGAGGTTCTGGGCGGCGGCGCGGTGCCCGACGTCCTCGGCGCTGGCCCAGTCGCGACGGAAGTGCCGGCCCTCGACGACCAGGTCGGTCGAGACCACGACGTGCCCGCCCCGGATCCGCAGCACGGCGGCGTCGTCGCCGGGGCCGACGAGCACGTGCTCGCCCTGGTCGAAGAGCGCCACCAGCTCGGAGATCAGGCGGAACTCACCGGCGTCCGCGAGGGTCGCCGACGGGCCGAGGGACGGGGTCGCGCCGGGCGGGGGTGCCATGGCTCCATCCCACCAGACCGCCCCCGGACGGCGGGTATCGACAGGTCGGCGCCCCGCGATAGGTTGGACGCCGCACCTCCCAGCAGCGCCCACCAGCAGCGCAACGTCGCGATGCCGTCCCGAAGGAGCAACCGCATGGTCGTCCAGGCCTACATCCTGATCCAGACCGACGTGGGCAAGGCCGCCGAGGTCGCCAAGTCGATCGCCCTGATCAAGGGCGTCACGCTCGCCGAGGACGTCACCGGGCCCTACGACGTCATCGTGCGCGCCGAGGCGCGCAACGTCGACGAGCTCGGCAAGCTGGTGGTCTCCAAGGTCCAGAACCTCGACGGCATCACCCGCACCCTGACCTGCCCGGTCGTGCACATCTGAGCGTGCAGCGCCGTCCCCGACGCCCCGAGTCCCGCCGGACCCGGGGCGTCGTGCTGTCCTCGGCCGTCGTGCTGCTCCTCACCGGCGCGCTGGCGGGGTGCGGCGGACCGGTCGAGATCGAGTCGCACGACCTCGACGACGCCGACCGGGCCGCGTGCGAGGCCTTCGTCGGCGACCTGCCCGAGACCCTGGCCGACGAGGAGCGGGTCGACGTCGAGCCCGACGACGCCCTCGGGGCGGCGTACGGCGACCCCGCCATGGTCGTCACCTGCGGCGTCCCCACGCCGGAGGGGTTCGACCTGACCGCGCAGTGCCAGGTGGCCAACGGAGTCGGCTGGTACATCCCGAACGAGGTGCTCGACGACCCCGACGCCGACGCCACGCTCTCGGCGGCCGGCAACCGCCCCGTCGTGGAGGTGTTCGTGCCCGGCGACGGCGACCGCGGCGACCGCGCCGCCGCCGCCATCGCCGAGCTCGCCCCCCTCGTCGAGGAGCACCTCCCCCTCGTGACCCGCTGCGACTGACGCTGACCCGTCAGTGATCAGCGACGGGTCAGTCCGGAGTCCCCGCTGACCCGTCAGTGATCAGCGACGGGTCAGTCAGATTCCCCGCTGACCCGTCAGTGATCAGCGACGGGTCAGCGCAGGCCGGTGTCGCGCTGGAGCGCCAGGGCGATCAGGCGGTCGACGAGCGCCGGGTAGTCGAGGCCGGAGGCGGCCCACATCTGGGGGTACATCGAGAGCGGGGTGAAGCCCGGCATCGTGTTGAGCTCGTTGACCACCAGCGAGCCGTCGGGCAGGACGAAGAAGTCGACGCGGGCCAGGCCCTCGCAGCCGACGGCCTCGAAGGCGCGCACCGAGAGCGCGCGCATCTGCTCCTCGACGCCGTCGGGCAGGACGGCGGGGATGTCGACCGAGGTCGCCTCCTCGGGCACGTACTTGGCCTCGAAGTCGTAGAACTCGTGGTTCCCGGTGACCCGCAGCTCGGCCGGCGCGCTGGTCTCCGGGACGCCGTCGAGGGCCTGCAGGACGCCGCACTCCACCTCGCGCGCGCCCTCCGCGGCGACCTCGACGAGCACCTTCGGGTCGTGCTCGAACGCCGTCGCGAGCGCGCCGTCGAGCTCGCTGGCGTCGTGCACCTTGGAGATTCCGATGCTCGAGCCGCCGCGGGCCGGCTTGACGAAGAGCGGGTAGCCGAGCTCGTCAGCCCGTCGTCGGACGGCGTCCGGGTCGGCCGCCCAGGAGCGGGTCGTGACGGTCAGGCTCGGCATCAGCGGCAGCCCCGCGTCGGCGAGCACGACCTTCATGAACGCCTTGTCCATGCTGACCGCCGAGGCCAGGACGCCGGCGCCGACGTAGCGCACCCCGGACATCTCGAGCATCCCCTGCAGCGTGCCGTCCTCGCCCCAGGGCCCGTGCAGCACGGGGAAGACGACGTCGACCTCGCCCAGGGTCTCGGGCGGGCGGGCGGCGTCGGTGACGACGAGGTCGGTGCCGCTCACCCCGTGCGCCAGGGTCACCGCCGCGCGGTCGCCGTCGACGCTCGGCAGCGCGCCGGCACCGAGGGCGAGCCGGGCGGGGTCGCCGGACTCCAGCACCCAGCGTCCGTCGCGGGTGATGCCGATCGGGACGACGTCGTAGCGCTCGCGGTCGATGGCCGCGAGCACGCTCCCGGCCGACACGCACGAGATGGCGTGCTCGCTCGAGCGACCGCCGAAGACGACGGCGACGCGGGGCTTCCGTCTGCCAGTCACGCCGCCGACCCTATCCTCGACCTCATGCCCGACCAGCGCGACGTGCCCGGCCCGACCCCTCTCCCGATGAGTCCCGCGACCCTCGCGGTCACGACCGGCCGCCCCCCGCGCGAGCCCGACCAGCCGCTCAACGTGCCGATCACCCTGGCCTCCACCTACGTCGCCGGCGGCGACATCGACTACGGCCGCTACGGCAACCCGACGTGGTCGGCGTTCGAGGACACCCTCGGCGCACTGGAGGGCGGACGCTGCCTGGCCTTCTCCACCGGCATGGCGGCGGTGACCACCGTGCTCGACCTCGTCGGCCAGGGCGCGAAGGTGGTGCTGCCGAAGCACGCCTACCAGGGCAGCCTGATGGCGGTCGCCGACCTGGAGGCCCGCGGGCGACTGGTGAGCCGCCTGGTCGACATCACCGACACCGCCGCGGTCGTCGCCGAGTGCCAGGACGCCGCGCTGGTGTGGCTCGAGTCGCCGACCAACCCCGCCCTCGAGGTGGCCGACATCGAGACGATCGCGGCCGCGGCCCACGAGGCCGGCGCCTACGTCGTGGTCGACAACACCTTCGCGACCCCCCTGCTCCAGCAGCCGATCCCGCTCGGCGCCGACATCGTCGTCCACTCCGCCACCAAGTACCTCGCCGGCCACAGCGACGCCCTCATCGGCGCGCTCGTCACCGCCGACGACGAGCTCCTCGAGGTGCTCAAGGGACGTCGCGGGCTCGCCGGCGCGACGCCCGGCACCATGGAGGCCTGGCTCGCCGTCCGTGGGATGCGCACGCTGCACCTGCGCGTCGAGCGCGCCCAGGCCAACGCACAGACGCTGGTGACCCGGCTGCGCGAGCACCCGGCCGTCGCCGAGGTGCGCTACCCGGGCTTCGGCGGCATCGTCGCGATCGTCCTGGCCGAGGGCGAGCTCGCCGCCGACCTGCTGGTGCGCAAGACCAGGATCTGGGTGCACGCGACGTCGCTCGGCGGCGTCGAGTCGACCTTCGAGCGTCGGCGCCGCTGGCGCACCGAGTCCCCCACCATCCCGGTCGCGCTGGTGCGGATGTCGGTCGGCATCGAGGACGTCGAGGACCTGTGGTCCGACCTCGAGACCGCGCTCGACACGTTGACGGCGAGTCCGCCGCGGTGAGCCGCGGGAGTTTCACCGCCTGAGCGGTGAAACTGGCGCTTCCTGCATGAAGTTTCAGCCGACCAGCAGGAGTTTCACCGCTTCAGCGGTGAAACTCCCGCGCCAGGACCCAGCGCGCGGGAAAGTCAGCCGGCCTCGGACTTGATCCCACGGGCCAGGATGGCGTCCATCATCTCGGGCGCGGTCATCCGGCCGGCGACGACGTCGTCGACGTACGTCGCGACGGGGGCGTCGCAGTCGGAGCGCTCGGCGAGGGCGCGCAGCGAGGCGCACGACTTGGCGCCCTCGGCGACCTGCCGGGTGGAGGCGTAGATCTCCTCGGAGGTCATGCCCTGGCCCAGCTTCTCGCCGAAGGTGCGGTTGCGCGACAGCGGCGAGGAGCACGTGGCGACGAGGTCGCCGAGGCCGGCCAGGCCCATCAGGGTCAGCGGGTTCGCGCCGAGCTTCATCGCCAGGCGCGCGGTCTCGGCGAGCCCGCGGGTGATGAGGGAGGCGGTGGTGTTGTCGCCGAAGCCGAGCCCGACGGCCATGCCGACGGCGAGGCCGACGACGTTCTTGTAGGCGCCGCCCAGCTCGCAGCCGAGGACGTCGTCGCTGGAGTAGGGGCGGAAGGCCGGCGAGTGCACCCGGGCCTGGAGCATCTTGGCGACCGACTCGTCGGCGCACGCCACGACGGACGCGGCCGGCTCGCGGCGCGCGATCTCCTTGGCCAGGTTGGGTCCTGAGATGACGGCGATCCGCTCCGGTCCGGCGCCGGTGACCTGGTGGATCACCTCGCTCATCCGGTTGAGGGTGCCGAGCTCGACGCCCTTCATCAGCGACACCAGGACGGCGTCCTGCTCGATGGACGGCGCCCACTCGGTGAGGTTGCCGCGCAGGGTCTGCGACGGCGTCGCCAGGATCACGACGTCGGCGCCGCTCAGGGCCCGCTCGACGTCGTGGGTCGCGCTCACCGACGGCGGCAGCTGGATCCCGGGCAGGTAGTCGGTGTTCTCACGCTGCTCGTTGATGGTCGAGGCGACCTCCTCGCGGCGGGCCCAGATCGCGACGTCGTTGCCGCCGTCGGCGAGCACGATCGAGAACGCCGTGCCCCACGAGCCGGCGCCCAGCACCGCGACCTTCGGGTTCGCTCCCCCACTCATCCGGACTCCTCCTCGTTGGTCTTCCTGCGTCGCGCGTGCGGGTTGCCGATCTCCGAGACGCCGGCCTTGCGCGGGTCGAACCGCTCGAGCGGTGCCTTCTCGTGGCGCAGCCCCTCGACGATGCCGGTGATCGCGGCCATGATCCGGCCGGTCGCCTCGTCGAGGACGGCGGCGTCGCGCGGCCGGCCGGCGAGGTCGGAGAGGTCGACGGGGTCGCCGACGACGATGTGGATCGGCTTGCGCGGGAACAGGTCGGGCTTCCTGGCGTACGGCGCCAGCAGCGCCTGGGCGCCCCACTGCCCGACCGGGATCACCGGGCACCCGGTCTCGAGCGCGATCCGCGCGGCGCCGGACTTGCCCTTCATCGGCCACAGGTCGGGGTCGCGGGTGATCGTGCCCTCGGGGTAGACCACGATGCACTCCCCCGCGCGCACGGCCGCGACGGCGGCGTCGTAGGCGCCGACGGCGCTCACGCTGGCCCGCTCCACCGGGATCTGCCCGGCCGCGCGCATGAAGTAGCCGAGCACCCGGCCCTTGAAGAGCCCGGACTTGGCGAGGTAGCGCGGCAGCCGGCCGTGGTCGTAGCAGAAGTGCGCGGCGGTCAGCGGGTCGACGTGGGACACGTGGTTCATCACGACCACGCAGCCCCCGCTGGCCGGGATCTTGGTGCCGTCGACCCAGCGCGGCTTGGTGGTGAGGAGGAACAGCGGCTTGAGGATCATCGCCCCGACGACGAACGCCCACCCCCGGGGCTCCTGGAACTCGCGGACTCTCACAGTGACGCAGGCTACTCGGCCGGGGACCCCGGGCCGCGCAACCACCTGGTTGGATCGAGCGGTGGACGCACGCATCACCCCCGACGGCGCCTTCGTCGTCGTGCTGCCGGTCAAGCCGCCGGCCCGCGGGAAGTCGCGGCTCCAGCGCGGCCTCCCCGACCAGGGCCGCCGCGACCTCGCCGAGGCGTTCGCGCTCGACACCGCGGCGGCGTGCCTGGCCAGCGCCCGGGTGCGTGCGGTCCTCGCCGTCACCGACGACGCGGCCTTCGCCTCCCGCCTCGGTGCGCTGGGCTGCGCCGCGATCCCGGACGGCGACGGCTCCGGCCTGAACGCCGCGCTGCGCCAGGGCGTCGCCGAGGCGGTCCGGCGCTGGCCGGACGCCCAGCCGGTCGCGCTGCTGGCCGACCTGCCGGCGCTGCGTCCGGGCGACCTGGACGCCGCCCTCGACGCGCTGGTGCCGGGCGGGCCGTCCTACGTCGCGGACGCCGACGGCACGGGCACGGTGCTCTACACCGCGCCGCACGACCAGTTCGACCCGGCGTTCGGCGAGGGCTCGGCGCGCGCCCACGAGGTCGGCGGTGCCCTCGCGGTGCGCGGCGACCTGGCGTCGCTGCGGCGCGACGTCGACGACGTCGAGGACCTCGTCACCGCCCTGGCCATCGGCGTCGGCCCGGAGACGCTGCGCCGGGTCGCCGAGCTCGACCTGCCCACCGGCTGAGCGGACGCCCGGACGACGGGCCGCCCTCCCGGAGGAGGACGGCCCGTCGTCGTGCGGCGGTCAGGACTTCTTGGCCGCCGCCTTCTTCGTCGTGGTCTTCGAGGCCGGCGTCTTCTTCGCCGCCGTCGACTTCGCCGCCGTCTGCTTGGCGGGCGTCGCCTTGGCCGGCGTCGACTTGGAGGCCGTCGCCTTGGACGCCGCGGCCTTGGCCGGCGCCTTCTTGGCGGCGGTCTTGGCCGGCGCCTTCTTGGCCGCCGACTTCGTGGCTGGCGCCTTCGTGGTGGCACTCTTCGTGGCGGCCGTCTTCGTGGCCGGGGCCTTCTTGGCGGGGGCCTTCTTGGCCGGGGCCTTCCTGGCCGTGGCCGACGTCGTGGCCGACTTGGTGGCCGTCGACTTCGCGGCGGTCTTGGCCGGCGTCGACCTCGTGGTCGCGGGTGCCTTCTTCGTCGCCGACGCCGCCACCGACGTCGCCGCCGAGGCCGCCTTCCGGGCCGGCGCGGTCGCCTTCCTCGCCGCCGGGGCGGCGAGCTTGGGGAGCTTGGTGGCGCCGGAGACGACGTCCTTCAGGTTGGCGCCGGCGGTGAACTTCGGCACCGACTTCTTCTTCGCCTTGATCCGGTCACCGGTCTGCGGGTTGCGGACCCAGCGCGCGGCCCGCACCCGCTTCTCGAACGAGCCGAAGCCGGTGATCGCGACCTTCTCGCCCTTGGCCACCTCGCGCGTGATGGTGTCGAGCACCGAGTCCAGGGCGTGCGCCGCCTGCTTGCGGTTTCCCTCGTAACGCGCCGCGAGCGCGTCGATGAGCTGTGTCTTGTTCACTGTCTTCCCTTCCAGAGAACAGGGGCCGCCGGACAGACGCCCGACTCTGCTCTGCACGCTAGGCACTTGTGTGCCACGTCACAATCGCCACGCCGCAACTCGCCGACGCATTTTGTGCGTGGTTGAGCGGATGCGCGTCGTGGGCGACCGAGCACCGTGGTCGCTGCGTCGCGCCGGGAAGAGGTCAGACCCGCTCAACCACGGGGATCCCCGGCTCGGCCGGCTGGCTGGTGGGGTTCAGAGAGTGGCGGGCTTGAACCGGGGACGCTCGGCCTCGAAGGCGGAGATCACGTCGGCGTGGCCGAGGGTGATGCCGATGTCGTCGAGCCCCTCGAGCAGCCGCCACCGGGTGTAGTCGTCGATGTCGAAGGAGTCCTCGATCGCGTCGACACCCTCGCCGGCGCGCACGGTGCGGGTCTCGAGGTCGACGGTGATCTCGGCCCCGGGCTGGTCGGCGAGCAGGTCCCACAACCGCTGGACGACCTTCTCGTCGACCTGCGCGGCGAGCAGGCCGGCCTTGCCGGAGTTGCCGCGGAAGATGTCGGCGAAGCGCGGGGAGATCACGGCCTTGAACCCGTAGTTCTGCAGCGCCCACACGGCGTGCTCGCGCGAGGAGCCGGTGCCGAAGTCGGGGCCGGCGACGAGCACGGAGCCGGCGGCGTACACGGGGTTGTTGAGCACGAACGTCGGGTCGTTGCGCCAGGCCGAGAACAGTCCGTCCTCGAAGCCGTCACGGGTGACCCGCTTGAGGTAGACGGCCGGGATGATCTGGTCGGTGTCGACGTTGCTGCGGCGCAGGGGGACGCCGACGCCGGTGTGGCTGGTGAACTTCTCCATGGCTCAGGCTCCTGCCGTGACGGGGGTGTCGGTCGACAGCGGCTCGAGGTCGGCCGGCGACGAGAGGGTGCCGCGGACGGCGGTGGCCGCCGCGACCGGGATCGAGACCAGGTGGGTGCGACCACCCTTGCCCTGGCGTCCCTCGAAGTTGCGGTTGGACGTCGACGCGCTGCGCTCGCCGGGCTCGAGGGTGTCGGGGTTCATGCCCAGGCACATCGAGCAGCCCGCACCGCGCCACTCCGCGCCGGCCTCCTTGAACACGACGTCGAGACCCTCGTCCTGGGCCTGGAGCCGGACACGCACCGAGCCGGGCACGACGAGCAGCCGGGTGTTCGGGTCGACCTTGCGGCCCTTGATGATCTCGGCGGCGAGGCGGAGGTCCTCGATGCGGCCGTTGGTGCAGGAGCCGACGAACACCGTGTCGACCCGGACCTCGCGCATCGGGGTGCCGGCGGTCAGGCCCATGTACTCGAGCGCCTTCTCGGCGGCGACCTGGTCCTGGGCGTCGTCGAAGTCGGCCGGGTCCGGCACGCTCGCGCCCAGCGGCACGCCCTGGCCGGGGTTGGTGCCCCAGGTGACGAACGGCGTCATCTC
Source organism: Nocardioides sp. S-1144 (assembly GCF_005954645.2). NCBI lineage: Bacteria > Bacillati > Actinomycetota > Actinomycetes > Propionibacteriales > Nocardioidaceae > Nocardioides > Nocardioides dongxiaopingii. The sequence continues at coordinate 3,118,801 of NZ_CP040695.2, forward strand.
GGAGGCGTCGAGCACGATCTCCTTGTCGAAGACGGCGTCGTCGTCGGTGACGAGCGAGGTCCAGTGCGCCACGGCGGCGTCCCAGTCGGCGCCCTGCGGCGCCTCTGGGCGCCCCTGGATGTAGTCGAACGTCGTCTGGTCGGGCGCGATCATCCCGGCCTTGGCGCCCCACTCGATGCTCATGTTGCAGACCGTCATCCGGCCCTCCATGGAGAGCGCCTCGATGGCCGGGCCGCGGTACTCGACGATGTAGCCCTGGCCGCCGCCGGTCCCGGTGTGCGCGATGAGCGTCAGCACGAGGTCCTTGGCGGTGACGCCGGCCGGCAGCGTGCCGTTGACGGTGACCGCCATCGTCCTGGGCTTCGCCTGCATCAGGGTCTGGGTGGCGAGCACGTGCTCGACCTCGGAGGTGCCGATGCCGAACGCGATCGCCCCGAACGCACCGTGGGTGCTGGTGTGGCTGTCGCCGCAGACGATCGTCATGCCGGGCTGGGTCAGCCCGAGCTGCGGGCCGACGACGTGCACGATGCCCTGGTCGAGGTCGCCGAGCGGGTGCAGCCGGACGCCGAACTCCTCGGCGTTGCGGCGCAGCGTCTCGACCTGCGTGCGCGAGACCGGGTCGGCGATCGGCTTGTCCCAGTCGATCGTGGGGACGTTGTGGTCCTCGGTGGCCAGGGTGAGGTCCGGACGGCGGACCTGGCGGCCCGCGAGGCGGAGTCCGTCGAAGGCCTGGGGACTGGTCACCTCGTGGATGAGGTGGAGGTCGATGTAGAGGAGGTCCGGCTCCCCGGGGGTCGCCCGGACGACGTGCTCGTCCCACACCTTCTCCGACAGGGTCCTACCCATGTGTCCTGCTCCTTCGTCCCGAACGGGTCGCGCCTACGCTGGTTGCTGCTGCGACCACTGGTCGAGCGTAAGCCTTGCGTCCCATCTTGTGAGACGGTAATCTTGCCATATGGACAACTCCAGCGGCGTCGGCGTGCTCGACAAGGCGGCCCTCGTGCTCACCGCACTCGAGTCGGGACCGGCGACGCTGGCGGGTCTGGTGGCCGGCACCGGGCTGGCCCGGCCGACCGCGCACCGCCTCGCCGTCGCCCTCGAGCACCACCGGCTGGTGGCCCGCGACATGCAGGGCCGCTTCGTGCTCGGCCCCCGCCTCGCCGAGCTCTCCGCCGCCGCCGGCGAGGACCGCCTGCTCGCCACGGCCGGCCCCGTGCTGGCCCGGCTGCGCGACATCACCGGCGAGTCCGCCCAGCTGTGGCGCCGCCAGGGCGAGCACCGCGTCTGCGTCGCCGCCGCCGAGCGACCCTCCGGCCTGCGCGACACGATCCCGGTCGGCTCGCAGCTGACGATGCGCGCCGGCTCGGCCGCCCAGGTGCTCCTGGCCTGGGAGGACCCCGAGCGCATGCACCGCGGCCTGCAGAACGCCGCCTTCTCGGCCGCCGCCCTCTCCGGCATCCGCCGCCGCGGCTGGGCGCAGTCGGTCGGCGAGCGCGAGCAGGGCGTCGCCTCGGTCTCGGCCCCCGTCCGCTCCCCCGGCGGCAAGATCATCGCCGCCGTCTCCGTCTCCGGCCCGCTCGAGCGCCTCTCCCGCCAGCCCGGCCGGATGCACGCCCCCGCCGTCCTCGCCGCCGCCGAGCGGCTCTCCGAGTCCCTGCGGCGCGCCGCCGCGGAGTAGCCCGGGCGCGGGATTTCCCCGGTCGACCGGGGAAGTCTGAACTTGTCGGGCCAAATACCGGCCCCCCAGTTCAGGTATCCCCGGTCGACCGGGGAAACCTGAACTGGGAGGCCGAAATCCCGGTGGAGGGGCGGTCAGAAGAGGGCGTCCTGCTCGAGGCCGAGCAGGAGCTGCTTGCGCTCGAGACCGCCGGCGTAGCCGGTGAGGGTGCCGTTGGCGCCGATGACGCGGTGGCACGGGATGACGATCGGGATCGGGTTGCTGCCGTTGGCGAGGCCGACGGCGCGCGAGGCAGCGTTGGTGCGGCCGATCCGGTGCGCGACCTCGCCGTAGGACGCCGTCTCGCCGTAGCCGATCCCGCAGAGCGCGTCCCACACCTGCTGCTGGAACGCCGAGCCGGTGGGCGCGAGCGGGAGGTCGAACTCCTTGAGGTCGCGGGCGAAGTACGCCGCCAGCTGGCGCGCGCACTCGAGGAGCAGCGGGTGGTCGTCGGAGCGGACGCCGCGCGGCTGGCCGTTGGCGGCGGCGACCTCGCGCCACGGGGAGAACTCGATCGCGGTGATGGCACCGGCGTGCTCGACGAGGCGGAGCTCGCCGATCGGTGAGTCGATGACGGTCCACATGTCAGTTCTCCATCTGGTCGGCCGGCGCGGCGGCCGGCGTCGGGGGCATGAGCGTGTTCCAGAGGTGCATCAGCGCGTAGGAGCGCCAGGGCCGCCAGTCGTCGGCGCGGGCGATCACCTCGACGGGATCGTGGCCCAGGCCGCGCAGCGCGTTGCGGACGCCGATGTCGGTGGGCAGGAAGACGTCCGGGTGGGCCAGGGCGCGCATCGCGACGTAGTCGGCGGTCCAGGGCCCGATGCCGGTCAGCCCCAGCATCGTCTCCCGGACGACGGCGCGGTCGGTCCCGCGGTCGAGGACGACGTCGCCCCCCGCCAGCGCCGCGGCCAGGCCGACCAGCGCGCGCCCGCGGGCCCGCGGCATCGGCAGGGTCCCGGGGTCGACGCCGGCGAGCTCGGCCGCGGTCGGGAACAGGTGGGTCAGCCCGGGCAGCGTCGTCTCGACCCGGTCGAGGCGGCGTCCGTGCTCGGCCACGACCCGGCCGGTGACGGTGCGCGCGCCGGTGACGCTGACCTGCTGGCCGATCACGGTGCGCACGGCCGTCTCGTCGCCGTCGACCTGGCCCGGCAGGCGCAGACCCGGCGTGCGGCGCACCAGCGGTCCGATGACGGGGTCACCGGCGAAGTGGTCGGCGACGGCGGTCGGGTCGCAGTCGGCGTCGACGAGCCGCCGGGCGCGCTCGACGGCCGCGGCGGTGTCGCGCAGGTCGGCGAGCTCGAAGCGGGCCTCGACGAACGCCGTCTGGCCCGGCTCGAGCGCGTCGCCCATGGCCAGGCGCACCGTGCCCGGGCCGTGCGGCAGGTCGAGGGTGCGGGCGTACCAGCCGTCGCCGGCGACCTCGACGCCCGGCACCAGGTGGTAGGCGAGGAAGTCGATCAGGGCGCGGCCCGCGAACGGCGTCCGCACCGCGAGGCGCATCGTCACCGCCCCCGGCGTGCGCCGCCCGCCGCGCCGCCCGCGCAGCTCGGTCGGGCTGGCCGCGTAGACGACGCGCACCGTCTCGTTGAACTGCCGCACGCTCGAGAACCCGGCGGCGAAGGCGATGTCGGCGTAGCCGAGGTCGGTGGTCTCGATCAGCACCCGGGCGGTCTGCGCGCGCCGCGCCCGCGCCAGGGCCAGCGGCCCGGCGCCGAGCTCGGCGGTGAGCACCCGGGTCAGGTGGCGCGGCGTGTAGCCGATCCGGGCGGCCAGCCCCTCCACGCCCTCGCGGTCGACGACGCCGTCGGAGATCAGCCGCATCGCGCGGCCGGCGACGTCGGCGGCGACGTCCCAGTCGGGGCTGCCCGGGGTGGCGTCGGGCAGGCAGCGCTTGCAGGCGCGGTAGCCACCGGCCTGCGCCGAGGCCGGGCTCGCGTGGAACGACACGTTCGCGGACGCCGGCGTCCGGGCCGGGCACGAGGGGCGGCAGTAGATCCCGGTGGTGCGGACGGCGACGTAGAAGACGCCGTCGAAGCGCCGGTCGCGCGACTTCACGGCGCGGTAGCAGGTCTCGGGATCGAGACGGACGTGGGCGCTCATGGCACCCATCATCATCCTCCACCGGTGGGAGTTCCGGCGGGAATCGGACAGCGGGGTGGGCGGCCGACGCGCACGAGCACCCGCCCCCTCACCAGGTCGGTGAGAGAATGCCCACGTGAACGAGGAGAGCAGCGGCGCTGCGCAGGCCGACGTGAGCCAGCCGGGCAGCCGCAGGCTCCAGAAGCCGCGCAAGCCGCACCGGCGTGCCGTCTGGTCGACGATCCTCGCGACCCAGCTGGTCGTCGCGCTCGTCACCGCCGGCAGCGTGTTCCTCGTCCACCAGAACCTCAACGACAACATCGCCGACGGCGTCGACGTCGAGCACCAGGTCGACAAGGTGCTGCCGGACGGCGTCGAGAAGGGCGACCCGGAGCCGCTGAACATCCTGGTCCTGGGCTCCGACCTGCGCGCCGGCGCCGGCAACGACATCGACAACGAGAACGCCGACGGCTCCCAGCGCGCCGACACCACGATCCTGCTGCACGTCGCGCAGGACCGGAAGAGCGCCTACGGCGTGAGCCTGCCGCGCGACGCGATCATCGACCGCCCCGACTGCCGGGTCGGCGGCGAGGAGGTGGCCGGCGAGGACGGCGTCCGGTTCAACACCGCGTTCGCCGTCGGCGGGGCGACGTGTGCGGTGCAGACCGTCGAGGCCCTCACCAAGATCCACATCGACCACTTCATCTCCCTCGACTTCAACGGCTTCAAGGAGATGGTCGACGCCGTCGGCGGCGTCGAGGTCTGCATCCCCAAGGACGTCGACGACGACGAGCACAACATCCACTTCGACGCCGGCACCCAGGTCCTCGACGGCCAGCAGTCGCTGAACTACGTGCGCGAGCGCTCGGTGCTGTCGGTCAACGCCGACATCGGGCGGATGAAGCGCCAGCAAGCCTTCATCGCTTCGATGATCAGCACCGTCAGCTCCGCCGGCACCCTCACCCAGCCCCAGAAGGTCATCGACTTCCTCGGCGCCTTCACCTCCTCGATCGAGGTCGACAGCGGGCTCGACAAGGTCGGCAAGCTCGTCGACCTCGCGATGGAGGTGCAGGGCACCGACCTCGACAAGATCAAGTTCATCACCGTGCCGATCGAGCCCGACCCCGACAACCCCACGGTCACCCTGGTGTGGGGCCCCGGCGCCGACGACCTGTGGGAGCGGATCCGTCAGGACCAGAAGCTCGGCAAGGACTTCAGCGCCGGCAGCATCGGCGCCGACGACGACCCCTCCGGCGGCGACGGCGGCAACGGCGACGGCGGCTCCGGTGGCTCCGGTGGCACGTCCGGGTCGGGCTCCGGCTCCACGGGCGGCTCCGACGAGGAGTCCGACGAGAGCGCCGAGCGGGTCGCCGCCGGCCTCTGCGCCTGAGGGTCCCGCCCGCGCGGACGGCGGGGCGCGAGCGGACGAAAACGAACGAAGCCCGGTCCTGGAGGACCGGGCTTCGTGCTGTGTACCCCCGACCGGATTCGAACCGGCGCTAACGCCGTGAGAGGGCGCCGTGCTAGGCCGCTACACAACGGGGGCATGTCCCACACCAGTGCTGGTGGCGACCGGTGGAACCTTACAGATCCGCCTGCCGGTGGGACAAATCGGGACCCGGAGGACCCGATCTCGCTGGGATACTAGGACTCGAACCTAGAACGACTGGACCAGAACCAGCTGTGTTGCCAATTACACCATATCCCACTGTTCTACTGTTGTTCGGCACTCCTGGACGAGGTCCGGAGGCCGAGTGGAAACCTTACACGCGGGCTCCGGGACGGGCCAACTCGGCCAGGCCCTCGCGGCTGACGCGCGTCTGCACGCCCATCCGGCGCGCCACCCAGATCGAGAGCCCGACGAAGATGACGGACTTGAGCACGGTGAGCGCGACGTCCCACCAGCTACCGCCCTCGGGGGTCAGCACCGTCGTCATGTCGCCGACGGCGAGGGTGATGCCGAAGGCGAGCAGGTTGTTCACGACGTGGTAGGCGATGCCGGCCTCGAGGCCCCCGGTCGCGATGACCAGGATCCCCGCCGAGATCCCGAAGGCGAGGCGGTCCACGAAGACCGGGAAGTCCTGGGTGCCGTGGGCGAGGGCGAACAGCACCGCCGGCGCCAGGACGGCGACCGCGCGCGAGACCCGGAGGTCGGCGACGAGGCCGCCGAAGGCCTGGGTGAGGTAGCCCCGGAAGACGTACTCCTCCGCGATCGCCTGGAGCGGGGTCAGCAGCACGATCACCAGCAGGAAGTCGCGGCTGGTCGCGGTGAAGTCGTTGAGCTCCCCCGAGACCGTGCCGGTGTCGCCGCTGGCGGGGAGCAGCGAGCCGAGCACGATCGTCAGGACCAGGGCGAACAGCGAGACTCCGAACGACGCCGCCAGCCAGCGCCAGCGCACCCGCGGGCGCACCGAGGTCAGCCACCGCGGTGCGAGCCCCTGGAAGGCCCGCACGCACAGCCAGGTGCCGGGGATCGCCAGCACGATGACGAGGTTGACGAAGAGCAGCACGCCGGGCGTGACCGGGTCGGTGTCGGCCAGCCGCGCCACCTTGTCGGTGACCTCGTCGGCCGGCGTCCCGGTCGCGGCGAACCACACCGTGAAGACCGAGACGACGACCACGACGTTCACGACGAGGAACAGCACGGCGACCGCGAGCGCGCCGAGCAGCGACCACGCCGCGACCGGCTGGCGGCCGGCCCGGAAGAGCTGGTGGTACTCCAGGCCGTCGCGCCCGGACGGCGAGGTGCGCGCGTCCGGCACGCCGGCGGACGCCGTCACGCCAGCGCGCTGTCGAGACGCGCCAGGCTGCGCTCCCGTCCGAGGAGCTCCATGGACTCGAAGAGCGGCGGGGAGATCCGGCGGCCGGTGACCGCGACGCGGACCGGACCGAAGGCCACCCGGGGCTTGAGCCCGCGCTCCTCGACCAGCGCGGCCTGCAGCGCCGCCTGGATGGTCTCGGTCGACCAGACGGGCAGGTCGGCCACGGCGTCGCGCGAGGCGCGGACGATGTCGCGCCCGGCCCCGTCGTCACCGTCGAGCAGCTTGGCGACGTCGGCCTCGTCGCGGGTGAACGACTCCTCGTCGGCGAACAGGAAGCCGAGCATGTCGACGGCCTCGGTCAGCTTGTTGATCCGCTCGCCGACCAGCGGCATCGCCTGCTCGAGGAGCTGGGCGTCGGCGTCGGTGACGGGGTCACCGACCACGCCGGCGTCCTTGAGGAACGGCAGCGCCCGATGGGTGATGTCGTCGAGGGCCAGCCGCCGCATGTGCGCGGTGTTGATGGCGTCGCACTTCTTGAGGTCGAAGCGGGCCGGGTTGCCGTTCACGTCGCCGATCTCGAAGGCCTCGACCATCTCGTCGAGGGTGAACACGTCGCGGTCGGCCGCGATCGCCCAGCCCAGCAGGGCCATGTAGTTCAGCAGCCCCTCGGGCAGGTAGCCCTGGTCGCGGTAGGCGAGCGCGTTGGCCTCGGGGTCGCGCTTGGAGAGCTTCTTGTTGCCCTGGCCCATCACGTAGGGCAGGTGGCCGAACTCGGGGGCGCCGGTGCCGATCCCGACGTCGGCGAGGGCGGCGTACAGCGGGATCTGGCGCGGTGTGCTCGACAGGAGGTCCTCGCCGCGCAGGACGTGGGTGATCTCCATCAGCGCGTCGTCGACCGGGTTCACCAGGGTGTAGAGCGGCTCGCCGTTGGCCCGGGCGAGCGCGTAGTCGGTGACGTTGTCGGAGTGGAAGGAGATCGTGCCGCGCACGAGGTCGTCGAAGGCGATGTCGCCGTCGGGCATCTTGAACCGGACGACCGCGCCACGGCCCTCGGCCTCGAACGCGGCGACCTGCTCGGCGGAGAGGTCGCGGCAGAACCGGTCGTAGCCCTGCACCTTGGAGCCGCTGGCCTTCCGGCGCGCGTCGACCTCCTCGGTGGTGCAGAAGCAGCGGTAGGTGTGGCCGGCCGCGGCGAGCCGGGCCAGGGCGTCGGCGTACAGCTCGCCGCGCTCGGACTGGCGGTACGGCGCGTGCGGGCCGCCGACGTCGGGGCCCTCGTCCCAGTGCAGGCCGAGCCAGCCGAAGAGGTCGAACAGCGCGTCGTAGGACTCCTGGGTGTTGCGCGCGGTGTCGGTGTCCTCGATGCGGAGCACGAAGGTGCCGCCGTGGTGGCGCGCGAAGGCCCAGTTGTAGAGGCAGGTGCGCACCAGGCCGACGTGCGGGCTGCCGGTGGGGCTCGGCGCCATGCGGACGCGGACGGGGCGGGTGGTCGCCGGGGGGACGGGCGCTGCGGTGTTCAACGGAGGGCGATCCTGTTCGTGAGGGAGCCGAGGCCGGCGATCGAGACCTCGACCTCGTCACCGACCTGCATCGGGCCGACACCCTCGGGGGTGCCGGTGAGGATGACGTCGCCGGGCAGCAGCGTCATCACGCTGGAGACGTGGGCGACCAGGGCCGGCACGTCGAAGACCATGTCGGCGGTGGACCCGTCCTGGACGACGTCGCCGTTGAGGAAGGTCTGCACCCGGACGCCGTCCTTGAAGTGCTGCGGGTCGAGGTCGGTCTCGATCCACGGACCGAGGGGGCAGAAGGAGTCGAAGCCCTTGGCGCGGGTGAACTGGCCGTCCCTGCGCTGGAGGTCGCGGGCGGTGACGTCGTTGGCGATGGTGTAGCCGTGGATGACGTCGGTGGCCTGCTCGACCGGCACGTCGCGGCAGATCCGCCCGATGACGACGGCGAGCTCGCCCTCGTACTGGAGGTCCTGGGTCTGCGGCGGGTAGAACACCGGGTCGCCGGGACCGACGACGCTGGTGTTCGGCTTGAGGAACATCATCGGCTCGCTGGGCACCTCGTTGCCGAGCTCGGCCGCGTGGGCGGCGTAGTTGCGCCCGATGCCGACGACCTTGCTGCGCGGGAGCACCGGCGCCAGCAGCCGGACGTCGGCCAGCCGGAACTCCTGGTCGAGCAGCTTGACGCCGACGTAGAGCGGGTCGCCGGCCAGCGCCACGACGACGGCGTCCTCCTCGGGTTGGCCGAACTGGTCGACCTCGCCCGTCACGACGCCGTACATCGGTTCTTCGCCTGTGGTGAACCTCGCGATACGCACGACCTGAGCCTATCGAGGAGGCAGCGCCTCCGTAGGATGGCCCGTCGTGGAGGTGCTGGCGCGGGAGACGTGGGAGGCGCGCGCGGCGGCGCACGCCGAGCGGGTCGACGCGCTCGTGGGCCCGCACCTGGAGCGTCGCGACGCGCGGGTCAAGCACCCGGTGCACGACTTCCTGTTCACCTACTACTCCCACCGCCCCGCCCAGCTGCGCCGCTGGCACCCCGGCGCCGGGGTCGTGCTGGCCGGCGGGGCGGCGGCCTACGGCGGGTTGCGCGGCTACGCGGTCGACGACGACGACGCCGCCGTCGACCCGGCCCACCTCGAGTCCCAGCGTCCCCTCGTGGAGGCGCTGCACCGGCTGCTGGCGGCGACCGCGGCGCGCCCGGCCCACCTCGGGTGCTTCGGGCTGCACGAGTGGGCGATGGTCTACCGCCTCGACGACGACGAGACCCGGCACGCCGACTGGCCGCTGCGCCTCGGGGGCGCGGGCACCGACGCGGTCGTGGAGTCGCACCGGATCGCCTGCTCGCACTTCGACGCCCACCGCTTCTTCACCGACCCGGCCCGCCCGCTCAACACCCTCTCCCCCACCGCGGCGGACCGGCCCGCCTTCGAGCAGCCGGCCTGCCTGCACGCCGGGATGGACCTCTACAAGCACGCCTTCCGGCTCTCCCCGCTGGTGTCGTCCGACCTCGTCCTCGACGCCTTCGAGCTGGCCTGGGACATCCGGGTTCTCGACATGCGGGCGGCGCCGTACGACCTGACCGACGTCGTCCTCGACCACTCCGGCGAGACCTGGACGCCGGTGCCGATCGAGACCGCCGCCGGCAAGCAGGAGTACGCCGAGGCGCAGCGCCGCTTCGCCGAGCGGGGCGCACCGATCCGCCAGGCGCTCGTCGACGCGGGCGAGCGGCTGCTCGCGGCCCCGGCCGCCCGCTGACGGAGCTGCCGACGCCGGAGGCCGGGGCGGACGCCGACGGCGGCGCAAGAGGTGCACCCCTCAGCTGGTCGGGGCCAGCGCGACGGCGTCCCAGCCCGCGACGTCGCGCAGCAGCTGGCGGTCGTGGGTCGCGACGACGACAGCGGCGGCGGTCGCGTCGAGCGCCTCCGTCAGCTCGTCGACGAGCGTCGGCGAGAGATGGTTGGTCGGCTCGTCGAGCAGCAGCACGTGCGGCCGCTCGGCCAGCCGGAGGGCGAGCTCGAGGCGGCGGCGCTGCCCCTCCGAGAGCCTCCCGACCGGCATCGCACGGTGGTGCCGGTCGAGCAGGCCGAGCGCGGCCAGCGGCACCGCCTGGTCGGCGCGGAGCCGGCCGGCGGTGACCAGGGCCGCGACGTGGCGGTCGAACAGGTCGGCCGCCGTCGCCTCCCGGTGGAGCGCGGCCGACTCCTGCTCGACGAGCGCGACGCGGACTCCCGGCGCGTGACGCACCAGCCCCTCGGTCGGGTCGAGCCGAGCGGCGAGCAGGGCGAGCAGCGTCGACTTGCCCGCGCCGTTCGGTCCGGTCACGACGAGCCGGTCCCCCGAGGCGACGGCCAGCGTCGTCGGGGTCGTCAGCCGCGGCACCAGCGCGGCGGCGACGACGCTCAGCAGGGTCGTGCCCGCCCGGCGCGGAAGGGCCGGGACCCGCAGGGAGAGGGGTGGCTCGGGCACGGTGACGCGGTGCGCCTCCAGGCTCGACCGGCGCCGCTGGACCGCGCGCACGACGCCCGGCGCGTGGGTCTGGCGCCCGTGCTTCGGCGCCCCCTTCGGGGGCCGCCACCCGGTCGACAACCGTGCCTGGGCCTCCTCGACGGCCACCCGGAGCCGAGCGTGCTCGGCGACCTGGTCGGCGTGCCGCTGCACCCACGCCTCGCGCTCACGCCGCAGGCCCTCGCGCCAGGTGTCGTACCCACCGCCGTAGGTGCGCGGGCGGCCGTCGCTGCTCGGGTCGAGGTCCAGGACGTCGGTCGCGACGTCGCGCAGCAGCGCCCGGTCGTGGCTCACGAGGGCGACGCCGCCCCGCCGCGCCTGGAGCCGCTCGGTGAGGAACCGCAGCCCGGCGGCGTCGAGGTGGTTGGTCGGCTCGTCGAGCATGAGCAGGTCGTGCTCGGCACCGAGCAGGCACGCCAGCCGCACGCGGTGGCGCTGCCCGACCGACAGGGTCGCGAGCGGCCGATCGCGGTCGGTGCAGGCGTCGAGCGCGGCGAGCGCCTCGTCGACGCGACGGTCGGCGTCCCAGGCCTCGACCGCCCCGGCGCGTTCGAGTGCGGTCGCGTAGGCGGCACCGTCCCCCGTGCCGCCGGCCCACGCGGCCGCGGCGTCGTCGAGGGCGGCCAGGGCGGCGTGTGCCTCGGTGGTGGCCGCCGCGACGAGGTGGCCGACCACGATGCCCTCGTCGGCGGGGAGCTCCTGGTGGACGACGCCGAGCCGGCCGGTGCGACGGACGGTCCCGGCAGTCGGCTCGAGGACGCCGGCCAGGGCGAGCAGCAGGGACGTCTTGCCGCGACCGTTCTCCCCGACGACGGCGAGCCGGGTGCCGGCCGCGACGGTCAGGGTCACGTGGTCGAGGACGGTCCGGCCGCCGCGGTCGACCACCAGGTCGGTGGCCGTGAGGTGGGCAGGGGGAACGGGGTGAGGGTGCACGGTGGGCTCCGCAGCTCGAGGGTGAGCCGGGCAGCACTCGGCGGCTGCCCGGCGGTGGCCGAGGACAGCGGTGCAGGGGTGAGGAGGGTGCGCCGCCGTCAGCGGGCGGTGCGCAGCCTCATCAGCTGGGGTCCGTACATGGCCGCCACGTTATGAGGAGGCGGCAGCGCGGTGCCACTGGTTAACGTGCCGCCATGGACGACGCGGAGAGGATCGGGCGACGCTTCTTCGGCGACGACGGGCGGCTCGCCGTCATCCCCCGCAGGCGCGCGAAGCTGCTGGTGGTGCTCGACCGGCTGGCGCAGGAGTTCGACCTCGGCCGCACCTATGCCGAGAAGGAGGTCGTCGCGGTCCTCACCCGATTCCACGACGACCACGCGGCGCTGCGGCGCCACCTGGTCGACGAGGCGTTCCTCACCCGCGAGGACGGCGTCTACTGGCGCAGCGGCGGCACGGTCGACCTCGGCGACGTCTGAGCCGACGTGACGACGCCGGGCCCCGTCGCCGGGGTCGGACCCGCACGTCCTTTCACCAGTGACGCACCGATGACTTCGGGTCGGGCGGGCGGTCGGACCCGCATGACCGACGTCCAGCTGGACCGGGCCGCGATCGCGGCCGCCGTGCGCGTGGAGCGGCTGGCCCTCGCCGACCTGGCCGCCGGGCTCGACGAGGAGCAGCTGGCGACGCCGTCGCTCTGCACGGCGTGGACGGTGCGCGACGTGCTGGCCCACCTCACCACCACGACCCGGCTGAGCATCCCCCTGCTCGCCGGCGCGGTCGTCCGAGCGCGGGGGAGCTTCGACCGGATGGAGGTCGACCTCGCCGCCCGCCGGGCCACCCGGTTCACCACCGCCGAGCTCGTCGCGCAGCTGCGGGCGAGCGCGGAGTCCGAGCGGCGCTTCCCGGGCAGCCGGCCGGTGGACCCGCTCATGGATCTCGTCGTGCACACCCAGGACGTCGTCCGCCCGCTCGGGCTCGACCACGAGTCGCCGCCGGGTGCGCGGACCGCGTCGCTGGCCCACCTGGCCACCAGCACCCTGATGGGCGGGCCGCGGAGGATCGCCGGGCTGCGCCTGGTCTCGACCGACTCCGGCTGGACGCACGGTGACGGCGCGGTCGTCGAGGGGCGTGACTCCGACCTGCTGCTCGTCGTCGCCGGCCGGCCGGCCGGGCTGGCGGGCCTGCGGGGGCCGGGCGTCCCGACGCTCGCGGAGCGTGTCGGTCCGGCTGCCGGTTGAGCTCGACCATGGCCGGGCGTCCGGCGCGTCGCGGCGCGGTTGTTAGGTTCGGCGCCATGAGCGACCCCCTCGACGCCCGCCGCGCCGGTGAGCTGTACGTCGCCGCCATCGAGAGGTCGCGCGCCGGGGTGGCCAGGCGGGTGGTCACCGCCGCCGGCGAGCTCCTCAACGCCGCGATCGGCGGGGCCACCGAGCTGTCCAGCGTGGGCGACGTCGTCGTCCGGCGCCTCGACGACGACGCCGAGGTGGTCCGCGTCACCGCTGGCCCGAGCGAGGAGGCGGCCCTGACGATCCAGACCGTGCGCGAGCAGCTCGAGCACCTCTCGGTCGACGACTTCCGCGCCCGCTGGGGCGTCGACGACTGAGGGCCGCGGGTCGGCCGGTCGCTACCAGACGTCGCCGTCGCGCCAGTCGCAGGTGATCGGGGCGTCGAGGTCGAGCGGGCCGCCGGCGGGCCCGCCGAGCACGTGGATCGAGCCGTCGCGGTCCGGGGTCGGCTCGATGCCGGACGGCGCCAGCACCGAGCTCGGCCCCCGCCAGGGCTGCCAGCCGCGGGACGCGTAGAGCGGGAACCCCTCGGTCGAGGAGCTCAGGGCCAGGAGGTCGTGACCCGGCGCCAGGGCCTCGAGCTCGGCCATCACCCGGTCGCCGAGGCCCTCGCGCTTGCGGTCGGGGGCCACGGCCACCGACGCGACGTAGCCGCACCGCAGCGACCGGCCCTCCACCAGGAGGCGGCGCTGGACCACCGCGCCGTGCGCGACCACCGCGCCGTCGCGCGCATCGGCGTCGCGGACGACGACGTGCAGCCCGCCGAGCGTGTGCGCCCAGTCGAGGTCGGTGAAGTTGTCGAACGCGGCGTCCATCAGGTCGCGGATCGCGGCCAGCTCGGCCGCGGGGAGGTGGGCGGTGGGGACCACCGACACGCTCACCACCGCGGCGGCCTGCGGTCGTGCCAGGGGGCGGCGGCCTCGACCTGGGCGGCCAGGGCGAGCAGGACGTGCTCCTCGGCGGGACGGGCCGCGAGCATGACCCCGACCGGCAGCGGCTGCGGGTCCGCCGTCCAGTGCAGGGGCAGGGAGATCGCCGGCATCCCGGTGACGTTCCAGGCCGACGTCCAGGGGGTGAAGGCCTTCTGGTTCTCGAAGTCGCGGGCCGGGTCGGCGTCGTCGCGGATCGCGCCGACGGGCAACGGGGGCTGCGCGACGGTGGGGGTGAGCACGGCGTCGTAGGGCTCGAGGTCGACCAGCGCCTGCGCGGCGTGGCGGCGCATCGCGCCGATCGCGAGGCCGAAGTCCGGGGCGCTCACGGCGCGGCCGCGCTCGGCGAGCCACCGGGTCAGCGGCCGCAGCAGCGGCTCCGCGCCGGGCGGCACGACCGGCAGCGCGGTGAGCACCGCCCAGCAGGTCTCGAAGGTCGCCACCGCCTCGGGCGGCAGCGGCACCGCCACGTCGACGACGTCGTGGCCGAGGCTCTCGAGCAGCCGGGAGGCGTCCTCGTAGGCGGTGAGGACCTCGCCGTGGACCCCGCCGCCGGTGAGGTCGGTGATGACCGGCGCGCTGAACCGGGCGACCCGGAGCCGTCCCGGGTCGCGGTCGCAGGAGGCCAGGAAGCTCTCGCGAGGAGGCGGGGCCCACGACGGGTCCCCGGCCCGCCGACCGGCCATCACGTCGAGGAGGGCGGCGGCGTCGCGCACGGTGCGCGCGAGGGAGCCCGCGGTCCCCAGCCCCACGGGATCCCCGTAGGCGGGGAAACCGCTGATCCGCCCGCGCGAGGGCTTGAGGCCGACCAGCCCGCAGCAGGAGGCCGGGATGCGGATGGAGCCACCGCCGTCCGAGCCCTGCGCGACCGGCACCAGGCCCGCCGCGACCGCCGCCGCGGCGCCGCCGGAGCTGCCACCGGCCATGCGGGTGCGGTCCCACGGCGTCACGGCCGGCGGGGCGCCGTCCGGCTCGGTGTAGCAGGGCGAGCCGAGCTCCGGCGTGCTCGTCTTGCCGAGGCTCGGCAGGCCGGCCGCCTCCAGCGACAGCGTGACGTGGTCGGAGACGTCGGGCACGAAGTCGGCGAAGGCGCGCGAGCCGAACCGGGTGGGTACGCCCGCGGTCAGGTTGAGGTCCTTGATCGCGGTCGGGACGCCGCGCAGGGGCCCGCCGGCGCCGTCCCCGGTCGCGGGCACGCCGTCGGCGGCGCGCGCCTGCTCGCGCGCCCGTCCGGGCGTGAGCGTGACGAACGCGCCGACGTCGTCGAGACGTGCGGCGCGTTCGAGGTAGTGCTCGGTGAGCTCGAGCGAGGAGACCTCGCGGCGACGCACGAGGGCTCCCTGCTCGAGGGCGGTCAGGTCATGGAGCTCGGCCACGCCCCGACCGTAGTGCGTGGCCGGGGGCCGGTCAGGCGGCGGCGGGCTCGAAGGCGAGCAGCGCGTTCACGACGCCGTGGAAGCGCTCGATCGCGTCGACGTCGGTGAGCGGGTCGATCTCGAGCACCGACTGGGAGACGACGGCGCCGTCGACCACGGCCGCACCGGCGATCCGGGCGGAGCGCTGGGCGTCCTCGTGGGCCCACTTGCCGCCGAACGGCGTCGGGGTGGTGCCGAGCACGCCGAACGGCTTGGCGACGATCGCGCCGGCGCCGTAGGGGCGGGAGAGCCAGTCGATGGCGTTGTTGAGCACCGCCGGCATGGTGCCGTTGTACTCGGGGGTGATGGCCAGCAGGGCGTCGGCGGCGGCGACGCGATCGCGCAGGGCGACGGCCGCGGCCGGGGTGGCCTCGGCGTCGAGGGTCTCCTCGTAGAAGGGGAGGTCGGCCAGGCCGTCGACGATGTCGATGACGACGCCCTCGGGGGCCTGGTCGCGGAGCAGCTCGGCGACCTTGCGGTTGAGGGAGTCGGCGCGCAGGCTGCCCACGAGGACGGCGACGCGGCGGGCGGTGGGGGCGGAGTTGATCGTCATGTCCGTGCAAACGGACCGTGGTCCGGTTTTCTTCCCGCTCGGCCGGACCAATTCTCCGGGGCGCCTCTGGGCCGGCTCGCTAGGCTCGCGCCATGGAGGGGATGCGGCTGCTGCCGCTGGCGGGCGAGGCACAGCCCGAGCGGTCCGACGCCGCCCGCAACCGCGAGGCGCTGCTCGCCGCCGCGGCCGAGCTCATCGACCTCGGCTGCGTGGAGCAGGTCACCATGGACGCCGTCGCCCAGCTGGCCGGCGTCGGCAAGGGCACGGTCTTCCGCCGCTTCGAGAGCCGCGAGGGCCTGATGGCGGCCCTGCTGGACCGCTCCGAGACGGCGTGGCAGGCCAGCATCCTGTCCGGCCCGCCCCCGCTCGGTCCGGGCGCGCCGCCGCTGGAGCGGCTGCACGCCTTCGGCCACTCCCGCCTCGAGGTGGCGCTGCGGCACGCGGCGCTGATCCGGGCGGCCGGGCACGCCGGCGCCCGGGCCTACGCGGCGGTGTCGTTCACCGCGATGCACGTGCGCTACCTGCTCGGCGAGCTCGGCGTCCACGGCGACCTCGGCTACCTGGCCACCGCGCTGCTCGCCCCGCTGGAGGTGCCGATCCTCGAGCAGCAGGTGCACCTGGAGCACCGCTCGCTCGACCAGCTCCGCACCGGGTGGGACGACCTCGTGAGCCGCGTCGTCGGCTGCTGAGCCGCCCGTCGCGCCCGGCGGGCGCCGGGGCCGCCGGGGCTGGCGTCAGGCCTGGTGGTGGTGGCGCAGCCCGTAGGTCAGGCCGTCGAGCAGCGCCTCCCACGAGGCCTCGATCACGTTGTGGCCGACGCCGACGGTGACCCACGACGACGCGCCGTCGGTGGTCTCGATGAGCACCCGGGTGATCGCGTCGGTGCCGTGGCCCTGGTCGAGGATCCGGACCTTGTAGTCGATCAGCTCGAACTTGGCGACCTCGGGGAAGGCCTGGCCGATCGCGGCGCGCAACGCGAAGTCGAGGGCGTTGACGGGGCCGTTGCCCTCGCCGGTGACGACGTAGCGCACCCCCTCGGCGGTCAGCTTGACCGTGGCCTCCGAGACGGCCTCCTCGGTGTCACCGCGGTGGTTCAGCGTCTCGGTGATGACCCGCCACGACTCGACGTCGACGTAGGCCGGACGGCGTCCCTCGACCTCCTCGACGAGCAGCAGCTCGAACGAGGCGTCGGCGGCCTCGAAGGTGTAGCCGCGCTGCTCCATCGCCTTGACCCGGTCGGTGACACGGGTGACGACGTCGCGGTCGCCGGAGAGGTCGAAGCCGAGCTCGCGGCCCTTGAGCTCGATCGAGGCGCGACCGGCCATGTCGGAGACGAGCAGCCGCATGTCGTTGCCGACGCCGACCGGGTCCATGTGCTGGTAGAGGTTCGGGTCGACCTTGATCGCGCTGGCGTGCAGCCCGGCCTTGTGGGCGAAGGCCGACGTGCCGACGTAGGGCTGGCGCGAGGCCGGCGCGAAGTTGGTGACGTCGGCGACGGCGTGGGCGATCCGCGTCGACTCGCGCAGCGCGCCCTCGGGCAGCACCGGGCGGCCGAGCTTGAGCTCGATGTTGGCGACGGTGGTGACCAGGTCGGCGTTGCCGGTGCGCTCGCCGTAGCCGTTGAGGCAGCCCTGCACGTGGGTCGCGCCGGCCTCCACCGCGGCCAGGCTGTTGGCGACGGCGCAGCCGGTGTCGTTGTGGGCGTGGATGCCCACCCGCGCACCCGTCGCGGCGATGACCTCGGCGACGGTCTCCCCCACCCAGGGCGGCAGCATCCCGCCGTTGGTGTCGCACAGCGCGACGACGTCGGCGCCGGCCTCGGCGGCCACGCGCACGACCTCGAGCGCGTAGTCGCGGTTGCGGCGGAAGCCGTCGAAGAAGTGCTCGGCGTCCAGGAAGACCTGCTGACCCTCGGCCCGCAGGTGGCTGACGGTGTCGCGGACCATCTCGAGGTTCTCGGCCAGCGTCGTGCGCAGCGCGAGCTCGACGTGCCGGTCGTGCGACTTCGCGACCAGGGTGACCACGCCGGCGCCGCTGTCGCGCAGCGCGGCGACCTGCGGGTCGTCGGCGGCCCGGACGCCGGCCCGCCGGGTCGCGCCGAACGCCGCCAGCCGCGCGTGGCGCAGGTCCAGCTCGGCCGCGGCCCGGCGGAAGAACTCGGTGTCCTTCGGGTTGGCCCCCGGCCACCCGCCCTCGATGTAGCCGACGCCGAGCTCGTCGATCAGCCGCGAGATGGTCAGCTTGTCGGCGACGGAGAGGTTGAGCCCCTCCTGCTGCGCGCCGTCGCGCAGGGTGGTGTCGTAGACGTGGAACGCGCCGTGCAGGTCCATCGGTCAGCTCTCGGTTCGGTCGATCGGCTGGTGCGTCGGTCAGGTCGGGAACCGCGTCGGGGCAACAAAAAAACCTCCCGTGGGACGAGAGGTTCGCGCACCGAGCAGGGCCCGGTGCGCTAGCGAATGATGATCGCGCCGTGCTGCACGTCACTCATCGTGCCACGCAGCCCGCTGCGCCGACACCCGTTCCACGATCCGGGACCGGGTGGCTACGAGGGCCCGCGGCGCGGCGCGGGTGAGACCAGCCCGTGGTCGAAGGCGAACACGACCGCGGCGGCCCGGTCGCGCAGCGCGAGCTTGGCGAACACGTGGCCCACGTGGGTCTTCACCGTGCCCTCCCCCAGCACCAGCTCGGCCGCGATCTCGCCGTTGCTGAGCCCGGACCCGATCAGGGCCAGCACCTGCCGCTCCCGGGCGGTGAGGACGTCGGCCGCCGCGGAGGGTCCGGTCGCGCCCGCGGGGTCGCCGTCGCGGTAGGCCGACAGCACGCGCCGGGTGACGCCCGGGTCGAGCCAGGCGTCGCCGGCGGCGACCGCCCGGACCGCGCGCTGGAGGTCGTCGGCGGGCACGCCCTTGAGCAGGAAGCCGTCGGCGCCGGCGCGCAGCGCGCCCGCGAGCGTCTCCTCGTCCTCGAACGTCGTCAGCACCAGCACCGGCGGTGCGTCGTCGAGGGCCCCGAGCCGCCGGGTCGCCTCGACGCCGTCGATCCCCGGCATCCGCACGTCCATCACGACGACGTCGGGCCGCAGCGCGGTCACGGCGGCGACGACGCCGGCCCCGTCGCCGAGCTCGCCGACGACGTCGAAGCCGTGGGAGGCGCGCAGGATGCCGCGCAGCCCGGCGCGGATCAGCTCCTGGTCGTCGACCAGGAGCACCCGCACCGCGGGCACCCGGGGAGCGGTCACGCCGGCAGCACCGCCTCGACGCGCCATCCGCCCTCGTGCGGGCCAGCGGTGAGCTCGCCGCCCAGGGCGGCGGCGCGCTGCCGCATGCCGTCGAGCCCGGTGCCGTCGGCGGTGGTGACACCGGCCGGGGCGCGGCTGTCGACCACGACGCGGCTGCGGCCGGCGCCGACCTCGAGACGGGCGGTCACCGGCGCACCCGGGGCGTGGCGGACGACGTTCGTCAGCGCCTCCTGGAGGATCCGGTAGAGGGTCAGGCCCTCGGTGGCCGTCAGCGGGGTGGGGTCGCCGGTGACCGACCAGTCGACGTCGGCGCCGGCGCGCACGAACGACGCGACGAGCTCGTCCAGCTGGCCGACGCCCGGGAGCGGCCCGGCGGGGCCGGCGTCCTGCATCGACCCGACGACGCTGCGCACCTCGGCCAGGCTGCGCCGGGCCAGCCGCTCGGCCTCGGCGAGCGACACCGCGGCCTCGGCGGGATCCTCGTCGAGGGCGAGCCGGGCGCTGGTGACGTGCAGGAGGGAGACCGTGAGCGCGTGGCCGATGACGTCGTGCAGCTCGTGGGCGATCCGGTTGCGCTCCTCGGCCGCCGCGCGCTCGGCCAGCCCGGCCTGCGCGGCGCGCAGCTCGGCGAGCAGCACCCGCTGGCGGCTGGCCATCTGACACGCCAGCGCCGTGAACAGCACCCCGGCGCACCACGTGCCCCAGCCCGGCTCGGGCTCGAGGAGCCCCTGGGCGACGAAGCCGGCCAGGGTGACCACGGTGAGCGCCGCCGTCGGCGCCGGTCCGGAGGTGAGGGCGACCCAGCCCACGACGACGCAGACCGAGAACCAGCCCAGGTTCGCCGAGCTGCCGGCGGCCAGCAGGTAGACCAGGCCGACCACGGGCAGGAGGGCCGCGACGGCCGCCCACTCGGTCAGCCGCAGCCGGGCGACGACGAGGCAGGTCGCGACCGCGGCGCCGGCGACCGCCACCGCCAGGCCCACCGGCCGGTCGCTCAGCAGCACGCCCGCCGCGAGGAGCAGCGCGACGGCGGCCGGGCCGCTCCACCGCGCCGTCCGCTCGACCATGGGGTCCATGGGGTCCAGTCTCCCAGCAGCCACGGGTCAGAGCGCGGTACGGCGCGCGGCCAGCGCCGTCGTCAGCACCGCGAGCACCCCGACCACGACCAGGCCGCCGGTGCCGCCGTCGAGCCCGAGCCACGGCTCGCGGACGGCGTCGGTGACCACCTTGAGCGGGAGCACGTCCGAGATCGAGCGCAGCGTCGACGACATCACCGCCGGCGGGGGGCCGCCGACGCCGAGGAGGAAGGAGGGGAAGAACAGCAGCATCCCGACCGCCTGGGCGGCCCGGGCCGAGGGCAGCACCGAGCCGAGCAGCACGCCGAGCGACACGAACGTGACCGCGCCCAGGAGCACGCCGAGCACGACGCGCACCGGGTCGTCGACCGCCGGGATTCCGTAGACCGGGGCGGCGACCGCCAGCAGGACCACGCCGGAGGTGGCCACCGCCGTCAGGCCGAGCACCAGCTCGGCCAGCGCGAAGGACCACCGCGGGAAGCCGGCCGCGGCGAAGCGGCGCAGCACCCCGCGCTCCCGGTAGGACGCGATGTGCACCGGCAGCATGATCAGCCCGGTCGCGCCGATGACGACGGAGAAGTACGAGGCGACGTACCAGTGCGCCGGGTTGACGGGGAAGGCGTCGTCCGGCGTCGTGCCGAAGGAGCCGCCGATGATCAGCATCGAGATCACCGGGAAGACGAACACGAACGTCAGCGTCAGCGGGTCGCGGCGGAGCAG
Source organism: Nocardioides sp. S-1144 (assembly GCF_005954645.2). Taxonomy (NCBI): domain Bacteria; kingdom Bacillati; phylum Actinomycetota; class Actinomycetes; order Propionibacteriales; family Nocardioidaceae; genus Nocardioides; species Nocardioides dongxiaopingii. Next base: position 3,139,525 of record NZ_CP040695.2, read on the forward strand.
GCGCAGCTCGGCGGCGACGAGGCGACGGGTCGCCGAGGGGTGGCGGCCGGCCCGGCCCGACGGACGGGTCCCAGCGGTCCCGGGAGTGGGGGTGGTCGGGGTCGTGGTGGCCATCAGGCGGCGTCCTTGCTGGGGGTCGGGGTGTCGAGAAGGGCGAGGAGGGCGCCCTCGAGGTCGGGCGAGGTGACCGACAGGTCCTCGGGGATCTCGCCCCGGGCGACGAGCCAGGCCCCCACGTGGGCGATCGCGCTGCGCCGTCCGTGGACGGCGACCCGGTCGCCGCTGCGCTCGACGTCGAGCACCCCGGGCAGCGCCCGCAGCACGGCGAGGTCGCGCGCGGGCCGCCCCGCCGGCAGCCCGAACCGGACGGCGACCGGGCCGCCGTGGCGGGCGACGAGCTGCTCCGGCGTCCCGCTGTCGAGGACGCGGCCGGCCTGCATCAAGACCACGCGGTCGCACAGCGCCTCGGCCTCCTCGAGCTCGTGGGTGACGAGCAGGACGGTGGTGCCGTCGGCGCGCAGCTGCTGCACCGAGCGCCACACCTCGCGGCGCGCCGCCGGGTCGAGGCCCTGGGTCAGCTCGTCGAGGATCACCAGGCGGGGCCGGTTGAGCAGGGCGAGGACGAGGAAGAGCCGCTGCCGCTCCCCGCCGCTCATCGTGCCGAAGTGCAGGCGCCGGCGGTGCGCCAGCCCGAACCGCTCGAGCAGCCCCTCGGCGTCCCCCGCGTCGGGGCCGGCGAAGAGCCGGACCGCCTCCTCCACCCGCAGCCGGTCGGGCAGCCCGGAGTCCTGCAGCTGGCTGCCGATGAGCGGACGCAGCCGCTCGGCGTCGCGCGCCGGGTCGAGCCCGAGCACCCGGACGGCGCCGGCGTCCGCGCGCCGCAGGCCCTGGAGGCACTCGACCGTGGTCGTCTTGCCGGCGCCGTTGGCACCGATCAGGCCGACGACCTCGCCGGCGTCGACCCGGAGGTCGAGGTCGTCGACGACCACGCGGCCGTCGTAGCTCTTGCGGAGCCCGGTGACGCTGATGACCGGCGGCGCGGCCGGGCCGGCGGGCGGGTTCGGGAGTGGTGTGGTGTGCATGCCCCCAGGTTGCTCGTCCGAGGCACCCGGTCGCATCGGTCCACGGGCAGAACCGGCCCTCCCCCCACGGACAGAGCTGACCCGTCACTGATCAGCGACGGGTCGGCGCAGGATCTCCGTTGACCCGTCGCTGATCAGCGACGGGTCAGCGGTTGGCGAAGGGGTGGTCGGCGGCGGGGGCCCACGACGGGCCGCGCGCCTCGACGTACAGCCCGGCGGCCACGGCGAGCCCGAGGACGACGAGCGCCGCGACCAGCCAGCTGCCGACCCGGCGGCTCAGCGGGTCGACGACGCGGCCGACCGGGCCGCGCAGGCGGCTGCCCCCCGGGCCCCACCACAGCGCCGGGGCGAGCGTGAGACCGGTGACGAAGAGGGTGACCGGGATCGCGGCGCCGACCGCGTAGCAGACCAGGGCGGCCGCCACGGCCAGGCCGCAGGCCCACACCAGCAGCATCACCGCGCCCGGCACGGACTGCACGAGGTGCCACGGGGTGCTGAGCAGCAGCTGCGGGGCGTCGTACCAGCGCCGCCCGCGGACGTCGCGCCGGGCGCCGACGGCGCCGGTGGCCAGCGAGCCGCTGCGCAGCAGCCAGACCGCGACCACCACGACGGCCAGCGTGAGCCAGGGGGCGACCGCGACGGCGGCCCCGACCGCGAGCGAGCCGGCGCCGACCAGGCCGAGCCGGCGCAGCCGCTCGCCGAGCGCCGGGCGCTCGAGCGGTGTCGGGGCGAGGTAGGGCGGCGGGAGGTCGTAGGAGAGCGGCACGTAGGCCGCGGGCACCGCGGGCGCGGGCACGGGGACCGGCACGGGCGCGGGCACCGGGTGCCGCTCGCGCAGGGTCGGGTCGTCGCCGTGGGGCAGCACGAGGGTCGGGTGCTCCCGGACCGTCGGGGCGGACTCCTCCGGCACGACGTCGTCCTCGGCGTCGTCGTCGGCACCGTCGTCGGCACCGCCGTCGGCGCCGGGCCCGGGGCGCAGCATCACCGGCGCCGTCATCGCGGGCTCGGCCGGCGCGGCCGGCGCGTCGTGCGCCTGCGCCGCGAGGGCGAGCGACATCGCGAACGGGTCGTCGGGACCGGCACCCGGACCGGCGCCGGGACCGGCGTCGAGCCCACGCGTCGGCGGCGGGGCGAGCAACGGGGTCGGCCGGGTGGTCTGCGGGCGCAGCCAGGCCAGGACGGCGTCGAGGCTCGGGCGCCGCGAGGGCTCGGGGTCGAGCGCGGCCTCGACGACCTCGCGCAAGGGTCCGGTGAGGCCGGTGAGGTCGTGCTCGCCGCGGCGGACGCGGTCCATGATCGCCATCGACGGCCCACGCCCGAACGGCGCGCCGCCGATCCCGGCGAAGGCGACGGTCGCGGCCCACGAGTGCAGGTCGGAGGCGGCGGAGGCGTCGTCGCCGTAGAGGATCTCGGGGGCGAGGTAGCCGGGGGTGCCGAGCAGCCAGCCGGTGTGGGTGAGACGGGGGTCGTCGGCGACCCGGGCCAGGCCGAAGTCGATGAGGATGGGGGTGCGGCCCTCCATGAGGACGTTCGAGGGCTTCACGTCGCGGTGCAGGACGCCGACCGCGTGCACCGAGGCCAGGCCCTCGGCCAGGCAGCCCGCGAACCACAGCAGGTCGGCGCCCTCGATCGGTCCCTCCTGCCCGATCTCGTCGTGCAGCGAGAGTCCCGGGACGTAGCGGGTGGCGACGTACGGGATCGGCGCCCACGGGTCGGCGTCGACGATCTCGGCGACCCACCGGCTCCGGATCCGGCCCAGCGAGGACACCTCGCGGGCCAGTCGCTGCCGGGCCTCGTCGTCGCCGACGATGTGGGGGCGCAGCACCTTCAGCGCCACCCGCGGCCCGTCGCCGCGCCGCGCGAGGTGGACGACGCCCATGCCGCCCTCGCCGATCTTGGCGAGCAACGTGTACGGACCCACGGACCTCGGACCCGCGGGCGACTCGTCGCGGGGTCGGCTCGTCACGCGACGAGGTTACCCGCGCGGGGCCGGTCCCACCGGCACCACGGGCACCACGGCGGGGGCCGGTTCCGTGACGGGACGGGCCGGAACGGGTCCGATGCCCCTACAGTTCCGGCATGGCGACGTGGGGGGCGACCGACGAGCGGCCGACGGCGGCGGACGGGGAGGGTCGCGCGGTCGCGAAGCTGCAGGCGCTGATCCGGATCCCGACCGTCTCCGACCGCGACCCCGAGCGGGTCGACACGGCGGCGTTCGAGGCGTTCGGTCGCGAGCTGGAGCGGCAGTTCCCGCTGCTCCACACCCTCGACCGGACGACGGTCGCCGAGCACGGGCTGCTCGTGCACTGGCCCGGCACGTCGGCCGAGCGGCCCGTCGTCCTGATGGCCCACCTCGACGTCGTCCCGGTGGAGGGCGAGTGGCAGCACCCCGCGTTCGGGGGCGACGTCGTCGACGGCGCGATCTGGGGCCGCGGCACCCTCGACGACAAGGGCCAGCTGGTCGCCGTCTGCGAGGCCGTCGAGACGCTCCTCGCGGCCGGCTTCACCCCCGCCCAGGACGTGTGGCTGTCGTTCGGCTGCACCGAGGAGGTCTCCGGCAGCGGCGCCTCGGACGCCGTCGCCGAGCTGACCGCGCGCGGCGTCCGGCCGTGGTTCGTGCTCGACGAGGGCGGCGCCGTCGCGCACCAGGCGTTCCCGGGCGTCAGCACGCCGGTCGGCGTCATCGGCGTCACCGAGAAGGGCGTCACCTCCCTCGAGCTGCGCGCCGAGGGTCGCGGCGGGCACGCCTCGACCCCGGCCCGGCGCGGCCCGACCGCACGGATCGCCCGCGCGATCACCCGTCTCGACGCCTCGGCGATGCCCAGCCGGCTGCCCGAGCCCACCGTCGAGCTCTTCCGGCGGATGGCCCCGCACGCCCCGCTCCCCCTGCGCGCGCTGATGGCGAACGCCGCCCGGCTCGCGCCGGTGCTGGCGCGAGCGCTCGTGGCGGCCGGGCCGGAGGCGGCCGCGATGACCCGGACGACGTTCGCGGTGACCACGCTCTCCGGCTCGCCCGCCCTCAACGTCGTCGCCCAGACCGCCCGGGCCGGGGTGAACATCCGGGTGATGGTCGGCGACACCGTCGCGGACGCCGTCGAGCACGTGCGCGCCTCGGTCGGCGACGAGCACGTGCACCTCGACATGATCGAGGGCAACGAGCCGAGCCCGGTGAGCCCGCGCGACGAGGCCTTCGAGCTGCTCGAGGCCACGATCACGGCGGTCTTCCCGGACGCCGTGCCGGCGCCCTACGTGATGATGGCGGCCACCGACTCCCGCTTCTTCACCGAGATCTGCGAGCGGGTCTACCGCTTCGCGCCGTTCCGCATGACCAAGGCCCAGCGCGAGGCCATCCACTCCTACGACGAGCACCTCGGCGTCGAGGACTTCCTCGACGGCATCCGCTGGTACCGCCGACTGATCGAGGGGCTGCCCGCATGACCACCCCACCGCGCACGAGCACGAGGGAGGCGCTCGTCTCGCCACCGGCGCGCAGCCTGGCCGCCATCGTCGGCTTCCTGGTGTGCGTCGAGCTCGCGAGCGGGATCCTGCAGGGCTACTACACGCCGATCTTCAGCGACATCGCCGACTCCCTCGGCATCAAGGACGCCGACGTCAACTGGTTCGAGGCGGCCCAGCTGGTCGTCTCGGCCCTGGTGGTGCCGCCGCTGGCGCGGCTCGGCGACCTCGTCGGGCACAAGAAGGTGCTGCTGCTCTCGACGGTGGTCACCGCCGTCGGGTCGTGGATCCTCGTGGTCGCGCCGTCGTTCACCACCTTCCTGGTCGGCTGGGCGCTCCAGGGCGCCTACGTCGTGTGGCTGCCGATCGAGGTGGCGATCATCCACCGCCGCACGGCCGGCACGGGTCGGCAGGGACAGCTCACCCGTCGCGCCGCGGCGATCCTGGTGGGCGCGCTCGAGCTCGCCGTCATCGTCGGCGCGCTGACCTCCGGCGCCCTGGTCGAGGCGACGTCGATGTCGGTGCTGCTCACGCTGCCGGCCGTGGCGGTGACCTTGTGCCTGTTCGCGATCTGGTTCGGCATCGAGGACGCCCCCGGGACGGCGACCGGCGGCTTCGACTGGACCGGTCTCGCCCTGGTCACCGCCGCGATCGGGCTCGTGATGGGCGGGCTGATCGCGCTGCGCGTCGCCGGCCCCGACTCGTTCCTGCCCTGGGCGCTGGTCCTCGCCGGCCTGGCGGCCCTGGTGCCGTTCGGCCGCTACGAGGCCCGGCAGCAGGACCCGATGGTCGACGTCCGGCTCCTGGCGACACCGGGTCAGTGGCCGGTGCAGCTGACGGCGTTCCTGTTCGGCATGTCGGTGCTCGGCGCCCAGATCCCGCTGTCGACCTACGCCCGCACCGACCCCGACACGGTCGGGTACGGCCTCGGCGCCGACGCGTCGTTCGTCTCCACGCTGATCGGCGTCTACGTGGTCTTCCTGGCCGTCGGCGCCTTCACGCTGCCGCTGACCTCCCGGCTGCTGGGCACGCGGGGCGCGCTGGTCGGCTCGGCGCTGCTGGTCGCCGCCGGGTACGCGCTGTGGCTGCCGTTCCACGACTCCACCGGTCAGGCGCTGGTGAACATGGCGGTCGCGGGCCTCGGGTCCGGCGCGCTCGTGGCCGCGCTGCCCGCGTCCGCGGCGGCCGCGGCGCCGGCCGACCGCACCGGCTTCGCGACCGGGATGACCAACGCCACCAAGACCATCGGCGGCGCGATCGCGTCGTCGGTCTTCGCGATTGCGCTCGCCTCCGCCGGGTCGATCGACGACCCCGTCGAGGGTCACGCCCCGCTCTCGGGCTACCTCACGGTGTGGGCGATCTGCGCCGCCGCCGCGCTCTGCGCCGCGGTGGTGCTGGCGCTGACCCCGCAGCGCGAGGCGACGACCTAGCCCGTCGGCTGCCCACGGCCGGCCGGCGGGCGGCCCGGTGATCGGTGGCTCAGCCGACGGGGTGCATCCAGCCGAAGGTGTCCTCGGCCCGGCCGAACTGCACGTCGACGAGCGCCTGGCGGATCCGCATCGTGAGGTCGGTGCTGGCGGGCGCGGCCACCTCGCCGCCGTCCCACCTGAGGGCGCCGACGGGGGTGACGACCGCGGCGGTGCCGCACGCGAAGATCTCGGTGATCCGGCCGCTGGTGACGCCCTCGCGCCACTCGTCGATCGAGAAGCGGCGCTCCTCCACGGGGTGGCCGAGCTTGCCGGCCAGCTCGATGATGCTGGCGCGGGTGATGCCCTCGAGGATGGTGCCGGTGGCCGGGGTGACGATGTGGCCGTCGTCGTGCACGAAGTACAGGTTCATGCCGCCGAGCTCCTCGATGTAGCGCCCCTCCTGGGCGTCGAGGAAGACCACCTGGTCGCAGCCGTGGCTCGAGGCCTCCTGCTGGGCGACGAGCGAGCTGGCGTAGTTGCCGCCGGTCTTGGCCGCGCCCATGCCGCCGCGGCCGGCGCGGGTGTAGTCCTCGGTGAGCCACAGCGTCACCGGCTTCACGCCGCCCTTGAAGTAGGCGCCGGCCGGGCTGGCGATCACCATGAACGTGACGTGCTGGGAGGGCCGCACGCCGAGGAACGCCTCGCTCGCGAACATGAACGGGCGCAGGTACAGGCTCTTCTCGCCGCCCGACTCGGGCACCCAGCGCTCGTCGACCGCGACCAGGGCGTCGACGGCCCGCACGAAGTCCTCGACCTCGAGCACGGGCAGCGCGAGCCGGTGGCTCGAGCGCACCATCCGCGCGGCGTTCTCCTCCGGTCGGAAGGTCCAGACCGAGCCGTCGCCGTGCCGGTAGGCCTTCATGCCCTCGAAGGTCTCCTGCGCGTAGTGCAGGACGGCGGTGGCCGGGTCGAGGGTGAGCGGGCCGTACGGCGTCACGCGGGCGTCGTGCCAGCCGGCGTCCGGCGTCCACTCGATGGTGACCATGTGGTCGGTGAAGTGGACCCCGAAGCCGGGGTTGGCCAGGATCTCGGCCAGGCGCTCGTCGGTGGTCGGCTCGCTGGTGAGCGTGGTGCTGAACTCCATGGCCACAAGTTAGTCCTTCGTCGGGAGGTGGCGGACGCCGGACGGTGCGCGTCGATCGCGCGCCCGCCCGGCGTCCGTGGGGCGAGTCAGCCGGCGACCCGGGCGGCGATGGCGTCGCCGATCTCGGACGTCGTCCGCGGGGCGCCGGTGCGCGCGGCCAGGTCGGCCACGATGGCGGCGTCGACGACGGCGGCGGTCCCGGAGTGGCCGAGGTGGTCGAGCAGCAGCGCGACCGAGCCGATCGCGGCGGTCGGGTCGGCCTTCTGCTGGCCCGCGATGTCGGGCGCGGAGCCGTGGACCGGCTCGAACATCGACGGTGCCGTGCGGTCCGGGTTCACGTTGCCGGACGCCGCGAGGCCGATGCCGCCGGTGATGGCGGCGGCGAGGTCGGTGATGATGTCGCCGAAGAGGTTGTCGGTGACGATGACGTCGAAGAGGGCGGGGTCGGTGGTCAGGTGGATCATCGCGGCGTCGACGTGCATGTAGTCGACGGTGATCTCGGGGAAGTCGCGGGCGACGGCCTGGGTCAGGCGCCACCACACGGATCCCGCGTGCACCAGCACGTTGGTCTTGTGGACCAGGGTGAGCTTCTTGCGCGGACGCCGCTGCGCGCGGGCGAAGGCGTCGCGGAGGACCCGCTCGACACCGAAGGCGGTGTTGACCGAGACCTCGGTGGCGACCTCGTGGGGCGTGCCGACGCGCAGCGCCCCGCCGTTGCCGGTGTAGGGGCCCTCGGTGCCCTCGCGGACGACGACGAAGTCGACGTCGTCGCGGCCCTCGAGCACGTGCGGGGCCAGCGGCGAGGTGACGCCGGGGTAGATCCGCGACGGGCGCAGGTTGACGTAGTGGTCGAGCTCGAAGCGCAACCGCAGCAGGAGACCCCGCTCGAGGATGCCCGGCGGCAGGTTCGGGTCGTTCGGCTTGCCCCCGACGGCACCGAGCAGGATCGCGTCGTGACCGCGGACCTCCGCGAGCACCGAGTCCGGCAGCACCTCGCCGGTCGCGAGGTAACGCTCCGCGCCGAGGTCGTAGTGGCTCTGCTCGAACCTCAGGCCGGCGGGCGCGACCGCGTCGAGGACCTTGAGGGCCTCGGCGGTCACCTCCGGACCGATCCCGTCGCCGGGGATGACGGCGAGCCGGATCGTGCTGCTCGTGGTGCTGGCGGCGGTGGCGCTGTCGGTGCTGGTCATGGGGCGAAGGCTAGTTGTCGTCGGGGCGTTCGCCGCCGTTGTCTCGCCGGTCGAGGGACGTCTGCAGCGAGTGCGCGGTGGCGCGGCTGCCGTCGTCGGTGCTGCGGTTCTTCGCGGGGCCCCACTCGGGGTACATGTCGTACATCGGGCTCTCCTTCTCACAGGCGGATGTGTCGGTCACACCCGGAGATGTCCCCACGGAGGGGGACCCGTGGATCGCACGGGGAGAGCCTGCGGACGAGCGGATCGCGCTTCGAGTGGCCGAGGACCGGACCGCCGCGGAGACATCACCAGGAGTGGTGGTGCGAGGGGCCGGGAACGCACGAAGGACCACCGCGACGGGGTGGCCTCTCGCCGCAGGATTCAGACCTGCTGGGCCCCGTCGCGGCGCTCGATAAGTACGAAGACGTTCCGCATGGTGATCTCACCGTAGGGCGACGCGGCCCGGCCCGCCACGGAGTTCCGCGAACTGTTCACATGGCGAGACCCCGGTCCCAGGCGCCGAGACCGGCCGGGGAGACTCCCCCCATGAGCGCCCCACCCGACCTCCCCGACGTCGTGAACCGTGCGTTCGCGGTCTCCCGCCGGGCCGGGTACGTCTCCTTCTGCCGCAACGAGACCGGCCGCCTGCTCGCCATGCTGGCCGCGACCCGCGACGGCACCATGGCCGAGTTCGGCACCGGCTGCGGCGTCGGGACGGCGTGGCTGCGCTCCGGCGTCCGCGGCGAGAAGGCCCGGATCGTGACCGCCGAGCTCAACCCCAAGCTCGCCCGGGCCGCCGCGGAGATCTTCGTCGACGACCCCTTGGTCGAGGTGCTCGCCGCCGACTGGTCGACCCTGCTCGACAAGGGCCCCTTCTCGCTGCTGTTCCTCGACTCCGGCCAGCAGGACGCCGGCTGGTCCGACGGCGGGCGCAGCAGCGCGGTCGGCGTCGACGCCGTCGCCGACCTCGTGGAGGACGGTGGCATCGTCGTCCTCGACGACTTCACGCCGTGCGAGCAGTGGCCGCCGATCACCTACGGCCGCGTCGACACCCTGCGCGAGCAGTGGCTGACCGACGAGCGCTTCACCGCCGTCGAGGTGATGGTCGCCCCCGACGCCAGCACGATCATCGCGACGAAGCTCTAGCCGACCCGCGGGGCCGCCGAGTCGGCGTTCGGGTTGAGTGCTCGCGCCGACTCGGCGCCGTGGGACTTCAACTTCACGCCGACTCGGCGCCGTGGGACTTGAGCTCCACGCCGACTCGCGGGTGGGTCAGATCTCGCCGGGGGCGGCCCGGCGGACGACGATGCGGGTCCAGGCGCCGACGTAGACCCGCTCGTCGGGGCGGACCTCGACCTTGGCACCGACGGTGACGGGCGTCGTGGGCAGGACGCCGAGGGCGCCGCCGACGTAGGTGCCGTTGGAGGAGCCGAGGTCCTCGACGAACCAGCGGGTGCCGTCGGTGGTGAGCTGGGCGTGGCGGCGGCTGATGCCGGTGTCGGTGCCCAGGTCGAGGTCGGGGGCGATGCCGCGGCTGCGGGAGGCACGCCCGATGAGCACCGAGGTGTGCCGCAGCGCGACGACGACCGGCAGGCCCGGCGAGGGCAGCGGGTCGGTGCTCTGCTGCTCGGCGTACCAGTCGGGGTCGATCCAGACCTCGGCCACCCACTGCTCGGCCAGGGCCGGGGCGGTGCTGGCCGGGGCGGGCGCCGGCGTCGGCGGCACGGCGGGGGCGGCGGGCACGGCGGGCGCACCTGCCGGGTCCGACGAACCCGACGGCGGGTCGAGCGGGCGGGGCATCGTGCCGGTGGTGAAGTCGTAGCCGCAGTTCTCGCAGAAGAGCGCGTTCGGCGGGTTGGCCGTCGAGCAGCTCGGGCAGGCGCCGGACGCCGGGTCGCCCCCGGCGTCGGGGCCGGCGGTCGCGGGCAGCGGCGGGGGGTGCCCGCCGCCGGGGCGGGCGCGGCCCCCATGGCGATGCCGCAGGTGTCGCAGTAGTCGGTGGCCTCGGACACGTGGCCCGCGGGGCAGGTCTGGCTCACGTCGTCCGGCTCACTTCTTGATGCGGGTGGTCTTGGTGGACGCCGTGTCGAGCGCCATCTCGTCGGCCTTGGCGACCGCCCGCTTCAGCCGGACGGTGCCCTCGCGCTCGTCGTCGACGTCGACGACCTTGCGGAGCTTGGACGTCGCCTCCTCGTTGCCGGTGGCGGCGGCAAGCTGCACGGCGCGGCCGAGCTTGGTGGTGGCGGTGGCCTCGTCGCCGGCCGCCTTGGCCGCCAGGCCCTCCTGGATCATCTCGGCCAGCTCGGTCTGCCCGGTGTAGTGGGCGACCTGCTGGTCGATCTTGGCGGTGAGCTCGGAGTCGCCGGACCAGGTCGCCTTGACCAGGGCCTGGGTGATGACGTCGTCGCCGATCGCGAGCTGCACCCGGGCGGCGAGCTGCTCCTGGCCGATCGCCTTGGCCGCCACCCGGACGCCGACGTGGTAGTCGCGCGACTCGTCGGCCCACGCGCCGGTCGGGTAGGCGCCGGTGAGCGGGTTGACGTCGGTGCGGCGGCCGGTGAGGTCCTCCACGGTCGGCGCGACCTGGCGCACGAACAGGATCTGCGCGCCCTGCGGCGTCCAGACCCGCAGCTGGGCGTCGGCGACGCCGCGCGACATCGAGGCCTGCATCATCGCCCGAAACTGCTCGACCATCGTCTCGGGCGTCGGGATGATGTCGACGGTGCCGAGCAGGGCCTGCGAGATCCGCCGGACCTCCTCGACCTGCCAGTCGGTGCCGGCGCCGCGGCAGTCGCACTGGAAGTAGCCGGTGGCCCGCTGGATGGCGGTGTCGAGCTTGCCGGCGTCCTCGCGGTTCTCGCCGTCGGTGAGCAGGATGGCGTGGCGCTGGGTGACGCCCTCCACGGAGGAGAACAGCTGGCCGGCCAGGTCGAGCCAGGTGCTCATCGCCGTGCCGCCGCTGCCGACGAACCGGGAGATCGCCTCCTGCGCCTCGGCCCGGGTCTGCGCCGACATCCGCACCATCCCGGGACCCGAGGACACCGGCGGGTAGGCGAGCATCGCGCGGTCGGAGCCGGCAATGACGGCGAACCACACGCCGTCGAGGATCTCCCCCACCGCCGTGGCGGCGGCCTGCCGCGCGGCGGCCATGGTGCTCGGGCCCATCGAGCCGGAGGTGTCGACGATGATGATCTCGCCGGCCGAGGCTCCCCCGCCGCTGGTCACCGCCGAGCCGGCACCGGTGCAGGTGACGGTGACGATCGCGTTGACGTCGGTGCCCCCGTCGGGCAGGAACTCGTTCTGGTAGACGGTTGCGTCGAACTCAGCCATCGGTCTCCCCTTCGTCGGCGGTAGCGGCATTGTGCCCTGGGTCGGCCACGCCCGGCCCGGCCGGTGCGTCGACGCGGGCGAGCACGGCGGTGATGTTGTCCTGGCCCCCGCGGGCGTTGGCGAAGGCGACCAGGGCCAGCGCCAGGGCCTGCGGGTCGGTCGTCGCCGCGGCGGCGACCTGGTCGGCGAGCTCCTGCGGCTCCGAGGCGTAGTTCCACAGGCCGTCGGAGCAGTTGAGCACCCAGCCCGGGCCGGCGACGTCGAGGCTGGTGACGCGCGGGGCGAGGTCGGGCGCGTCGATCCCGAGCCAGCGGGTGATGGCGTGGCCCTGCGGCCCCTGCTCGGCCTCCTGGCGCGAGGCCCCGGCGGCGATCTGCACCTGCGCGACCGAGTCGTCGACCGTGAGCTGGACGCCGTCGCCGGCGTCGGGCAGCCAGTAGCACCGCGAGTCGCCGATGTTGGCGACGTGCAATCGCGCCCGGCCGGCGGTGCGTCCCTCGACGACCACGGCGGAGAACGTCGCGGACGGCGGCTGGGTCGAGCCCTCCGGCGTCAGGGCGACGATCGACCGCTGGGCCCCGTCGACCGCGGCGGCGAAGGTCCGCGTGACGGCCGCGGCCCGGCTCTCCGCGGTGCCCATGCCGCTGGGCATCGGGACGACGAGCGCGTCGCGCGCGGCCCGGGCGCCGGCGAGCGAGGCCAGGTGGGAGTCGTCGGTGTTGGAGACGCCGTCGAGCACGACGAGCACGGCCCGGTCGCCGGTGGCGAACAGCGCCATCGCGTCCTCGTTGCGCGAGTGCCTGATCCCGCGGTCGCAGGCCCCGGCGACCCAGTCGGCCGGCGCCTCCCGGAAGTGGTCGCGCTCGCTGGGCTGCTTGGAGCCGCACGACTCGCAGTAGCCGTCCGGGCCGACCGCTCCCCCGCACTGCAGGCAGGGCCGCGGCGTGCCGGGCGCGGGCCGCCCGGGCACCGCGGTGGCCGTGGTCAGCTCGAACGGCGCCGCCTCGGCCGCGACGTCGGCCGCCGGCGCCGCAGCGGGCGGCGCGACGGCACCGACCGGCGTGCCGCAGGCCTCGCAGAACGCGGCGCCCGGTGCGAGGGGCTCGGCGCAGGAGGGACAGTTCACAAGGTGTTCCTTCGCGTGCTCAGGTGAGGGTCCAGGCGCGGACAGCGTTGGCGCGGTTGACCAGCTCGACGCGCTCGCCGAGGTCGGCGGCGTCGCGGGCGAGGGCCCGGTAGGCCTTCTCGATGCCGGCCCGCAGCCCGGCCTCGTCGGCCACCGTGGACCCGATCGCCACCCCCGTCGTCGGGTCGGACGACGGGCCGGACGACGGGCCGGATGACGAGGTCACCACGGCGAGGGCCTGCTCGAGGATCCGCACGGTGTAGCGGCCGTGGGTGGCGGGGTCCATCGAGGCGGACTCGATCGAGCGCATGGCCTGGTCGAGGACGCGCAGGTCGGTCGCCCCCTGCCCGAGCAGCACCTCGGCCCGCAGCTGCCGGCTCTCGGGGTAGCCCCGGCTGGTCCTCGGGACCAGGTCGAGGGCGGCGACGGCGCCCGGCGCGTCGCGGCGCTCGGCGCGGATCCGCGCGACGCCGAACGCGGCCGGGGCCACGTAGGCCGCGTCGGTGGCGGCGCAGGTGAGGTAGAGCGACTCCGCGACCTCGGGCTGGCCGCCGTTCTCGCAGGCGACGGCGAGGGCCAGCTTGGCGGCGAGCTCGCCGGGCACCTGCTGGTAGACGGCGTTGAAGGAGGCGGTGGCGCGCGCCCAGTCGCGCTGGCTCATCGCGGCCAGGCCCTCGACCCACAGGGCCCGCCACTCCCAGGGGTCGTCGGCGAGGAGCTGGGCGGCGGTGTCGTGGGCCAGCGCGGTGTCGCCCTTCTCCAGCGCCGCCCGCGCGATCGCGAGCAGCACCTCGGGCGACTGCGCCGGGGCCTGCGAGGTGAGGACGTCGAGCAGCTCGTCGGGGCCGGTGGCCGCGATCCCGCTCAACCACGCGTGCTGGGGGTCGGTGGTGTCGACGCGGAGCAGCGGCAGCTGCGACCACAGCAGGACGCCGCGCGCGGTCGCCGGCGCCTCGAACAGCACCGACGCCGCCGAGGTCAGGGCGGTGCCGGTGGTGCTGCGGGCGACCGTCTCGCGCAGGACGCCGAGCAGCTGCGTCCGGAGCTCGTCGGCCGAGGAGAACCGGTCGGCAGGGTCGGGCGCGCAGCACTTGGCGATCAGCCAGTACAGCGAGTCGTTCGCGGCGAACAGCGGCGTGCTCCCCACCGGGGGCAGGCTGTGCAGGTAGGTGCCCTGGTAGCCGCGGAACTCCATGCACAGCACGACCAGCGTGCGGCCGATCGTGTAGAGGTCGGAGGCCACGCTGGGCCCGACCTGGGCCACCTCGGGCGCCTGGTAGCCGACCGTCCCGTAGATCGCCGACTCCTCGTCGTCGATCCGCCGGACGCCGCCGAGGTCGATCAGCTTGAGGGCGTCGGCGACCTGGATCATGTTGTCGGGCTTGAAGTCGCAGTACACGAGTCCGAGGTCGTGCAGGTACTGGAAGGCCGGCAGGATCTCGAGCACGAACGCCAGCGCCTGGTCGACCGGCAGCGGGTCGTAGCTGCCGCCGTTGACCCGCATCCGCTCCTTGAGCACCTGCTTGAGGGAGTGGCCGCCGACGTACTCCATCACGATGTAGCCGGCGCCCTCGTGGGTCACGAAGTTGTAGATCTCGACGATCAGCGGGTGCTCGACCTGGGCCAGGAACTGCTGCTCGGCGATCGCCGCTGCGAGCGCGTCGGGGTCGCCGGAGTTGAGCAGGCCCTTGAGCACGACCCACCGGTTGGAGACGTTGCGGTCGCGGGCGAGGTAGATCCAGCCGAGGCCGCCGTGGGCGATCGCGCCGGCCACCTCGTACTGCCCGCCGACCAGGTCGCCCGGCTGGAGCTTCGGGGTGAAGGAGAACTCCTGGCCGCACTGGGCGCAGAAGCCCTCGGTGCGCCCGGGGACGCCGTCGCGGCCGCGGCCGACGGCGTTGCCGCACCTGGAGCACGTGCGCTTGTCCTCGGGGACCATCGGGTCGGGCCGGATCGCCTCCACCGGGTCGACCGGCGGTGCCGGCGGGACGCTGGTGAGGCCGGCACCGATGCGTGCGGCCCGCATCCGTTGCGAGCCGGAGCGCGTGCGGCGCGTGGTGACGCTGGTGCCGGTGGCCCGCGCCGAGCCGAAGCGCGCCGAGGGCACCTGGGCCGACGACGTCCGCGACGACAGCGCGTCGGTCGCGGCGGGCGGCGGCGTGGGCGAGGTGGCGACGGAGCCGGCCGAGCCGGCGGGGGCCGCCGCGGCCGGGGCGGAGCCGCCGGCCATGCCGCAGGTGTCGCAGTAGCCGTCGGCGAGGGTGCCGGTGCAACCGGGCTGGGTGCAGGCACCGGTCGCGGCGGGACCGGCCGGGGTCGACGCCGCCGGCGCCGGTGCGGCCGGTGCCGCTGCCGGGCCGGAGCCGGGGCTCGGCGCCATCCCGCAGGTGTCGCAGTAGCCGTCGGCGAGGGTGCCGGTGCAGCCCGGCTGGGTGCAGGCGGGGGCGCTCATCAGGTCGCGTCCTTCCCGGTGGGGGGCCCGGCCACGGGTGGCGCGGCGGGTCCGGAGGTGAGGGCGGTGAGCCAGGACCGGTAGGTCGAGACGAGCTGGCGGCAGACCGCCATCGGCGCCGGGCGCCGGGCGAGGACGTCGCGCGCCTGGCGCTCGCTGGCCGCGAGGTCGGCGTGGTCGGCCAGGGCGCCGGCGCGGGCCCTGGCGACGTGGGCGTCGAGGAGCGCGGCGAGGTCGGTGTGCTCGGCCAGCGCGGCGGCGTAGCGCTCGTGGGCGTAGGCGATCGCCTGGTCGACGCGGTCGAGGCGGTCGAGGTAGGGCGTCAGCGCCTCGGCCGTGTTCGGCACCGGGCCGAGCGCGTCGACGTCCGGGACGGCGAAGCGCGGCGCCGGGTCGACGGTCGCGACGCAGGTGGCGGCCAGGGTGGCGAGCTCGGCCTCGCGGGCCACGAGCGCGGCCCGCCGGGTGCGCGCCTGCTCGACCAGGCCACGAGCCTCGCGGCGCTTCTGATTTCCCACGATGAGGTCGCGCTCGTACAGCGCGGCGTCCTGCTCGAGGGGGTTGAGCAGGCCCCCGACGTCGGCGCCGCGACCGGCGCGCTCGGCGACGTCGTTGAGCCGGACCATGAGGGAGGCGAGCCGGTCGACGGCGTCGTCGCGCAGCAGGGCCGGCTCGAGGGCGACCTGGTCGCGGATCCGTTCGAGCTGCGCGCGCAGGCCCTTGACGCGGACGGCGGCCTCGCCGGCGCCGGCGCCCAGCTCGAGGCGGGCGTGCAGCTGGCCGGCGATGGCGTCGTTGAGCCGGCAGGCCTCGGGCACCGACATCCCCTGGGACGCCGGTCCACCGGCGCCGCCGAGGCGACCCCAGACCAGCGAGCCGATCCGCTCGCGGTCGGTGGGGAGCACGCGACCGCCGTCCCACAGGGTCCACATCTCGCGGTAGCGGTCGGAGACGTTCTTCCACAACGACAGCGCGAGCGCCACGTCGGTGGCCACCTCGGCCCCGCGGCCCGCGGCGAGCGCGGCGGCGTCGAGGTCGTCGAGCTCGCTGCGGCGCAGCCGGACCCACGCCTCCAGGGCGGCCAGGTACGCGCCCAGCTCCGCCGGCTCGGGCGTGCTGCCGAGCGAGCCGGGCGCCACGGGCGCGGTGAGGGGGGCGTCGGTCGTCACCGCGGCACTCATCGGCCGTACGCGCGGGGCGGCTGGGTCGCACCGAGGTCGGCGTCGGCGGTCCCGAGCGTGGCGTCGTAGGCCCGCTGCCAGGCACCGCCACTCCAGTCCTCGAGCACCTGGTTGACCAGGCGGACCAGGTCGGGCCGGTCGCGGCTCACCCCGACGCCGTACGGCTCCTGGGTGAGCTGGACGGTGTCCAGGAGCTCCGCGTAGGGGTCCTGGGCCAGGAACCCGGCGAGCACGGTGTCGTCGGAGGTGACGGCGTCGGCGTCACCGTTCTGGAAGCGGACCATGCAGCGGGAGTTGTCCGGGGCGGTCACGATCTCGGCGTCCGGCACGAGGGTGAGGATGTTGTCGATCGTCGTCGTGCCGGCGGAGGCACAGATCCGCTTGCCCGCGAGGTCCTCCTCGGTGGTGATGCCCGATCCCTTGCCCACCAGGATCTTCTGGCCGGCGCGGTAGTACTCGGCCGAGAACGCGATCTGCTTCCACCGGGCGCAGTTGATCGTCATGTTGCGGGCGACGATGTCGACCGTGCCGTCCTGGAGCATCGCGATCCGGTCGGAGGCGGTGATCACCCGGAACTCGACCACGTTGTCGTCGATGACCTGTTGGCGGTCGATCCCGAAGATCTCGCCGGCGATGGCGTAGACGAGCTCGATGTCGAAGCCCTCGAGCTCGTTGGTCTCCGGGTTGCGCGAGCCCAGGAGGTAGGTGTCGCCGGCGACCCCGGCGACCAGCTTGCCCGAGTCGCGGATCTCCCGGACGGTCGCGCTGTCGCGGACGCCCGGCGTCGGCCTGTAGGAGCGGAGCTCGTCCTTGCCGTCGTTGGTGCAGTCCGCGGCGGCGGCCGGCGGCGCGGCCGCCGGTGCCTCCGGCTCCGGCACCGTGGTCGTGTCGTAGCCGCCGCACCCGGCGAGCAGCACGGCCCCGGCGAGGGTGGCGAGGGCGCCGAGGAGGCGCGGGCGGCGGTTCACTGGTACTCCTTGCGCCGTAGGTCGATCCCGCGGGTGACCGCACCGGCGGCGGCGAGGGCCCCGAGGATCGTGAGGGCCACCAGCACGAGCGCGACGGCGCCGCCGGAGCCGAAGCCGTCGCTGGCCTGCTGTCCCTGGTCGGCGGCGACCGCGGCCGTCGCGGCGTCGAACTCGTCGAGGGCCGCGGTGGCCGAGCCCTCCTCGGTGGACGTCGCCAGCGCGACGGCCGCGCCCCAGTCGCCGGCGTCGTCGAGGTCGCGGATCGCCCGGTGCGCCTCGACGTAGGCGCCCCAGAGCCCCTCGGTCGACCGGGTGGTGTTGTCGTCGACCACGGCGGCCTGCTCGTCCCAGTTCTTCTCGTAGGTGGCGCCGGCCCCGCGGTTGATGAGGCCCTGGCTCTCCCGGGCCTTCGCGTCGTTGCCGGCCGTGCGGGCGCTCGCGGCGGCGACCGCCTCGCCGTAGGCGCCGTCGCGCAGGGACTCGTTGTGGCCCTCGCGCAGGAAGGCGTGGGCGCCGGTGCCGAGGGCGAGGACGCCGACGATGGCCGCCGCGACGGCGAGCCCGACGTTGAGCCGTCGGCGGAACCGGCGCCCGACCTGCTGGTTGACCCAGAGCAGGACGGCGACCGCGAGGATCCCGAGGCCGAGCAGCCACCACGGGTGCTGGGCGTCCATCTCGTCGACGGCGCGCTCGGCGTTGGCGTCGACGAGGGCGTCGACCGCCGGCAGCGCGTCGGTGCGCAGGGAGGTGCCGGCGTCGTTGAGGTAGGCGATGCCGATGGGGAGCTGCTGGCGGTTGTAGTCGCGGGCCTGGCTCACCGCGGTGGTGTAGTCGGTGATCGCGGCGTTGAGGTCGGCGAGAACCTCGCGGTCGGCCGGCTGGGCCTCGGCCGCGTCGGCGACCAGGCGGAGCGCCCGCTCGACCGCGTCGTCGTAGTCGGCGCGGGCGTCGGTCGGCTCGAGCCCGCCGACCAGGAAGGAGTTGGTGGCCAGGGCGTCGGCGCGCAGCAGCAGCGACTGGACCTCCTGCACGCGCACGACCTGCTCGGTGTTGGCGGCGGCGCGCCCGTTGGCCTGCCACGCCAGCACCTGCACGACCACGGCGAGGACGCCGAAGACGACGCAGGCCGCGATGGCGATCGTCTGGAGGCGGTTGAGCAGCCGCGGCACGTTCTCGGTGAAGCCGCTGCTGGCCGGTTGGACCGAGGCGTGGGTGGCCCGGCCCGGCGGGGCCTGGCCGGCCGGCGCGGGCTGCGGCGCGGGCGCCGGCGGCGAGGCGGTCTGCGTCACGGGGTCTCCTCGCGGTCGGGCTCGGGCTCGGGCTCGGGCTCGGGGGGCACGATGTCGACCACTCCGGCCGGCACCTCGACGGCCGGCGCGAGCAGCTCGGCCGGGGCGTCGAGGTCGTCGACGTCGAGGGTGCGCAGCTGCTCGAGGGTCGGTGCGTCGACCTCGCGCAGCCGCCAGGCGTGCCGGCCGATCGCGGCCTCGAGCAGGTTGCGGACGTGGCGCGCGTTGCCGAACGTCGGTCCGCGCTGCACGCCCGCGAGGACGTCGCGCAGCCGGGCGAGCACCGGCTCGGCGGCGTCGTACTCGGCCCCGGCGGCCATCACGGCGAAGATCCGCACCAGCTCGTCGTCGGTGTAGTCGGCGAAGTCGATCGTGGTGCGGAACCGGCTCGCGAGGCCGGGGTTCTCGGAGATGAAGACCGCCATCGGCAGCGGGTAGCCGGCGACGATGACGACGAGGTCGTCGCGCCGGTCCTCCATCTCCTTGACCAGCGTGTCGATGGCCTCACGGCCGTACTGGTCACCCGACAGCGAGTAGGCCTCGTCGATGAACAGCACGCCGCCGGCCGCGGACGCGACGACCTCGGCGGTCTTCATCGCGGTCTGGCCGAGGTAGCCGGCGACCAGCTCGGAGCGGTCGACCTCGACCAGCTGGCCCTTCGAGAGCAGTCCGAGCGCCTGGTAGATGCCGGCGACCAGCCGGGCAACCGTGGTCTTGCCGGTGCCGGGGTTGCCGTTGAAGACCAGGTGCCGGGTGATCGTCGCGGCCTTCAGCCCGGCCTCGGCGCGCAGCCCCTCGACGCGCAGCACGGCGGCCTGCCGGTGGATCTCGGCCTTGACGTCGGCCAGTCCGACGAGCCCGTCGAGCTCGGCGAGCAGCTCCTCGACGCTCCTCCTCGGCACCTCCGGCGCGGGCTCGGAGCCGACGGGCGGCTCGGGGGCGGCCGGTGCCGTGGCGAGCGGGGACCCCCCGGTCGGACCCGTGGGCGGGCCCGCGATCGGCGCCGAGAGCGGGCTGCCCAGGCCGGCGAGCCGGCGCTGGACGACGGAGAGCTGCTGCAGCAGCGAGTCCGTCACCTCCTCGCCCAGGGTCGGCGCCGCCGGCCGGACCCCCGGCCCCCCGGGCTCGGAGAGCTGGGCGGCCGCGGCGGTGGCGGCGTTGCCGGTGGCCCGCGGGTCGGGCGTGCCGAGGCCGGCCGCGGCCAGGGCGACGTCGCCGAGGGCGGCGGCGTAGGCCGGGGCGTGGGTGGAGCCGGTGGTGGCGAGCAGGCTCATCGAGGCGGTCGGGGCCGCCCGGTAGCGGCGCCCGCGCGACGCGGCGTCCTGGAACGCCTCGGCCGACGTCGGGCGGCCGGTCTCGGCGCACCAGTCGACGAAGGCCCCGCGGGACGGCTCGGCCACGGTGGCGGCCAGGCTCTCGCCCTCGTGGCGCGCGGTCGTGGCGTCGACGCCGGCGCCCACCGCGACGTCCTCGAGCGCCGCGAGCGCCGCCGCCAGCGAGGGGGCCGGTGTGGGGCCCGGCGGCGGGGTAGGCGTCGGGGTCGGCGTCGTCATCGTCGTCCTCTCACGTCGGGCTGCCCAGCTGCAGGTCGGGGCCGCCGTCGGAGGTCTGCCCGAACTTGGCGTCGAGGAACATCCCGTGCGCGACCAGGGCCTGGGCGTCGGCCCGGTTGGCGGCGTCCAGGATCTTGTCGGTCGTCGCCGCGAGCAGCTCGAGCTGCTCGACGAGCACCATGAGCGAGGTCTTGTAGCCGTCGATCGGGCGGGTGTCGGCCCACTCGCGCGGCAGCCGCAGGTAGGCGCCGACCGCCTCCGGCAGGTAGGTCGTGGCCGTCGCCACCACGGAGTACCCCTCCTGCGAGCCGAGCCCCAGGTTGCGCATCCGCGGCAGCGTGTCGTTGATGGCGCGGGCGATCCGGACCACCCGCGTGGTCACCACGGCGGGGGCGCCGGCCGCCGTCAGCTGGGCGTTGAGCCGGTTGAGGGCGGCCAGCACGTCCTGCTCGGTCGGCGGCGCCGGGGTCGCGGTGACGTCGGCGGCGCCGCTCCCGTCGCGGCGGTGCCGCCACCAGTCCCTCAGTCCCACGCGCGTCCCGGATTCGGTGTCGGTCCGGGTCAGCTCAGCGGCTGCGCGGAGAGGTCGAGGGTGCCCGCGGCGTTGCGGGCGTCGTGCTTCTGGACCCGGTCGAGGTAGGACCGCGACTTCTCGACCTCGGTCTCGAGGACCCCGATCGTGGAGGACATCGAGTCGAGCGCCTTGAGCTTGAACTCGTCGATGGAGTCCATGGTGGCGTAGATGTTGGCGAAGGCCGCCTGCAGCTGCTCGATGCCGATCGTCGAGGACGCCGCCTGCTCCTGGATCGCCGCCGAGTTCTCCCGGAGCATCTCGGAGGTGCGCTGGATCATCCCGGACGTCGTGGTGTTGAGCGCGGTGATCTGGTCGAGCACGAACTTCTGGTTGCCCAGCGCCTGGGCCACGATCACCGCCGTCCGCAGGGCCGAGACGGTGGTCGTCGAGGCCCGGTCGACGCCCTTGATGAGCTCGATGTTGTTCTTGATGATGATGTCGATCGCGAGGTAGGCCTGGATCGAGACGGCGAGCTGGGTGAGCAGGTCCTGGTGCTTCTGCCGCACGTAGAAGAGCACGTCCTGGCTCAGCGCCTTCGCCGCCTCGGGGTCGCTCAGCTCGAGCTCGGCGATCCGCGCCGCGAGCTTGGCGTCGAGGCGCTCGGCGACGTAGACGTACTGGTTGAGCCGGCCCATCACCGCCCACAGGCTGGTCTTCTCCAGGTTGAGGGCGACGTTGTCGCGCTGCAGCTCGTCCTGGCCGTTGCGCAGGCTGTGCAGGATGCCGTTGAGCTGGGTCTGCGCCGACTGGTACTTGCGGAAGTAGTCGGTGATCTTGTCGCCGAAGGGCAGCAGGTCGAGCCAGCGCTTGGCCCCGGTGGCCTGGCTGGGGTCGAGGTCCTCCACGGTGCGGCGCAGCTCGAGCAGGGTCCGGCCGACCGCCGAGCCCTGCGCGATCCCGCCCTCCTTGAGCGCGGTCACCGGCTTGTCGAGCATCCGGTTGGAGGTCTCGGCCGCCTTGCGGATCTCGGCGTCGCCCATCGTCCGGACGTTCTCGGCCTGGGCCGCGAACTCGGGGCTGCCGGCCTGGGTGCTGCCCAGCGCGGCGAGGAAGCCCTCGACCTTGGCGTCGAGCTCGGGCAGCACGGCCGCCGCGACCGGCGGCGCCATCCTCGGCGCCTGCGTCTCGAGGACCAGCGGCGGCGCCTCGGGGGCGGTGAGCGTGATCACGGGGTCGGGCGGGGCGAGGGGTGCGACGGCGGCCTCGCCGCCCGGCTGCTCGGGGGTGCCTGCGGTCATGGCGCGCAGTCTGTCACGCAGATCACCTCGCGTCGCGGGCCAACCGCTCCGCAGCTGCCCGGCCCGCGCCGTCGGTAGGGTTCGGGACATGGCAGAGCGAGCGGTCGCGCGCTGGGCGCGCAGGGTGTGGCGACGGCGTCCGACCGCCCCGGCCCGGCCGGCGGCCCGTCCGACCGCCCCGGTCCGGCCGGCGGCCCGTCCGACCGCCCGTCCGACCGCCAGTCCGGCGGGGCCGGCGTACCGCGGCGACTTCGGCGGCACCCCGCAGGTCACCTACGCGCCGCACGCGAACGGCGTCGCCGACCCGGGCGAGGTCGTGTGGGCGTGGGTGCCCTACGAGGAGGACGCGACGCGCGGGAAGGACCGGCCGGTGCTGGTGCTGGCCGTCGACGGCGCGGACCTGCTCGGGCTGATGCTCACCAGCAAGGACCACGACCGCCGGCACGACGCCGACGCGTGGTTCGACCTCGGCACCGGCGCCTGGGACCGCCAGGGCCGGCCCAGCGAGGTGCGCCTCGACCGCGTGCTGCGGCTGGCGCCGTCCGCGGTGCGACGCGAGGGGGCGACCCTCGACCGGGCCCGCTTCGACCGGGTCGTCGCGGCGATGCAGGAGCGCCGCGGTCGCTGACCTCGGACCTCAGCCGGCCTCGGGGACCTCGGGGACCGGTGGGGTCGCGCCGACGTCGACGACGAAGTACGGCATCAGGGCCTGGGCCACCGGCCCGATGCCGAGGGCGTAGAGGACGGTGCCGAGCCCCAGGACGCCGCCGAGGGCCAGTCCGACCAGGACCACGGTGACCTCCAGACCGGTGCGCACCAGGCGCAGGGACAGGCCGGTGCGGCGGGCCAGTCCGGTCATCAGGCCGTCGCGGGGGCCGCGGCCGAGCTGGGCGCCGATGTAGAGGGCGGTGGCCACGCCGCAGACCAGGACGCCGCCGACCATGAGCGCGAGCCGGGCGGCGAACGGGCCGGGGACCTCGAGCACGGCCAGGGTCGCGTCGGCGGAGAACCCGACCACGAGGGCGTTGGCCAGGGTGCCGACGCCGGGCATCTCGCGCAGCGGGATCCACAGCACCAGCACCACGAAGCTCATCACCACCACGGCCT